>CAYSJO010000001.1:0-8980 GCA_964431285.1 uncultured Planctomycetaceae bacterium
GAAAGACTTCCCGATCTTACCCTTGCGAGCTTCACGAAGTTCATCGATCGGAAAATAGAATTCAATGAATCCAGTCATGTCCCCGGACTTCAGACGTCCGATCGCGTCCTTCAGTGCGGCCTGAGCACTTTGTTCAGTCGCAGCTTCCCGGATGGCTCGGGCACTGTCTTCTGGCAGTTGGCAGTAAACGACGTTATCGCCAGCGACGAACAGAACCAGGACGGCCATACCCGTGATGTGTGTCAGAGATCTGCGCCATATGGTTCGATGGTACGTTGAATTCATTGTTGTCTCGTTGTGCCGTGTCAGGATGTGAAACCGTGCAGACCAGCCTGATCGGCAGTGTGCGGGATTCGACTCTCAAGATCCACGACTAAGCGGTTTACGAAGCAAGGCCCGATTCCCCAGTGAGGAATCGAGCCTTGTTGAGATTCAGACGTACGTGACTCTAGCGCTTAAGACTCATCATGCGGCGGGCCCGTTCCTGATCCTGGAAGCGTGACTCGATCTCCGTGTCACTGGCTGCCGGTCGGCTCAAGGCGTCTTCGAGTGACTGCTTCGCTGCGTCACTGTCGATGTCAGCAGTCGGTATGCACCGGGCGGTCAGTAGCGTGACGGTCTCGCCGGTGATCTGTACGAAGCCACCATCCAGAAAATATGACCGTTCTCCGTCGGCATTGCGGACGTGAAGTTTGCCACAACCCAGACGCCCCACCAGCGGGGCACGTCCGGGGAGGACTCCCGCCTGGCCGTCGAACAGTGGGAACTGCAACGACTCGACCGGCTCATCAAGAAACGTCGTTTCCGGTGTCACAACGACGAGTTGAAGTTCGCTTGCCATGAGTCTGCTTTGCTGAATCGAATCCGGTAATCTGACCTAAGCAATACTCAGGCTTCCGCCGCCATGCGTTCGGCCTGTTCAGCAGCTTCATCAACGGCGCCGACATACATGAAGGCCGATTCCGGCAGATGATCCCATTTGCCGTCACAGATTTCTTCGAAGCTGCGAATCGTGTCTTCCAACGGTGTGATCTTACCGGCCTTACCCGTGAAGACTTCCGCCACGAGGAATGGCTGGGACAGGAACCGCTCGATCCGACGTGCGCGATGGACAATCAGTTTGTCTTCCTCGGCCAGTTCGTCGACGCCGAGAATCGCGATGATGTCCTGCAATTCGCGATAACGCTGCAGAGTCACCTGCACGCGACGGGCAACCGCGTAATGCCGCTGACCGACATACTGCGGGTCGAGCACTCGACTGGATGAGGCCAGTGGATCGATGGCCGGGTAGATACCTTTTTCCGTGATCTTTCTTTCGAGATAGATGAACGCGTCGAGGTGGCTGAACGCCGTTGCTGGAGCGGGGTCGGTTGGGTCATCGGCCGGGACGTAAACGGCCTGCACCGACGTGATCGCTCCCTTCTTTGTCGAGGTGATCCGTTCCTGCAGACCACCCAGCTCGGTTCCAAGAGTCGGCTGGTAACCCACGGCACTGGGCATGCGGCCCAAAAGAGCGGACACTTCCGAGCCGGCCTGTGAGAAGCGGAAGATGTTGTCGACAAACAGCAGCGTGTCAGCACCAGTCGCATCGCGGAACCACTCCGCCATCGTCAGGCCCGTCAGAGCGACTCGCAAGCGGGCACCCGGCGGTTCGTTCATCTGACCGAAGACCATCGTGGTTTGCTCGATAACCGATCGACCGGTATCACCGATCTTCGTTTCCTGCATTTCGAGCCTCAGGTCGTTTCCTTCACGTGTTCGCTCGCCGACACCTGCGAATACCGAGTAACCACCGTGAGCACTGGCAATACGGGCAATCAGCTCGGTCAGAATGACGGTCTTGCCCAGGCCGGCTCCGCCGAACAGACCGGCTTTACCACCACGCACGAACGGCGTCAGAAGGTCGACGACCTTGATACCTGTTTCGAAAATCTCGGTCTTGGAACTCAGATCTTCCAGCTTCGGGGCATCACGGTGAATCGGCCACGATTCTTCCGTGGTTACATCCCCGCGACCATCGATCGGTTCGCCAAGGACATTAAAGACTCGCCCCAGTGTTTCTTTGCCCACGGGAATCGAGACGGGTTTTCCCGTGTCGGCGGCTTCCATCCCGCGAGCCATCCCGTCGGTCGAACCCAGTGCGACGCAACGAACGCGTCCGCCACCGAGGTGCTGCTGGACTTCACCAGTCACCTTGACGTGAACGCCTTTCAGCTCAGTGTCGACGACCAGAGCGTTGTAGATTTCCGGCAGTGCGTCTTCGGCGAACTCGGCATCGAAGGTTGAACCGATGATCTGCGTGACGTGACCAATGTTCGTTTCTGTCTCGGTGGCAGTCGACATGTGTCGTTTTCCTACGGTTGGTGACTCGGCGCCGCGTGCGGCGGAATCTCACAATCAATTTTTAATCGAGAGCGGCCGCTCCGCCGATGATTTCACTCAGCTCGGATGTAATCTGTGATTGTCGTGCCCGGTTATATTGCATCGACAGAGTGCTGATCATGTCACCGGCGTTCTCGGTGGCACCCTTCATCGCGACCATGCGGGCAATCTGCTCGCTGACTGCTGCGTCCAGGAAGCACTTGAACAAACGAGCCTTGAACGCGGCCGGTACAATCTCTTCCAGAATGTCTTCAGGTGACGGCAGGAATTCGTAGTCGACTCCGCCACCACCGTCTGTTTTTTCTTCTTCGTCGCCCAGTGAGCCGATCGGCAGCAGCGTCTCGATGACGGCCGACTGACGCGACACGGATTGAAACTTCGTGTAGGCCACATCGAGTCGATGGATTTCGCCTTTAACGAATCCTTCGACGTAACGGTCGGCGATCTCTTCGACTTCGTCGAAGGTCGGCTTGTCTTCGAAGTTCAGGAATGTGCGATTGAATTCGAATCCCTGAAAATTCAGAAAGTTGATCCCGCGTTTTCCGGCAACTTCCAACGACAATTCTTCGCCGTCCGCCGCATTCTTGATCCGCCGTGTGACATGCCGCAGCACGCTGCCGTTGTAGCCACCGCACAGTCCGCGGTTGGATGTCAGGACGAGCAACACGTTTTTTGCCTGTTCATCCGGCTGAGTCAGAAGCGGATGTGAGAAACTCAATTCGGCATTCGAAAGATCAGCGACGATCTGGGAGATCTTTTGAGTGTACGCAGCCGCGTCGCTCGCTCGGTCCATGGCCTTCTTGAATCGCGCCGTCGCGATCAGCTCCATGGTCCGGGTGATCTTCCGGATGTTCTTGACTGCCTTAAGGCGTTTGATAATGGCTCGTGCTTTGGCCATTGAAATAAGTCCACAGGGGTTGCCGCCGTCGGGCAGCGAGCCAGGTTGTTCTACTGTTTACTATTTAACGCACGCGACTCTTGTTCAGTCTGCGTCGAATCGACCTTCCAGCGTCTTGACGAAGTCGGCCAGAGCATCTTTGAGTGAGTCCACAAGTTCGTCGCTCAATGCCTCGGTCTCGATAATCGCATCGCGAACTTCCGACTTCTGCTCGCGAACAAACTGCAGCAATTCGACTTCAATCTCCGCCACGTCCTTGACCGGCACGGTATCGAAGTAGCCGTACGTTCCGGCAAAAATGCTGATGGTCTGGTCGGCAAAGTGAAGTGGTTCGAACTGAGGCTGTTTCAGCAGTTCCACCATGCGATAGCCGCGGTCGAGCTGCAGTTGCGTCGCCTTATCGAGTTCGGTGCCAAGCTGAGCGAACGCTTCCAGTTCCCGAAATGCGGCGAGGTCCAGTCGCAGAGAACCAGCGACTTTCTTCACCGCCTTTGTCTGAGCGTTACCACCGACCCGGGATACCGAGATACCAACATTGATAGCCGGTCGAACACCGGCGAAGAACAGGTCCGGTTCAAGGTAGATCTGGCCGTCGGTGATCGAAATCACATTGGTCGGAATGTAAGCCGAGACTTCACCTTCCAGCGTTTCGATAATCGGCAACGCGGTCATCGAACCACCACCCAGTTCATCACTGAGTTTGACGGCTCGTTCCAGCAGTCGGCTGTGACAGTAAAACACGTCACCGGGATACGCTTCACGGCCCGGCGGACGTCGCATCAGCAGCGACAGTTCGCGATAAGCCTGAGCCTGTTTTGTCAGATCATCGTAAATGACCAGGGTGTGCTTGCCCTGATACATAAAGTGTTCGGCCATGGCCGCGCCGGCGTATGGCGCGATGTACTGCAACGGAGCCGGGTCTGACGCAGACGCCGTAACCACGATCGTGTAATCCATGGCCCCGTGCTCGGTCAGGGCCTCGACAACGGCTGCAACGTTCGCGGCCCGTTGACCACAACCGACGTAGACGCAAATGACATCTCCGCCCTTCTGGTTGAGAATCGTGTCGACCGCGACGGCTGTCTTACCGGTCTTACGGTCGCCGATGATCAGTTCTCGCTGTCCACGACCGATGGGCGTCATCGAGTCGACGGCCTTGATTCCCGTCTGCAGTGGCTGTTTCACCGGCTGCCGACCGGCGATTCCTGGCGCGATCGTCTCAACGGGACGAGTTTCACTGCTGACGATCGGGCCTTTCCCATCCAGTGGATTACCCAGTGGATCGACGACTCGACCGATCAATGTGTCACCCACGGGCACGGACAACAGCGCGCCCACAGTTTTGACTTCGTCGCCTTCTTTGATCTCCTTGAAGTCGCCCAGCAGGATGACACCCACCGAGTTTTCTTCGAGATTGAAGACCAGGCCGCGGACGCCATTCTGGAACTCGACCATCTCGCCCGCCATCGCGGACCTCAGGCCGTACACGCGCGCGATGCCATCGCCGACTTCCAGGACGCGCCCAACTTCGCTGGTCGCGATCTGCCCCTGAAAGTCTTCAATCTCCTTCTGGAGGACTGAAGCGATCTCGTCCGCTTTGAATTTCATGGAGACTCCTCTGCTGCATCCGCTTCGCCAGTTGATTCAGGCGATTACGGAGCGAGCCGTCGTAAACACTGTTTCCAACGCGGATCACAAGACCACCAATGAGCCTCGGGTCCGACGCGGTTTGGATAATCGGTTCACAGTCAAACACCTCCGCGATCCGGTCACGGACACGTTCGACCGCTGCGTCTTCCAGTGGCTGAGCACTCAGCACATGGACACGCTGCTGGTTGTTTCGCTTTTCATTTTCCAGTCGCGAGGCTTCATGAATGACTGGCAGCAATTCCAGTCGATCGTGCCGCGCCAGAACGCGTAGGAAGTTCACAAACCCAGGACTTCCCACATCACCGACAACGCGTTCGATCACAGCGATCGCCTCGTCCCGGTTCATCAGTCCGCTGGTCAACAGGTGGTTAAACTCGGCACTCGAATGCAGCACGTCCTCGACGAAAGAACCAAACTCCTCAAGATCACCCGAGGCATCCAGGAAGGCAACCGCATAAACGTGCGCAATCGCCTGCGAACTGGGATCTTCCAGAACGCTTTTGACTTTGGCGTTTTCCGACACGTCTGCCATGCTGACCTCAATGAGTGACCGCAGCCATCGGCGTGCGGCCAGATGATTCAGTTCGCTGAGACTTCCGCAAGCGCCTCATCAACGAGTCGCTGGTGATCGTCACTCGAGAGTGATCGAGCGAGGACCTTCTCGGTCGCCGCCACCACGTTCTCCCGCATGTGTTCAAAGATCGCGTCCAGGGCCTGATCTCGAGCCCGACCAATGTCATCCAAAGCCCGATTCCGTGTGGTCTCAGCCTCTGTATTGGCGGCAGCGATAATGTCCGTCTTCGTACGTGACGCGTCACGGCGAGCTTCGGCAATGATCTCGTCCACATCCGCCTGAGCCGACTTCAACTTCGCTTCGTACTCGGCCAGCATCTCCAAAGCCCGGTCGCGATCTGCCTGAGCATCGCCCAGCAGCTTCCGGTATTTCGACTCGCGGTTGTCGAGTCCGTCAACCAGCGGCCCCCACGCCACCTTCTTCAACACAATGACAAACAACACAAACGTGATGAGCGACCACAAAACCAGATCGCGTTCCCAGCCAATCGGAACACCAGCGTCGTGTCCACCGTGATCACTGCTCTCACCCGCTTGAGCCGGGTCATCGGCGGCAGTCACGATGTGGGGCATTGCCGGACTGACGGTCAGAGCAAACGCTCCAATCAGTGCCAGAATCCAGATGCGGGCGGGTTGCCACTTTTGCATCGCAGGGCCTCGCGAATAGTCAGACTCCACGCTGGTCAACCTTCGGACGTTCGAAGGCACCGGTGCGAGGTCAGAGATCAGGCTGCCAGACAGACGATCAGGGCGAAGAATGCGGCACCTTCGATCAGGGCGGCCGCCACGATCATCGCACCGCGAATATCGCCGGCTTTTTCGGGCTGACGCGCCATACTTTCCACGGCGGACGAACCAATTTTTCCAATACCAAAACCGGCGCCGAGCAGGACGATGCCAGCTCCAATAGCTGCCGAATTCAATGTCTCGGCCGCTCCGGCAGCATCCTGCGCGAATGCTGGGACGGCAAAGCCGAGCATGACCGCAGAGGCCATGGTGACGAGCTTGACTGCTTGTGACATGTCGTAAAATCTCCTTGTGTCAGGACCGCACTTTGAAAACGTCTTGTATGCAGAGGGAAACAACCCTCTTGAGTTCAATTCGCCTACCTGTGGTCACGATCAATGTTTGTGAATGCAGGAAGACAGGAAAATCGTCGTCAGATACGCAAACACGTAGGCCTGCAGGAAACCCACAAAAAGCTCCAGCAGTCCGATCAAAACCTGACCACCCACGCTGGCCGGCGCTACGAGTAATTGCAGCGGTTCGCCCGCGACTCCCTCGTACGCAATGAAGCCCAGGATTACTCCAACCACTGTGTGGCCGCCCATGATGTTGGCAAAGAGCCGGACGGCGAGCACGCCGTGCTTCACGAGCAGCCCGAACACTTCGATGACCCAGATCAGGACACCGATCACGAGCTTCATTGCTCCTTCAAGACCGAGTTCGAGCCAGAAGTTGCTCAGAAAACCGCCGATTCCACCCAAGTGCTGCACACCCTGGAAAAGATTGAACCCGAATGCACAGACAGCCAGGACACCAGTCACGCAAATTGACCCGGTCGGAGAACCCAGCATCGGAATAGCACCGAGCAGGTTACAGAACAGGATGTAGAAGAAACAGCTCAGGATGAAGGGCAGGAACTGATCGGCGTAGTGCCCTGAATGTGACTCCGAGCTGTGGTCGTCATGTTCGCCGTCGTCGTGATGCCCGTCACCGATCGTAGGCCGCACGACTTCGTCGCGCACGAACAGAGCAATCGCTTCCCAGAAATTCCAGAACCGACCCTGCGTTGGTTCCCCGGTCTGCACTCGCTTTGCGAGGCCCCGAAAGATGAGAAGCGTGAGTGCTGCGGCAATAACCTGCAGCACCATGAACTTGGTGATCTGAAAGTGAATGCCCGGAATCATCGGCAGGGGAATGCCAGTGGCACCCGCCGCCACATGAACGTGAGGGTTGCCTTCAAACCACTTCGCGAGGTCCACTCCGAGGCCTAATGGCATCTCGAAGAATGGAAAGTCGCGAACGTGATGAAAATGGTCAGGACCTGCCATGGATTTCCACCATGAAACAACTGAACCGGTCGAACGAACGAGCCGGTCATGAACACGTGACCCGAATTACTCAGGCTTGGCCTGCTCACGCACCACGAGTTGTGTCTCGAAGGCCAGCGTCAACAGGTAAAAGGCAATCAACCAGACGTGGAACTCTGACATCCCGACATCAGGCAACTTGAACTTAACAACCAGAACACCCGTCAGAACAAACCCCAGGCGAATCCCCCCAGCTGCCAGCATAAACGTGGACTGGGAGCTGCCCGCCCAGCTTCGGACAGTGACTGCCAGATAGCCAGGCAACAAACACAGCACTGCAGCCGCGGAAACGCCGATAAGTCCGGCCCGGTCCGCAATCCACCAAGCTGGTCCGGCCAGCAACAGCCAGGACAGAATTCCGAAAAGTGTCAGCCGGACGGCATTTCGCAGGGCGGAATGTTCCGAGCGATGGCTGTCAGGCGGGGAACTCACTTCTCCAAATCTCTGATGAGCTGCTGCAGTCCTCGAAATGCCAGATACCCGCCGATCAACGCCCCAAAGATCGTGAGCCACGGCATGGTGCCGTACTTCCGATCCAGCCAGAGCCCACCACCGGCTGGCAATGCCAGCTCTATGGCAATTGAGGTAACTTGGGATGACCACCTCATCGCATCGGCGATAGAGGATCGACCGTCGGGTTTGTGCATTCCGAAGCTCCAACGAACGCCAGCCGCCCGCTGGAGGGCGGGGAGTCTATGGATGGCCTGTCAGGGTGTCAAAGACACGGCGCAGAATCCTTTTCACTTTTCCCAATTCCGGTGCTCGAGTATTCCGATGAGCGAGATCCGGGGGTCTTAGTAAGGACGGAGACGCTCCAGTCTGGCGATGCAACAGGGTCACGAACTCGAGTCCGGCGTGATCGACGTTCCCTGAGCGGCTGCGGTTGTCGATTCGATGCGACGCAGCAGTTGCTCGCCAGCGAGTTCGTCATCGAGGCTGGTCCGAGACTGCACATCGATGCGAGCGTCAGTTCGAAGTACGTCAAGATTCGTGAGGATCAGCTCTTCGCTCGCGGCCAATCCACTGGAGACGAAGGCGACCCCTTCCAAACGGCGCGAAACCCTGATGGCCCGTTCGACAGCCCGTCCATCCGCCACCAGGAACACATGACCATGACCGAGGCCGTTGCCAATAATGGCCTCTCGAGGCACAACGAGGCTTTCAGACAGTTCCGGACCTTCGATTCTGGCCTGGACGAAAGTTCCTGGTAGAAGTGGCAACTTGAGTTGGCGATTGTCGACCTCGACAAAGCCGCTGATCGTTCGCGTCTGCGGGTCGGGGTGGGGGGCCCCCCGCCCCACAAAACCATAACACCAGGGAGGAGCAAATTAAAAAAACGCGCGGGGGACCCCGGGGTGGACGAGGGAGGGGAGGAAGAAGGGGG
>CAYSJO010000002.1:0-7425 GCA_964431285.1 uncultured Planctomycetaceae bacterium
CGAAGAAAACGGTCATACGAGTGAAGTGACTGCCGTGGCAGTCTCCAGCGACGGTTCTCTGGTGCTGTCTGGAGATTCGCGTGGCCGCGTCAAACTCTGGAAGTGGAAGACGGGGGAATTGCTGTTTGACCTGCGCGGTCACGCTCCATTACAGAAAATAACGGGCGCCGCCTTCGTGCCAGGGACCAATCGTGCTGTGACATCATCGCGCGATCAGTCCGTGGCTCAATGGAACATCGAAACCGGCAAAGAGATCACAGACCTGATCCTGAATCACGAACAGGCCGTGGTTGGTCTTGCAGTCAGACCCGGAACACATCACGTGCTGACTGCGTGTGCGGATGGGCAGGCCCGACTGTGGGACACCGACACGGCCACCGAACTGACAGCTTACAACGCGGAATCGGCACTGGACGGTGTCGCAATCAACGGCACCGGTGATACAGCACTGGCCGTGGACATTGTGAATCAGCGAATTCACCTGTGGAAATTTGTTGGCGAGTCAGCCGCGATTGCCAAACAGCCCGGCATGACATTCGGTGCTGGACTTTCATCGGCTCTCTTCGCGCAATCGCCGCGAGGTCCGGGTCTGCTGGTACTGGGTGGCAGCGACGTCCAACTTCTCAGCCTCAAAACAAAGGAAACTCTCGAAAGATATGCACCGCACGGCGGAGTCACGTCGGCTAACTTTTCGCCTGACGGGAAACGGATTGTTACGGGGAGCCGAGACATGGTCGCGCGTATTTGGGACGTCGAGAGCGGCGCCGACCTGAAGAAATTCCAAGGTGAAAACGGACACACAGATAGTGTGAATTCCAGCGTGTTTTCACCCGATGCGGACGGAAAATACGTACTCACAGCGAGCGACGACGGGACGGTGAAACTTTGGGATGCAGCGACAGGTGACGTCGTCCGAACCTTCGCAGGCCATGCGGGCGACGTGAATTCTGCAATCTTCTCGCCGGACGGATCATTGGTGCTGAGTGCGTCCAGTGACGGTACGGCAAGGTTATGGGACAGGGAATCGGGCGAGAAAATCATGCAGTATGAAGGGCATGAAGAAGCTGTCCTGGCGGCACGCTTTTCGGACGACGCGAAGTTCATCGTCACGGCCGGAGCCGATGACACGGCTCGCGTCTGGGATCGCGAAACCGGAAAGCCGCTTCTGGCGGATGATAACGAACGTCCGGGAGTCCTGTCGGGCCATACCGCTGGTGTGACTTCCGCTGCGTTTTCGCCGGGTCCGAACCCAACGCGAGTCGTGACATCCAGCGAGGACGGCACGGTCAAATTGTGGGAACTCGATTCTCAGAAGGAGATTCTGACACTCGACGGTCACACACGAGAGGTCACGTCCGTCGCATTCTCGCCAGACGGAAGTTCGGTGCTCACCAGTAGCCAGGACGGCCGAGCCATTCTGTGGCTGACCACGCCATGGGAAGTGAATGAACAGCCTGTCGAACAGGTCGCGGCAACCGGTGTGCCAGAATAGACACGGTCGCTCTCGGCTATCAGTTCGTTTGGGCCGTCGCTTTGGACCTGTTAGTCCAGATCCGGCCGTGACGGATGTTCCGTCTGCGACAATTAGCCGACTCGCTCATACGTAGCGGCGGCAGTCATCGGCGCGACGGTAGAAATTCGCTCATCTTTATCGAACGTCAGGACGATTCAGAACGGGTCTGCTTCGTCCTGCCTGTGGTCGCGATTGAGATGTCCCTCGAATCTACCATCCCCGATCCGGTCGGACAGATCAGCAATCAGCTGATGCTGTCGTATCAGGAACTGCAGACGATCTCGCATTTGAACGACAGCCCGCTTCCGAACGCTGCAGCAGTTGTTGAGATCGCCCGACAGCTTCAGGAGCTGCTTTTTCCGGGTTATCGCCAGCGCAACGTGCATGCATGCATCGCGACTGCCTCGAACACGATGGCAATCGTTTGCTCTCTGCTGCCTGCACTGACCAGCCAGATCAGCCGTGCTCTTTGTTACCGGGCCAACTGCAACGCGTCCGTTCGACTCCATCGACCCGAACATGACTTCGAACCAGAAGCGCATTCAATTGCACTTGGGCTGCTGGAATCACTCCCGGAAATCCGCCACGTTCTGGCGCAGGACGTTGAAGCAGCTCACGCCGCTGATCCGGCGTCTCTGGCATGCGACGAAATCGTGATCTGTTATCCCGGTCTGGAAGCAATCTCGGTCTACCGGCTGGCTCATCAACTGCATGTCGCAGGTGTACCACTGATTCCTCGCATGCTGACCGAGTGGGCTCACAGCCGAACTGGGATCGACATTCATCCGGGTGCGACGATTGGCGAATCGTTCTTCATTGATCACGGCACAGGCGTCGTGATTGGAGAAACGTGCGAGATCGCCGGCCACGTGACGCTGTACCAGGGCGTGACACTGGGTGCTGTCAATTTCCCGCGTGACGAAGAGGGAAACATTATTCGCGGACAAAAGCGACATCCAACGCTCGAAGCTGGCGTGATTGTCTACTCGAACGCTTCAGTGCTGGGTGGCGAAACAGTGATCGGGGCCGGGTCAATCGTGGGAGCCGGAGCCTCAGTCATGAACCGTGCAATTCCACCAGGCACACTGGTCACGGTCGAAAAGCCGACGCTACGGTTCCGCGAAGCTGCATAAGCGGGCGTCGGCCGTCATCAAGAGCTCACACAGGCGGTGCGGCAACGCCAAGGGCCTGACCCGCCCGACAAAGCTCCGACCACGTGCCTCTGTCCAGTGGCACGCCATCGCGGAGCCGTTCCGAGCGGGTCTGCTGACTGCGATCACCCGGCAATCGAATCTTTTCAACACCCTCTTGCCGACGGCTCGCTCGAATAGAGTCCGTCAGGCGTTTTGCCTCAGCCTGAAATGCGTCCAGTCCGTGAAATCGCTCCGGATCAAACGCGATGAGCAGGACATTGTTGCACTCGACCGTACCATCGGGTGCGGGCGGGCAGTGACCTCCACTCAAGCCTCCAACGAGCATGTCGAAGAACAGACCCAAGCCAAATCCCTTGTAACCGCCCATCGGTAAGATGGAACCCGGCACTTCACCAAACCGAGTATTCGGATCGTTCGTGGGTCGGCCATCGGCGTCCAGTAGCCAGCCATCCGGAGCAGCCTCGCCTGAGATTTGAGCCACCCGGATTTTCCCGTTCGCAACAACGCTCGTGGAGACATCCACGACCATTGGCTCACCGATGGCGGGTACACCAATGGCAATCGGGTTCGTGCTGATGCACGGTTCGGATCCACCCGGTGGCGCTACACACCTCAAGACACCGTTGTCGTTCACGGTGAGAAAACTCGCGAGTCCACGTCGTGCGACCTCTTCCACCCACTCAGCGAGTCGTCCGACGTGACCACAATTGCGGACAGTGGCGCACGCCACACCAGCTTCGCACACCATTGGCTCAAGCCGGTCAATCAGGCGTCGCATCTGCACCTGTCCGAAACCAAGATTCGCATCGCATGCAAGCAAACCGGCGGTTTCAGTAATGACGTCCAGTGAGACCTCGGTGTGCAGTTCACCGCATTCCAGCAGGTCGAGGTACTCCGTGACGCGCACGACGCCGTGCGACTCATGACCGCACAGATTCGATTCGACCAGGCTGCCTGCCACCTGCCCGGCTTCATCGGCCGGCACTCCCTTTGCGACAAAGATCGCGGTGGCGAATTCCATTAACGAGTGGGCATCGACTCTAACGGAATGATCTACTGGCATTGGCCCACTGGTCAGCGTTTGAGAATCGGCAAGTGGTTATTCGGGAGCTGCAGGATGATACAGGCCATCGCCGTTGCGTATTCATTGGAGAAGGTGCTGTCGGTCCAGCTCCCGTCGCGGCCCTGATCCCGAAGCAACTGGTCGCGAATTCGCGGGAACCAGGCATTCCAGTGCGCCCCGCCAGCCTGATACATCGCTTGAACCGCGTAGTACTGGCCATAAAAGTAATGCGGATCAATAAACCCGCCGGGCCGCTGACGCTCCAGAAAGCTTAACGCTCGAGTAATCTCGGGGCCTTCATACACGCCAGAACTGTACAGCGCCACAAGCCCAGCAGCTGACCGTGCAAACTGACTGCGGCTCCGACGAACCAACTGGTAACGAAATCCGCCATCGTCGTTCTGGCAGTCCTTCACGTACTCAATACACCGCTCGACCGTGTCCTTTGGCACAAAGATTCCGCAATTCCGGGCGGCACGCAGAGCCATGATCTGACACACGGTCACAGAAATGTCGGCTTCACTCGGCTGGTTTTCGTATCGCCAGCCGCCTTCTTTGTTCTGACAGTCGATGATCAGTTGGGTCGCCTTCTTGAGCTTAACGCGAACGTCCCGCCGCGCAGACATTCCATAAACCTCTGCCAGGTACAGCGTCGCAAACCCATGCCCATACATCGGCCCGTGCGACTGACCTTCAGACACATTGATGTATCCACTGGACTTGCAGGCTTTCAGAGTGAAGTCCGTCGCTCGGCGAATGGGCACACCGTATTCACCTCGACCGGGCGTACTGCCAGACGACAGCCACGCCAGACCGGCCAGTGAGACAACCGCGACATTGCGGCCATATCCACGCCCGACACCAAACGCACCATCGTCGGTTTGCCGAGCGGCAAGCCATTTCAATCCCACATCAATCCGCTCAAGCGTCGCTGTATCCAGAAACCGAGTACCGCTGGTTTCGACACGATCGGGAACGTCCGGCTGCGCGAGGGCCGTTGATGAATGCAGGAGGCCACACAAGGTCGCCAGAAAACGAACGGAACTCATCGAAAAGAATCCCTGAACGAGAGTGAGTGCGTTTGCCAACACGCGCATTGACGCCAAAGGCGATCATACCCAATTGGTGGCCATAGCACGTCAGTCGATCGTCAGTGCGTCTTCGCCTGACGGCTACAGCAGTTCGGTCAGCACGCGCCCGTCGTTGACGATTGGCACGGGGCGGCCTTCGGGAGTGTAGAACTCCTCGTCACCATCGATGCCCAGGCAGTGGTACATGGTGGCCGAGAGGTCTGCCGGGCCGACGGGATCGAAAGCTGGCCGTTCACCCCTCGGGTTGGTCGCTCCAATGACTCGACCGTGCTGAATGCCGCCACCGGCCAGCAGGATCGTGTTGGACGGCCCCCAGTGATCACGTCCCGCCTGTTTGTTGACTCGCGGCGTACGGCCAAACTCACCCATGACACAGACCATGGTCGTATCCAGCATGCCGCGGTCTTCCAGGTCTCGCAGCAGCATGGGCAACCCACTGTCGAGATGTGGTAGCAGGTCGTTTTTCAGAACTTCAAAGTTGTTGTAGTGCGTATCCCAGTTCGTGTGGTCAATCGTCACACAGCGAACTCCGGTTTCGACAAGGCGCCGGGCCATCAGGCATGACTGGCCCAGCGAATGCCGACCGTAGGCATCGCGGACATCAGCCGACTCAGCGTCGATGTCGAATGCGATCTTCGTGGCCGGTGACGTAATCAGGTCAAACGCCTTGCGCTGAAATGTAGTCAGGGCACGTGTGTTGGCGTTGGCCGCAATTTCGGCGCTCTTCTGATAGCGATCGACGGTCTTCAGAATCTCTCGGCGCGAATCCAGTCGATCCGAGCTGACGGCCAGCGGCGGAACGAGGTCGGGGACTTTGAAGTCCGGCGCATTCGGATCAGCTTCAACAACGAACGGAGCACAGGTTGAACCCAGATACGCCGGCCCACACGAACGATGCATCTTCGGCAGGCAAACATAAGGCGGAACGGAGCCCCGCGGACCAAGCTTCTTCGCGATGATCGAACCGTGTGAGGGGTAATGGTTGTTGGGCTTCAGGCTGGAGTTGAAGCCAGCTCTCGGGAAGTATCCAGTCAGCATGAAGTGGTCGGCTGCACCGTGACCCGAATTGTGGTGCGTGAAGTTGCGTAGCAGTGAGAATCGATCTGCCACCTGCGCGAGGCCCGGGATGTGTTCACACAAGTGCAGACCGGGGACGACGGTGTCGATCGGGCCGAATTCTCCGCGGAATTCGGCGGGCGCATTCGGCTTCAAATCGAGTGTATCGATCGTACTCAGACCGCCCTGCAGGAACAGGATAATCAGAGAGACGTCTTCTTTGCTCGTGTCGACGCCGTGCTGCTTCGCCGCTTCAGCGGCCAGGAGCTGCGGCAATCCGATCGAGCCCGTCGCAGTGCCCGCCACTCCGATGCGGAGCATGTCCCGTCGATTCATGCCATCACAGTACTTTTGGCGTCTTTTCATCAGTGTTCTCCGCAGCGGGCTGTTTGCCTGCTCGCTAACGTTCGTTTCAGAGGCTCTTGTACCGGGCACCGAATCTCATCGACCGGTGACGTGTGGCTTATCCAGTAGAGCTGTTTGTGGCCGTGCGACTCAAGTTCAGATGTCCGCTCTCCTGCCGAAGCTGCGGACCCGCCAGATTCGGCAAAGTCGCGCCTCCCGGAACGCTCAGTGATTGAACAGAAACTCCACCGTGTTCATGAAACTCCAGGCGACATCCTCGACGGCCTTGCGGCGGTCCGTTGCCTGAGCCAGATAGCGGCTGACCGAATTCCGCTCGTCATCGGTTGGACGCCGGCTGTAAAACGTCAGATAGAGTTCCTCGACAAGTTTATCGTGGTCAGGAATTGTCTCTGTGAGTCGGGCGAGTTGGCCGCCGTCATCACTCAGCTTGGATTGGATTTCGGGAGAGTTCAGCACGTGCAGCACCTGAGCCACGCTGGGCTGAGTCGCTCGCTCGCACTCACAGGCGGACGCTCGTGTTGGGCGGCCAAACAGACTCAGGAAGTAATGCGGCACCTGGCTATCCCAGAGCTTGATCGCCCGAACGCCTGACGGCACTCCGCGGAATTTCTCTCCGATGCCGGTCACCTGGCAAATCATGTCGAGCCGAACTTCCGCATCGAGACGCCTGAACAACGCACGCGAATAATTCTGCTCGTCCCGCTGGTTCGATTCGTTCGGCGTTGAGGAAAGCTGGTATGTGCGCGAGGCCGTGATGTCGCGGATCAGCTCGTGCATGTCGAATCCAGATTTAACAAAACGGGTTGCCAATGCGTCGAGCAACGCCGGATTCGTCGGCGGGTTAGTGAGCCGAACGTCATCAACCGGCTCAACGAGTCCGCGGCCGAGGAAATGTGCCCACACGCGATTGACGATGTTGCGTGCAAACCATTGATTGTCCGGGGATGTCATCCATTCGGCGAACAGCTGACGCCGATCACCTGGCGGCGTTGTCTCGGGCATCGTTTCAAGCAGCCCGTGCGCCTGAACCACCTCACCACTACGCGGGTGTTTTGTTGTCGCGTTCCGATTAGCAATCAGAAGTTCGCCCGCAGGACTTTGTTTGAAGCCGACTTGCGTGAAGAACGCTTCCATCCCGAAGTAATCATGCTGCGACCAGCGATCGAACGGGTGGTGGTGGCA
>CAYSJO010000003.1:0-2597 GCA_964431285.1 uncultured Planctomycetaceae bacterium
CCGGGTCGGTTGATCAAACGTGTCGTTGAAGACGTCGTAGAGACTGGGCTTTTCGCTGTCGAGAAACGGAGCATCCTCAATCGGAGCGAAGCTCTTGATGTTCCTGTCGCCCGCAACGAGAGCATCACCATCATTGACGCCACCCCGGGAATGCAGGCTGTACGCGCCTGTTCCACCGGAACTGGGCATGAATCCTCGCAGGGCAGTTGTGGCCGAGTTCGCTCCGAACCCGTCGACTACCACCAGGATGAGAACGGGCAGAGCAGCTCCCGCAGCGAGCCATTTCAGTGGCAGACCGGTTTTTTCAGTTTCAAGGACTCGCCGGTCAACCGTTTCCCACCAGGCAGCCACGAGCCACACGATCGCTGTGATGGAGAAGAGGCCAATCAGCGGGATCAGCCTGGGCGCGTTGGAAATCGTGCAGCAAAAGATTGTCATGAAGACGGCGATCAGGGCTGCCAGACGTTGAAACGACATGCGAAAGCCGCACACTGCGAGGGCCAGCATCAGATTGCAGCTGCTGTGCATGATGAGGATTTCAAACGTGTGTCCGTTGCCGAGAAGCACACGTTGGAACGGCTCACAAATCAGGCTCAGGCTCGCCACCATCAGCAGCACTGGCAGAATGACAGGCGATTCATGGACCACGGCGATGCGTCGCCGAAAGTGGAAAGTCGCCAGGACGACCACCAGCGTCTGCATCGCGATTTCCAACGCACACCAGAGGGAATTTTCGTGGTCGTCATGCTCGGTCAGCGTGAAGATGAACGCTGACAGAAGGGACATGACGACACAGATCGCGTGCAGTCGCAGGCTAGCAATTGCCGGCTCGGCCGCCCGCGGAGGTCTGGTCGTTGTGGTCTTGAGTTTCCGTGAGACGACTTCACGTGACATGACACGACCTCCGCCAGAGGTCAGGAAAACGATTGATCACGCTGTCTCGGCTGTCGAGTCTGATCCACGCACTTCCGGCATCGTCATGCGGACCAACTACGATCTGATGTGGAATTCCGGCCGCTACGCCCGATGTTGTGGTCACGCGGATTTCGTAGCCCTGTGACTGAGTTCGCCCGAAGGGTCCGCGTGTTGACTCAACTCCTACCGTCGCAAGTGCGTCCATCGCCCGATTGAAGCCTGCTGTTGCCTCGCCGACGACGAAGAGTCTGTCCCCAAGCACAAGTTCCACTCGCGCATGTTGCCGGTGCAACGACTCACAAAGGCTCGCTGCGACCGTCACACAGATGTCCACGGTCTGCTCGACACGGCCTGCCGTATGCGACGAATGCGAGAGGTCTGCAACCAGGCGGACAGACGTTATTGCCGGGGCTTGCCGCTCGGTCACAATCAGATTCTGCTGTCGGGCGGGCTGCGACCAGTGGACCCGTCGCAGCGAGTCGCCGTTTCGGAATGGACGTGTTCCCATCATGTCGCCGAACTCACCGACTCGACGTTCCGAGTACAGTTCTTCAGTCTGAACCGACTCGGCCGCATCCGGCACACCGTCCAGCCTGGCTGTTTCAGGCCAGACAACGAGCTGTCCATCCACAGCAGCAGCTCGCCGGGCATGGAGCAGTCCAAAGGGGAATCCGGTTTCGATCTCGGCGGTGTCATTCGGGTACATGCCTCGCTGCCGGGGTTCGAAGGCCCACGAGTATTCCACAGTCGACCAGCCCGGCACCCGGGCCAGGGCGATCCCCTCACCGCCGTCCTTTGCTGTATCCACAGCAAAGCCGCGAATCAGCGACAACCCCCAGACCGGCATGGGCCATCGGTTGCGAACAGTCAATCGGACGAGGGCCGGCCGCCCAACACGTGTGCGCTGAATATCGAAGGACACTTCGCAGTCGATTCCGCGAATCGAAATCCAGGGAAGCAGGACGCCGACTCCGGCAACGGCAACCAGGGTCGCCGTCAGGCCGAAAACGAGCGGATTCAGCATGATCCCACAGGCGATCGATCCGGCGGTTGCGAGAACAAGAATCCAGAACGGGTTCTTCAGCCAATAGACGTACCGGTTCGCCCTGGGACAAAAGTCGGAGGACAACGCCGCATTCACCCTGTGCAAAAACACGAGCCGTCTACGATCTGTCGCCGAAACCTGACTGGAAGACATTGCTCTCCTCATTCACCAGTGCGATCACCAGTGGGACGTCCATCGGAGCGCGGTCCTGCGGCAACACCGAAACAGCAGGACTGCTGAAGTGCACGTTCTCTGACCAAGCCAACGGCCAGGCTCGTGGCTACACTCAGCAACGATGCTGAGAGAGATGAGCCGCCTGATGACAAAGGCCGTGCGGCAGCTGGATTCAGCCTGAAGTGGTCACCACTTCTGCTCACAGCAAGTGTTCAATTGCTGGAACAGAGAGGCTGGCGACAACACTCGAAGCGCGAACGCAGCCGATGTGCACATCGGGCAAGCAGCGTGGAGAAGCAAGCAGTTCAAACGCCGGACCGGCCTGATCCACCGACGGATCAGACGCGTTTCGCAGGTCAAACGTCAAACAGGAATCTGGACGCCACACCGCTCAAGCAGTAGAAGGCGGTCCCCGCGACTCATAGCCCCTCGGCAACCGTCGGGCGATCAGTTCGAACGCGAC
>CAYSJO010000004.1:0-1759 GCA_964431285.1 uncultured Planctomycetaceae bacterium
GCACAGTGCGGTCAGTGCGTTAAAGCCATCGGATGGTACCGTGCAGGAGAGCGCGCTTGACAGCCGCCCGGCGGTTATGGTCAGGGGGCACACTGTGATTGGGGCCTCGCGTAAATCTGGTCCCGGTGGTCGTCTTCCCGATGGTGCATGGCATAAACTATCGTTTATCCGTTGGTTCATACCGCGTACGAGGTGCGTTCAGTGCGAAGAATTTCCATGACGCGACGATGGGTGAGATCATTCCCAATCGCTCTCCCACGCCACAACGTCGCATCCCTGCCCGTGCATAGCCGAATTGTCGTCCTCTGCATGGTTGGGCTGTTGTGTGCTGCAGGTGAGCTGCAAGCGGACAATACGCCGACCGCTGACGCTGTTGTCCCATCCAGCCTCAAACTTGTTGGACCGGATTCCCGCCGACAGCTTCTGGTCGATGGACACGCCGACGGCGGCCTTTCAGCCGACCTGACTCGCGATGCGACGTTTCGTTCACTCGATTCCGAAATCGCCACCGTGTCTCCCAATGGACTTGTTCAGGGGAAGCATGAAGGCGCGACGGTGATCGAAGTCACGTCAGCTGGCCGGACGTTCAAAGTGCCCGTCACGGTATCTGGATCACAGTCGGTGCGCCAGTTTCATTTTGAGAACGACATCATTCCGATCTTCACCCGCTTCGGGTGCAACGCTTCGGGATGTCACGGCAAAGCTGAAGGACAGAATGGATTCAAGTTGTCGATCTTCGGTTTTGCTCCAGAAGCCGATCACTCGGCGCTGGTCCAGGAAGGTCGCGGTCGACGGACAGTGTTGCCCATTCCCGATCAAAGCCTGTTGCTGCTGAAAGCCTCCGGCGGTGTGCCTCACGGCGGTGGTATCCGCATTCGTCGGGGCTCAGGCGAGTTCCGCGTGTTGCGTGACTGGATTGCTGCCGGAGCACCACTCGGTGAACCGGATGCTCCAAAAGTTGTTTCGCTGCGAGTCACACCTGGCGAACGTCGCATGCGAATGAATTCTTCGCAGCAGCTTCAGGTGACAGCAACTTACAGCGACGGTCGCGAGGTCGATGTGACTCACCACGCCAAATTCCAGACCAACGTCGAAGCTCTGGCAAGAGTCGACGAATTCGGACTGGTATCGGTCGATGAGAATCCCGGTGAGGCGGCCATCATGGCCAGCTACATGGGAGCGGTCGATGTGTTCCGCGCGATGATTCCGCAGCCCGATGACGGCAAGCCATTCCCGGCGCAACCGATCAATAACTACATCGATGAGCTGATTCAGGCTCGCTGGCGCAAGCTGAACGTCAAGCCGTCTCCACCGAGTACCGACGCTGATTTTCTCCGCCGACCGTATCTCGACATCATCGGCACATTACCGACCGCAGAAGAAGTGCGGCGGTTTCTGGACGATCAGGCTGCCGACAAACGTAGCCAGCTCGTCGACGAGTTACTCAAGCGGCCGGAATACGCCGACTTCCAGTCTCTCAAATGGGCGGACGTGCTGCGAGTTGATCGTCTGGCTCTGGGGCATAAGCCCGCCTACAGCTACTACCAGTGGATTCATGACAGTTTTGCCGCCAACAAACCGTTCGACGAGTTTGCTCGGGGAATCGTCGCGGCCTCCGGCCCGTTGAATCAGAACTCGGGCGGCAACATATACAAAGTCCTGAAGAAGCCCGGTGAAGCCGCCTCGGCGATTTCTCAGGTTTTTCTTGGGGTTCGCATCGAGTGTGCCCAGTGCCACCACCACCCGTTCGATCGCTGGT
>CAYSJO010000005.1:0-3707 GCA_964431285.1 uncultured Planctomycetaceae bacterium
CCGCAGCTATTACACGATCAACGACACCACGCTCGCCGATCTGATCGCAACCTTTTTCCTCGCTGGGTAAATCTACGAGAACGAGCGGTACTTGCAGGCGGCCCGGCGTGCTGGAGATTTTATCCTTCTGGCACAGATGCCTGAGCCGCAACCCATCTGGGCTCAGCAGTACAACGCGGACATGCATCCGGCCTGGGCACGACGCTTCGAACCTGCCTCGGTCACGGGTGGCGAATCACAGGGCGTCATCCGCATTCTCATGTCGCTGTACCGTCAGACCGCAGACGCGCGGTATCTGGAGCCCATTCCGCGTGCCATGGACTATCTGGATCGCTCCAGATTGTCCGACGGACGGTTGGCCAGGTTCTACGAGCTGAAGACCAATCGGCCCCTGTATTTCACAACGAACTACATGCTGACCTACAAGGACGATGACCTGCCAACACATTACGGATTCAAAATCAGCTCTTATGTTGACCGACTGCGCACCGAGTATGCACAGACGAAGTCGGCTGGCCGATCAAAAAAGCCGCTGTGGACATCCCGAAGAAGTCGCCCGGGATCGTCAAAGAGTCTCACCAGCCAGGCAGCGAATCTGATCGATAAGATGGATCGTCGCGGTGCGTGGACCGAAGACGGCCAGCTTCGCGCCAAAGGTAATGATGTGCGTCCACGGAAGATCATCACAACTCGAACATTCATACGTAACCTGCGAACCCTGAGCCGTTTTGTTGCGGCCAGCCAGACCAATTGAAAAGGACCGACGATGAGCAGCCCTGAAGACAAGGCACGCGAAGCTGGAATTGAATTCCCGGCAAGTGCACCGGCACCCGGTTATCTCAACCTCTGCATTCGAACAGGCAACCTGTTGATCACATCCGGACACACGAGCGACATCAAAGGCAAGCTGGGAGCGGACTGTGATGTCGAGCGTGGATACGCGGCGGCGCGTGATTGTGCTGTGAAGATTCTGAAATCAGTTCACGCCGCGCATGGGACCATCAACGGGCTGCGCGTGATCAAGCTGCTGGGATGTGTGAATTCAACGCAGGATTTCACCGAGCAGCATCTGGTCATCAACGGCGCTTCCGATCTGCTTCACGAACTGTACGGCAAAGAAGGCGATGGCTGGCATGCCCGCAGTGCACTGGGCTTCGCATCACTGCCAACCGGTCCGGCCGTCGAAGTCGAGGCCATCCTCGAAATCAAAGACGAGTCATAGCCCTGCCCGTTTCCCGCGGAGCAACATCCAGAGCAGCGCCATGCTCTCTGGGATTTGGCGGAGGGCAGTCCAGTGTGTTAGAGCATTTCAGAATTGGTCTTCAGTATAAACCCCTCTCCCTGACCCTCTCCCCAGCGGGGAGAGGGTCAGGGAGAGGGGTTTTTGAGTCGGATGGAATCTACTGAAGACCAACTCTAAAAATGCGTCAGCTTGGCAATCCAGCCTCCGAGTGAGGAATCTCCAATGAAAACGAAGCACGTTGTATTCCTTCTGCCGTTGCTCTTCCTGTGCAACGACGCCATCGCTCAGAAGCTGACGTCCGACATTCCTTACGTCGAGAAGGGTCACGAGCGCCACGTCCTCGACATCTACACGCCGGAAGACCCAGCAGGCGAAAGCCTGCCTGTCATGTTCTGGATCCATGGTGGCGGATGGCAGGTTGGTGACAAGAGCGACGTCGCGCTAAAGCCCAAAGTACTGACTGATCGAGGCTTTGTTTTTGTCTCGACGAACTATCGACTTCTGCCAGAAGTGAAAATGGATGAGCTGACCGGTGATGTTGCCAGGTCGTTCGGTTGGGTGCACAGGAACATTGCCAGGTATGGCGGCGACCCTGGGCGAATCTTTGTCGGTGGACATTCCGCCGGCGCTCAATTGGCAGCGTTGATCTGCACCGACGATCGCTACCTGAAAAAAGAGGGCGTGTCATTCGACGTCCTCAAGGGCTGCGTTCCGGTGGATGGTGACACTTACGACATTCCCAAAATCATCATGACAGCCGAGCACCGCCAAACGCTCTACGGCGGCAAGATGTACACGTTTGGTCATCGGCAGAAGTTCGGAAATGACCCGGAGAAGCACGTCGATTTTTCGGCCGTCACGCATGTGGCGAAGAACAAAGGCATACCGCCGTTTCTGCTCCTGTATTTTCCCGGCAACCCGGATACGCGCGCCCAGACGCAGCGTCTTGCGAGCGTATTACAGGCCGCGGAAATTCCGGCCAGGGCGTATGGTAAGCGTGACAGCAACCACAGCCGCCTGAATAACGACATTGGCAAACCCGATGATCCGGCAACGCAGGAATTCTACAGGTTTCTGGACCCGTTAATCGGTCAGGATCAGTGACGAGCGATTCGTAAAGTCGATCGCCTATACGAGACCTTCGCGGATGGCGGTGGCGACTGCGCCGGCCCGGTTGTGCACATGCAGTTTCTGATAGATGTTGCGCAGGTGCGAATCGACTGTGTGTCGGCTGAGAGCCAGTTCCGTGGCGACTTCTTTCTTCGTCAGCCCGCCCAGTGCAAAAAACGAGCGTCCCGACAATTCGGCATGTTCCGTCACGGTCACACGCACGTAGCGAGCCGTCAGATCAATCGCCGGCACGAAACATGGATAACGATCTGGCTCGGGATAATCTGACGACGAATGGTCCGCCACTAGGGTTGACGTGTGAAACTGGGGATCGGACGAAATCTGTACACGGAACCGTTTGGGGAATGCAAAGCCTTCGATCAACCGTTCGTCGTGCAGGGCCGCTGGCACCAGCGCAATTTCAGAGATTTGATACTCACGTCCCAAGTCAATCTGGACCCACTGGGGAGTCTCGGGAGAACCGACGATTGCACTGTGATAACCAGCATGCGCCTGGGATTGCTCTGAATATGGTGGCAGTGATCGCAGGCGTTGCCGGTAAAAGTGGGCGTCTTCCTCAAGCTGCCGCACGCGATCGCTCAACTACCACGACAAATCGAAACGAGTCGCCAGCCGGTCGTTATCCGTCCCGTTCTCATCCTGCAGTTTCGGGACAATAACTCCCCAGTACACGGCGCCGGTCACCAGCAGAGGTACTGCAATCAACAGCAACACGCGTCTCCGTCTGCCCATCGCCGGGCGGTAGCGCCGTCGCACGGTGCCCGGCCGAGCGAATTCAGTCTCATCTGTGTCGTCGGGCGCTGGTGTGTCTGGTTGTTCCGATTGAGTCACAGTGAATTCCAGACGGTGATGACAGAAGTGGGGGAGCCTCGGGGATCGACGCGATCCCTGCCAACGCTTCGGGGATTGCCATTATGCTCACAACCGGGCCACTGACGCGAATCTCAAACCGAACTCCAGTACTACGATGTCACGACCGGTCACTGTCCATCTATTGCCATCCCACTTCGAACCACCCGCCTTGCGAGGCGGTGTTGCTGTGGCGATCGACGTTCTGCGAGCCACAACAACCGTCGCCCACGCCCTGGCCAACGGAGCCCGCCGCATCATTCCCTGCGAACACATCGAACAGGCACGAGACGTTCGCGACCGAGAGGGTCCGCACATCCTGTTGGGAGGCGAACG
The DNA here is from genome assembly GCA_964431285.1 of uncultured Planctomycetaceae bacterium. Classification (GTDB taxonomy): domain Bacteria; phylum Planctomycetota; class Planctomycetia; order Planctomycetales; family Planctomycetaceae; genus CAUZFZ01. The sequence continues at coordinate 3,560 of CAYSJO010000005.1, forward strand.
CGACGGAAAGCTGATTCCCGGGTTTGATCTCGACAACTCTCCGACCGCCTGGTCTCCCGCTGCCGTGATGGGTCGCGAAATCGCGTTTACCACGACCATCGGCACACATGCTTTGCTGCGAGCGGCGCTGGCAGACCGCGTCATCACG
>CAYSJO010000006.1:0-9009 GCA_964431285.1 uncultured Planctomycetaceae bacterium
GCGAAACAACACCTATTCACCAACATTCACCTAATTCCGGACAATCCAGGCAGGCAAGGACGCCGAAATGAGATTGTTGATCGTTCTGCTGTTCACACTCGCCACTCTGTCCGGCTGCGCAACATTTCGCAGTCCCTTCGCGGACCGCACGAACTCGCGTGGTTCCGAGCGTGACCGCATGCTGGCGGACATCAATACAAAGATTGAACAGGGTGATATCGAGGGCGCCCGTCGATTGATGGATCAACTGGATCCTCAAGGAATAGCGGGTTCCGAGTCTCGACAGAACCGCGATGGAATTGAGATTGCAGCCGGAGTCGAGCAGACATCCTTCCAGCCGCGTAGTGGGAATGCTGCCACTCAGACACAACCACGACGAGACACTCGCAGCGAGCGGGATCAGATCGTCGACGAACTGTTGTCGATCGTTCCTCCCGAAAGCCGAGACGGTCAGCGAGGTCTTTACTCACTTATGGAGGTGTCGCAGCTACGGGGATTACTGGCCAACCTGCGGCGTACTCAGGAGAGTGGACAGCAGATCGAGACATGGCCACCAGATGCTCCTCAACCGACCCCGACGTCGTTGCCTCCAAATCGTCAAACAGCGTCGAGTAATTTGCTTCAGGCTCCGGAACCAGGTCTCGGGATGCCGTCTGGGCAAAGTCTGGGGATGCCGTTTCCAGGTTCCGACAGTCTTCTGGCCGATCAGTCGACTCAGCGGAACGAAGACGCGAATCCACTGCCCACTCAGACGATTCAACCGGCGGTTGGAAATGTCATTCCAGGTGGAGTGCAGACGGTTGCTGGTTCAACGAATTCATTCGTTGGGAATGGGGGCCAGCTCCCACTCATCGCGGGTGCAAACTCCCTTCCGACTCGTAATCGCGGACTGGAAGATGACTTGAGGCCAGTGATCAATCCCGGACAGGCCGAACTGACGAATCCCGTCCGTGGCAACCCCGCAATCCTGGAACAGCGCCTTGAATTGCCGGGCGAACCACAAACAGGCCTGCAGAACCCGGGACACACTCCAGTTGATGGGGTCGGAAAATCCACGCTGGATCCCAATCCGATGGGCGGTCAACCGCAGCCGCCGGGAATGTTCACGCAAAACCTGACTCGCATTCAGCGAGCCGGTGAGACGATCAAGGCTCGTGTATGGGGTCCACCCGAGACTGCTGAAGAAGCGCCGTCCGGGCTGCCACCGTCGGCAGTCACGGCCGCGATCAGTTCGCTGGAGAACGAGCTTACCGCAGCAACGCCTGGAGAGTTGTCGGTGGATGAATTTGATTATCAGAAGAAAGCTGTTGCGCTGCGGATGCTGCATCTGGCGGAAAACCGGTACGAGAAATCCATGGAACCGATTCCGGGAATCGATTCACGCGATCGGGAATTCTGGCAGCAGATGTTCTGGGCCATGACGAATCACTTCGACACCGGCGGGATCCCCGAAGCGAATACACGTGCCGCCGAGACCATCACTCAACTGAGTGCCGCCATCGACCGCCTGCGTGAAAAAGCCGACCTGCAACTTCGCAACGTGACCTTCTGCCACAGTATTGTCAGCTTCGGCAATTACGAACGATTCAGTCGTGATCAGTTCACGACTGGCCAGCCAGTGCTGGTTTACGCCCAGATCGAGAACTTCGCCAGCAAGCGTCTGGACGATTCGCATTTCCAGACGGCTCTGCGCTCAAATGTTGAGATTTACCGATACGGTAAAGACGACGAGCCAGCGGTGGCATCGATTCCGTTCGAGGTAACTCGGGACGAATGTCGCAACGTCCGCCGCGACTACTTCCACAGCTACGAGTTCACGATCCCCGAAGATCTGGAACCAGGTCGCTACACACTGGTGTTGCAGGTCAGCGATCAACTGAGCGGCAAGTACGCCACCAAACGCGTTCAGTTTGAGGTTGAGTCGACGCTGTAACTTGGTCGGCCCTGGCCAACTGGATCGATCCGGAAGATGCTGCCAGAGTCACGATCAGAGCGGCACCCATCCCGGGCACCATTGCATTTACCCAGGCAAACAACAGAGACGTGATCGACTCGGCGGAGGTTGCCCTGGAATGTTGACCGACGGCCGGTTAGAGCAACTCGCTGACAATTGATCCCTCTGGCAGCATCTGCATCGGTCGGCCCTGAGCCACAAACTCTGCCTTCGGATCAAGCCCCAATGCGTGATAGACAGTCGCGACAAAGTCTGCGACGGATACCGGGCGGTCTTCAGGAACGGCTCCGTATTTGTCGCTGGAACCGACGATCTGGCCGGTCTTAATGCCACCACCACCCATGGTCAGGCTGAAGCAACGGCCCCAATGGTCGCGTCCGGGACCTCGGCTTTGCGTGTTGATCTTCGGCGTTCGCCCGAATTCACCCGCCGTAATGACCAGTGTGGTTTCCAGCAGACCGCGATCGTCGAGGTCGTTCAACAGAGCGGAATAGCTGTTGTCGTAAATGGGCAACTGCTGATCCAGGTGGGGGAAGATGCCCCAGTGATGGTCCCAGGCGTAGATGCCCGTATCGACATAGCCCTGGATGGTGACGAATCGCACGCCAGACTCGATCAATCGCCGAGCCATCAGCATTCCCTGCCCGACTCGGTTGCGACCGTACGCATCGCGAAGACGTGCCGGTTCCCGAGACAGATCAAACGCGTCTTTGGCATTCTGCGACGTCGCCAGATTCAGGGCCTGCTCGGTGAATGTGTCATGGGAACGGGCAAACTCAAGCTGTCGTTCCCGCTCCGACTGGTACTGATCCAGCGATTGCAGCAGCGTCTTACGTCCTGCCAGACGGCTGACGTCGACACCGGCGGCCGTGTCGAAGGCCTGGACTCGGAACTCGGGCGAGTTCGGATCCTGCGTGATCAGAAACGGATTGAATGTACGACCGAGATATCCGCCGTAACCTGGCGCGCTGTACGCCGGGTGCTTCATATTTCCCATATGCACAAACGGAGGGATGGGAGCTTGTTGCTTCTGCTGCAGGCTGAGGACGGCACCGATGCCTGGTGCCTGGACATTCCTGTCCAGTGGGCTCCCACACATGATGTGGACGTCGCCTTCACCATGCTTTGATGTGTAAGACGTCATCGAGCGAATGAGCGAAAACTTATCCGCGCATTTGCCGAGCTTCGGAAGCTGGTCGCTCAACTGCAGACCGGAGAGGTTGGTTGCGACAGGATCGTACTTGCCTCGAATCTCGGCAGGCGAATCCGGTTTCATATCGTACATGTCGATATGACTTGCGCCTCCTTGCAAAAACATGAAGATCACGTTGGTCTGCTGCTTGCCAGCACTGGCCTTTTCCTTTGCCAGTACTTCGGAGAGGGAAAGTCCCAAAGGCGAAATTGCACCAACGGACAGTCCTCCCAGCGTGAAAAAGTCGCGGCGATTCGTCGTCAGCAGAGGATGGTTCAAGGAAGCAATCCTGCGAGGTTTTCGTTCGAAGATTCTGTTATGGGTCGTTAATGCCGAAGCAGGAACTCATTTGAGTTTAGCAGAGCAAACTGCACGTCAAACAGCCCCGTGCGAACATCGGGCAATGTCTTCAGATGTCGTCCGATCAGGTCTCGCTCCTGTTGTGTGGGACGGCGGCTGACTGTTGTCAGATAGATCAGATCGACGACTTCGTCCGTGGACTTGCCCCCAACCAGCCAGTTGTGAATGCGGCCTTGCGGTGACTTGATGTTGTTCACGATGGCCGGGTTGTTGAGCATCTGAATTACCTGGCTGAGCGACGGCTCAGGGTCGCGTGCGCACTCGCATGTGGCGTCACGCACTGGCTTCGAGAAGGCCATCAGGAACGAATGGTCGACCGTCCCGCCCGCCAGCTGAATCGCGCGTGTGCCGGGCGGGAAACCTGGGAACCGTTCCGGAATTCCCGTGATGGACGAGACCGCGTCCAGAATCTGCTCAGCCTGCAGCATCTGAATCTGCGCGTGGGCAAAGTACCGTTTCGGTTCGGCGCCCCGAGGTGACTGCTTATCGACTGGCTGCGCACTCAGCTGGTAAGTGCTGGAGTTCAGAATCACTCGTAGCACGGGCTTAATCCGATAGCCGTGTTTGACGAACTCGGCTGCAAGCTGATCGAGCAGCTCGGCATTGGACGGCGGATTCGTATCACGAAAGTCATCAACGGGATCAACGATTCCCTGACCCATCAGGTGATACCAGAGTCGATTCACAATGGACCGGGCGAAGAACGGATTCTCAGGACTGACCAGCCATTCGACGAGTTTTTCTCGACGGTCATCGTCCGGGCCAAGTTCGCCCGGCGAATTACCAAACGCCACTGGAGCGACGTTCTTTCTAGTCACCGGATGTCGCACTTCGCTGCGTCGATCGAGGTACACGATTTCGTCATCGAGCATGAACTGCTGGCCTTTGAACTTTACACGGGCGAAGTACGCCGCCAGGCCGTAATAGTCGTCCTGCGTAATTGCCTCGAAGGGATGGTTGTGACATTTCGCACAACCGATCCGCACTCCCAGAAACAATTGAGACATTGCTTCGGCGGCGTCTTCAGGCGTTCGAGCGACGCGGTGAAAGTTTGCGGCAGGCCGGTTCAGTGTGTTACCCAGACTGGTCAGCGTCTGCCTGGCGAATTCGTCGAACGGCCGATCGTGACGAAAGCGTTCCACCAGGTAGCGATGGAAGCTGTGAACTCCACGCTTGCTGATGGTGACGTCGCTGCCGCGCATGACGTCGGCCCATTTCATGGCCCAGAAGTCAGCGAATTCATCCCGTTGCAGAAGCCGGTCGATAAGTTTGCCGCGTTTGTCCGTCTCTTTGGAATCGAGAAACCGGGCGGCTTCTTCGGCTGAAGGCAGCGTGCCGATCGTGTCCAGAAAGGCACGCCGAAGAAACACCACATCCGTTGACAATTCGGCCGGCAGGATCTGCAGGTCGCGCTGCTGGTCGAAGACTCGTTCGTCGACAAAGTTCCTGACCGGCGGCGACCGATACACAAATTGTTCGTCCGGCTGCACACACGTCAGTCGCGAGCCCACGATCTGACCGAGATACCGAGCAAGAAATGTGGCTTGAGCTGTTCCGGAGAACTCGACGAAACCGTTCACCGAGATGGATGCATGAGTTTCATCGTTCGACGTAAACACGGCCAAGTCTGTCACGTCGCGAGTCGTGCCATCATCGAAGTGAGCAATCGCGATCAACTGTTGTTGCGGGGACTCGGCCGACAAACGACGTTCTTTGGGAAGCACTTCCAGACGCTGCAGAGTCCGTTGCTGAGCACTCGGGCGGCAACCTTCGGCGATCCATGTACGAAGGACCTGATACGTCGTGTCTGTCTGCCGAAACCGGATCCCGCCCTGGTGCGGAAGCTGACCGAGAGCCTTTCTTAGAATCAGACTCTCGTCAGGAGCCAAGGGATTTGTTCTGCGTCCGAAGGTTTCTCGCGCGAGTGTCAGGTGGTCCAGGGTCGGGTCACCACCACGCAAGCTGAATCGAAATCCGTTCTTACCCTGAGGAGCTCCATGGCACGCACCTGAGTTGCAGCCAGCTCGGCTGATCGCAGCGATGACGTCCGTGTCGAAATCCATCGGATGAGCCAATCCGAACTCACGGACGGTCACCGTGGCAGTTGCTTCGAACCCATTATGTCGGGCAACGATTTCTGACTGACCGAATCCGCGCGGCAGCACCAGGCCATTGGAGGTCACAACGGCGATGTTCGGAGACCTGCTCTCGTAGCGCACCTGTCGAGTGAGATCGAGCTCTTCAATTCCGTCATTGATGTGTCCGGTGACAAGCAAGTGCTGCTGAGCCCGCGAACCCACCAGTTCGATCTCGGCCGGGACAACCGAAATGCGTGAGACCGGTGGCACTGCGTTCGCCGTTGCTGACATGGACACGAGCAGTACGACTGCGATTGCGTGATTCGTCATTTCGGATTCTTTGGAGGGACGGGTTTCTTCACATTGATCGTCAGATTGGGTTCCCGCAAATGCTCTTCGTACTTTCCGACAAGGCCTGTCGTCTCACAACGAACGCTGATTCGGCCCGGGTTCCGATCTGCGGGAATCGGGACGCTCAGTTGGATGTGTGCCTGACCGGCTGGAATGACGATTTTCTCTGGAATGGCCAGGCCGTGCGTGAGTGACGGGATGACCGTGACTTCTCCGTCATACGTCGGAGTTCGATTGGCCAGCAGTTTGAAGGTTGCCATCCCACCGGGTTCGACCGTGACGGTTGCCGGCTCAAATGCCGGCTTGAATGCGCTCCGCAAATCGAGTTCGAATGTTCGGACAAGTGTGACCTCGTGACCTTCGAAGTCGGCCGTGGCACTCAGATCCACGCGGGCTTTCTCGTAACGCGTGTTGATGCGGTTGTGGAACACGCCTGTTACTTCCAGTCGGTCGACTGTCGCGTCGGGGATCAGAGCGAAGACATTGTCCCGCTCTTGCTCTTCCACACCAATCTGACCGCCCGTCGCTCGAAATGTGATGGGTGAGTCGAATGTGGCACCTGCAATTCGTTGCGTAGCGATCGCGAAGCTGGCCGTCTGGTACTTCGTCAGCACAACCAGTTCGTCAGGCAGGTCGATCGAGAAGGGAGCGGGCGGTGTGATCATTAACCCGAGACGTGTCGTGAGCGACGGCGGTAGTCGGAGTTGATTCTCACGCAACGAATAGAGACGTCGATCCTTGTCGATGATTTGCCGATCGATCTTCGGACGTATGGATACGACTCCTTCCGCCTCGCTCATACCGTCTTCCGATTTCCAGCGAGCGACGATTTCCAGCGTCGAGATTCCCAGTGGGGCTTCTTCAGAAGCCATGATGCGACAAAGTAATTCCGTAGCGTCCTCTGGCACGGTCGCCGGTTCGAGTGATACTCCGGCTGGAGCACCGATCAGTTCGAACTCGACGGGCCCGCTCAATCTTTCGCGAGTCACTTTGATGGGCAGCGGCTGCCATGACTTCTGAGGAACGGTCAGCCGTGTGACATCGGCGGTCAGTTTCAACTTTGGTTTCTGCTCAGTGACGTCGATGCGGTAAGCAAAGGATGGCCCCCCGTCCCCAGCCATATCACGGACCATCAATCGATACAGCCCGTCCTTGTTTGCGGCAAATGCAAACCGAGCCTCCTGTGCAACATTCTGATTGCCGACCCGAAGCGAAACGTCATCGATCCGTCGAACTTCGCGTCCGTCTTCCTGGTAAAGCACCAGTTCAAGGTCCGCGGCCGAGCCGATGTCGCGAGACACTCCCGTGAAATTGAGCGTCTGGCCCTTAGTCAGATTGAATGCGAAGCAGTCGCGATCGCCCGGAGTGTGCAGGACTCCATTGAGCGTTCCGGGCACCGTAACGAGCGTGGCAGATTCATCGGGAGCATCGTTCGGTTCCGATTCAATCCCGTGCTTCTCGAACGATGACACATGCAGGGGAACCCAACTGGCCGGACCATTGGGCGACAGGCGGACTTCCTGAAAGAACGCCTCGGTCCGTGGTCGATCGATTCCCGTCAGCGTCAGTCGAACGTCAGCAATCTCGGGAAACAGGACAGGACTGCTTGTTCCTGGACGCACGGCAGACGGCATCACGACATTGGCCGCCGGGAAATTCCCCATACGCAGAACGTAGTTCCACGACTCATCACCTTCGAAACGCGCGTCCCGCACTTCGACGATGAACCGTCCAGACGCGTCAAATCTGTGCGCGAACCGGCAGTCGTAGAACAGCCCTGGATCGTTGTCATGTTGAGCAACGATTCGTCCGTCTTCGTCTCGAACGGTGACCAGCGGGTCGTAGTTTTTGCCGAAGCGACTGCCAACGACTTCGAATGCCACTGTCTGACCGGCATCCACCTCGATCCCGTACCGGTCGATCGCCTCGGGACGACACGGTGCGGCCAGGCAGCACGGCAGGTCGACGATAGTTGCTTTACCGACAATCTCTTGCTCGGCGACGGCCGGGGTCAGGGGAAGTTCGTCAATCAGCACGATGTGGACGTTGCTGAGTCCGGATTGAGTTGCCAGTCGCAGACCAAACATTCCCAGTGGTGCGTCGGCTGGGACCGTGATGTCGAGGGTCACTTCATCCGGCTGTCCTGGAGAATTGACAGAAACCGACACAACAGAACCGGATACAGGAGATGTCGGCAAAGACGTCCAGACTCCGACCGCTTGACGCAGGTCTCCGCCTCTCACTGTGACGCGGGTCGCCGCTCCACGCCGAAGGACAGGCGGGTCGACCTCTTCGATGAATGGCGCCGCGAATACAGGACTGCTCAAAACCAACGCCGTGATGAACGGCAGAATGCCGCTCATGACGTGCAAGAGTGGTCGCCGGCGGGCCATATCTGTTTCCGGTCAGAGATTGGGACCTTAATCGAGTCTTACGTCTCGAACATCCTGACGGATCAGCGACGGTTTATCGATACCGAAGACACTGCCATGCCCTCCCCGGGACGTTGTTAAACAGGGGAGTCTGGGAAGAATTTCGCTGTCCTGCCAATTGTGCGGCGCCAAACTTTGACGGTTGCATCGATCGTAATGGATTCGCGGGTCACCAAAAGCTGATCAACACAGAGACGGTCTCTGCGTCCGCAGATCGCCCATCTCGTGGGCTGTCCGGCGAGCCGAAGCCGTACTCCTCTCCGGTGACTTTGATTCCAGGGACGGAATGATGCACTTTCACTCGTGGCTTGATGCCATTCGCAAACGCAATCGCCGACGGAAGCGGACGCACCAGCGCCCCGGCGCCGCGTGTCAGCAGCCGACAGAATCGCTGGAACAGCGAACACTACTCAGTGTCAGCTCTCTGGTGATCAATGGCGAACTGAGCATCATTTCTGACGACGATGATTCGATCACCGTGCGGGCCAATCCGGTTGATCTGACGTCGCTTCAAGTCCTGGAAAACGGAACATCCGCGACAACCATCGGCGCCGTGCAGGTGACTGACATCACGTCCATTAATATCAGTGCGGGTGCCGGCAACAACCTGATTGATCTCAGCGGTGTCGATTCAAACAACTT
>CAYSJO010000007.1:0-15201 GCA_964431285.1 uncultured Planctomycetaceae bacterium
GGTCGTCACTCACAATTCGAACGAGTGACCGACGACCGGCTCCGACGAAGGCAAATCCTCCAGGGCGTATTGCATCACACAGATGCTCTGTCCCATACAACCATCACCCCGCGCACACGAAAACTGGGGAAGTTCAACCTCCGACGAACACTCAATGAGTGATGCCTTGGAAACATGAGTTCCAAAGCCCTGATCCCAGGCCGTGCGGATTGTGCCGGTCAAAGGGCACACCTTCCGCGAGGCATGAGATCATCGAGGCAAACATAGCTCAGGATTCGGCAGGCGCCGTGTTTTCGCCCCAGTCTGCCAGAGCGAGCCTTACTTCGGTTCCGGAGCAATCGGAACAAGCGGCGAATCCGTCTCTCTTGCGCAATCGACGGTCAGAGGCTTCCTGCTCATGGCGACCCACAGCGATGCCACCCGAAGCGGATTCACACGCGATTGCGGTACTTCTCGCTGGCTTTCAGGAGAATCTCGTTCTCCTCAGGCGTCAGGCTGTCGCGGCCGTCGCGATTGATTTTGTCGAGCAGGCGATCCACTTCGTTGTCAAGATTCTCAACGCGCGGTGGCTGATACAGTTTGACACTGGGTCGGACACGGCGCTGAGGCTTCAATCGCGTGAGAAGCCGCTTCAGACCGCCAGTACGATGGCTTCGTCCGAAGGTTGATTTTCCCGGAAGGATACGGATGCCCGATTGATAGTAGAGATAACCCACCAACGCACCGCTGAGATGTGCCAGATGCGCGACACCATCCGGGTTGCCCATGATCTGCATGACGTCCATCACCACGTAGGCAGCCGCGATCCACCGGAGTTCGAAGGTGACCGGTAGAAAAAGAAGGCCAATGGGCCGAGTGGGGAAATGCCACGCAGCCAGCAGGATAAACCCCATCAGGCCGCCGGATGCTCCAATGACACCCACAGGATGTCCCATCGCCCGGCCGAACCCGACTTCCACCAGACCGCTGATTGCGACTGTTACCAGGAAGAATGCCAGCGTCTCGCGCGGGCCATAGATCGACTCCAGCGATCGGCTGAAGACCCACAGACCCAACATGTTCCAGAACAGGTGACCAACCCCGCTCGTGTCGTGGCAGAAGCCATAGGTCACAACCCGCCAAATCTGGAATCCCGCCAGACCAGGCCAGTCCAGACTCAACCAGCCTGTCAGACCAGTCGCCATGTTCTGGGCGAAGAACACAACGACACAGGTGATGATGATGGACCGAATCGCCCATTCATCGTTTGCGGGGGTGAAGCCGCCACCGCCCCCACCATAAATGGGTGGTTCGTCGCGGGCGTAGTCGCGGTTGCTGATGCCCATGTGGTGAGTCCATCCTCAGGAAATCCGCACGTGAATCGACTGATGATTCAGTCACCGACAGCAGGTGCAGTTTCCGGCTCCTCGTATGGTGCCAGTGAATTCATCAGCTCGATATTGCGCGCCTGCAGCCTTTGCACTTCATCGTAGGTTCGCTTCAGATTGTGCCGAAGACCATCGACCTGAAGTGCCAGAGCGTTCCGCCGTTCGTCGGCATCTTCAATCGCTTTGACGTAACCGTCAATCATGAAATTCGGCAGGGCACCGCGATCGGCTTCCCGACCCGGGTCACCGTGCAGTTCGTTGTTGCGGTAGACCAGATGCTCGTTGGCGAGCTGAATTTCGCGGTCGCGGGTCGCCAGCAGATTGTTCGCCGAAAACGTTTGAAAGTCCTTTCGAACGAGCAGCTGAGCGTAATGAATCAGGTTGTTATGAGCCGAGTTCGGGACGCTGCCGTACACCCGATAACCCGGACCGGACAAACGAAGTGGCGCCGGCGGCCAGTTCTGCCGGTCCGTCGCTCGCAGTGGCCAGGCTGCTACGGCCGCCGAACGGGCGGGGTCGGCAACAGTGACTTTGAACGGTCCGACGTAGATCGATCCACCATCCGCAGTCGGTTCGAACAGGTGAACGATCTGGTCCACACGCACGTTCTGTGCAGGAGGACCGATACCCAGAATGACACTGTCCTGTCCGTTGGGCTGAACCGTGACGTTATCAGCGATGAAGGGCGCCCACAGGTGCATCAGCCGCTGGTACTCTCCCTGACGATCCGCCAGTTTTTTCCGCTGATCCGCCAACTCCCTGATGGTCGGTTCGTAGGCAGCGCGTCTGGTTTCGACAAACCTGATCCACGAATTGCGTGCCTGCAGCGCTTTGGTGGACAGAACGAGCGCCGCAAGTGCGAGACCCACAGACAGAAATGCAAGTACTTTACCGAGCGTATGCATCGGACCTGCCTCGGAAAAACATCGGACGAATCGGAAACCGTGATCTGTTAACGGACGGGCGTCCTGACAATCCACGACGAAACCGGACTTCGACCGACCACACAGCCAATAGCTGATTCTGGCTAATCTGGTATTCCATGTCGAAGACCAGACGAAGAGCCCATAGACACGCCTCGCGTGCCACATCAGCTTCGCATCGTCGGGTCAGAACGGAAGACTCCAGTCTAACCAGCCATCTTACGACCGGTTTCGAAGCATGGTCAACCGGAGTCAATTTGCAGGAAAGGCATCAATCCTGACAGGAAAGTCGGTCCCGCCGGGCGGTCACTGATGGTCCGATTATGCGGGTTCATGGGGCATTCCGTCGATATTATGCGACACAATCAACGTATTGCGGTGACCGTCCCCGTTGATTCCGGAACAAGGCGCGCATGAATTCGACTGAGCCCCAGTTTGCTGAGCTACTGGAGCGGGCCCGTCTGGGGGACCGTGACGCTGTCGGGGAGCTCCTCGACGGTTACCGGCCCTGGCTGCGCCTGCTGGCGAAGCGGCAGATCGGTCGGAAGCTCGAAAAACGACTGGATGCGTCCGATGTTATTCAGCAGACCTGCCTTTCCGCCGTTGCCAAAATTGACCTCTTTAATGGACACACCGAGGCAGAGTTCGTCGCATGGCTGCGTCGGATTCACGAGTGCAATCTGCAGAACGTGGTCCGCGACAATGTGCTCCGGCAGAAGCGGGCTGTCTCACGAGAGGCGTCCATAAACGACTCGCGGACGGCAGGACTCATCAACGAACTTCCAATTCTGCAAAGCTCACCCAGCCAGCGTGTGCTGCAGGACGAGCGAGCCGTGTTGCTTGTCCGCACGCTCGAACGGCTTTCCGAAGAACAGCGGGATGCGATCCGGCTGCGTTATCTGGAAGGTCTGCCCGTCGCGACAATCGCTGACGAAATGAATCGCAGCGTGCATTCGGTGGCCGGACTGATTCGCCGAGGGCTGGAGAGACTCCGGACGGAACTTCGCACGCAAATGGAGGGCGAACACAATGAGTGATTCGTTACATCCTCCGGGCGACCCGCTCGACAACGCGGCGGTGAACGATCCTGTCCACGCCGACGATCCCGCCGAAGTCGTGATCGCCGATTACTTCGCCAGAGTCGATCGCGGTGAACGTGTCGATCGTGAAGCGTTCATTGCCGATCACCCCGACGTCGCTGATCTACTGCGCGAGTTCTTTGCCGGTGCCAATCTGGTTGAGCAGTTCACAGGTCCAACATTCGCCGAGCAGACGATCCGACTCAGTGTCGCAGACACAGCCAGGTCACAGATCGTCGCTGAGACAATCCCCGGACTGTCGTCATCACAAATTGCTGCCGCCGAGAAGGCAGGTCTGCCACACGAACCCTATCGCGATGTTGCCGTCCCGGATCAACTCGTCCGTTATCGACTCGAGCGAATCATTGGACGTGGAGCGATGGGGACCGTGTATCATGGCTCATGACGAGCAACTGCATCGGGATGTCGCTCTGAAAGTGCGGCGGTTCGAGGTGGACGGATCACGCGACGAGTTAATGCAGCGGTTCTTCCGCGAAGCGCGATCGGTCGCGTTACTCCGGGACGCCGGTATCTGTCCGGTTTACGACGTCGATGAAGTGGACGGTATCCACTTCATCACAATGGCCTACATCGATGGGCAGCCACTGTCACACCTGCTGCGGAACGGATAGCATTTCGAGCCGCGAGAAGCTGCCGTGCTTGTGCTGAAGGTTGCGCGGGCTCTGGGTAAGGCTCATGCGCACGGCATCGTGCATCGCGACGTCAAGCCGGGAAACATCATGATCGACCACAGGCTCGATCTACGTGCCGGACAAACCGGCGCTCGAGCAACCGCATGGCTCGCCCATTCGCGACTTGGTCGTCTCTGACGACGGACGCTTTGTGTTGACCGGCAGCGACGATGGTGAAGTCGCGCTGTGGGACCAGCAGTCCGGGCAGGTTATCCATCGGTATCATTCCGGAGCAGGCACCGACGAAGAGTCATCGCCCGCCATCAGCGCTGTGGCGGTTTCCCCCGACGGTCAACTGGTGAGTGTAACGGCAGGCGATTCGGTGATTGTCTGGTCAACGCTGGATGGACAGTTTCTGTATCGACAGCAGCCGGGCGGAGTCGTCCTCGAAGTCGCATTCTCACCGGACGGAGAGTTTCTGCTGACATCGACCGACCAGGGCGAAATGCAGCTTTGGCTGACCGAGACGGGTGAACTCGAGCGACGCTTTCAACCAGTGCCGTATGCGATTCGCGCCGTTGGTTTCTCGCTGGACAGCCGGTACATCTTCTCGGGCGAGTACTGTCCGCTGCCCGACGCAACGGGCCGCAAATCCATTCGTGGTCGTCGGCTGCTTAAACAATGGAATGTCGAGACGGGTGAACTGATCCGCATTTTTCACGGCGAAACTGGCAACGTGCGGACACTCGACGTTGCGCCCGACGCGCGGTCACTACTGACCGGCGGTGCGGACGGTCTCATCCGACGTTGGGACCTGGACAACGGTCAGGTCGTCCAGAAATTCCGAGTTGAAGGTGCCGTCAATGATGTGGGGTATTCACCCAACGGACATTATTTCGCGGCGTGCGCCATGAACGAAGTTCGTCCTCGGATCTGGCAGGTGACTACGTCACTGGAAATCCCGAATGGTGGAGTCGCGACTCGTGGTCCGACCGCGTGCATCGATTTCTCTGCAGACGGGCGAGTGTTGTTTGCGGGCGGATCTGATGAAACCGACACTCAACGTGGTCTTGTCCAACTCTGGGAGTTGGAAGAGCAATTGCATTCGCCACTGGTTGCCGAGCTGCCTTTGTCACAACCAACCCCGCACATTGAGACGGCAATCGCTCAGCTGCTGCAGAGATTCCGTGGCCATACCGACGAAGTCCTTGACATCGAATTCGTGAACGGTGGGCGCGCCGCGTTCACTGTCGGACGGGACGATCCGGCATTGGGGCATCACAGACGGCCGGCTACTGACGTCATTCGATCCGCAGGGCGGACCAATCCGCGATTTGGCCGTTTCGCCCGATGAGCGGTTCATCGCCACAGCCCATCAGGACGGCGCGGTGAACCTGCTCTCGGCTTCATCAGCGGAAGTACTTCTGCGACTTGCTGGACATAATGATCCAGTCGACAGCCTCCACTTCTCACCAGACGGATTGAGTCTGGCTTCGGCTGGACGAGATGGTTTCGTCCGCATCTGGAAGGTGGCTGACGGTTCGCCGCAGCAGGCATTACGAGCCGACCCGGTTGCAAACTGGACTGTGCGATTTCTGGCAGGAAATCGTCTGTTTGCCGCAGGCGAACGGCACTCGCGCCTGTGGGACCTGTCGACCGGGCATGTCCTGAAGACGTTTGGCACGAACAATCAACTCTACTACGGCACCGGACGGGCAGCGAGTTGTGTTTGGCAATTACGACGGACAGATCGGCGTCTGGAACTTCGAGGGTCAGGCCTCGGGTGTTCTAATCGATCAGCACAGCCGGTTTGTGTCACTCAGTAAGGAACTGGCGGGTGATGGTCGCTTCGCAGTGACTGGTGGAGACGAGGCAGTCCTCGTTACGGATCTGGAAGAAGGCAACACGGTCTACCGTCTGAACCTTGGCCCCGCTGGTGCCGGTGTGCTGGCACTGTCGCCCGACGAGCGATTTCTGCTGGTGACCGCTCGTGATCCGCACCTCGAAGATGGTCCCGGCTTCGCACTGCAGTTGTTTGAACTGCCGCTGTTCGTCCGCACATCCGGTCGCGAGTAAGGCGATTTGCGCGGCTGTCAATCACGGCAACGTTGCTCGCGAAGTCTGATCCGATCGCTAACAATCACGGATCGCGTCGTTCCTTCGCCCCACGTTGGCACGGCTGTGTATGTACCGGAGTCCGCATAATTAACGCCACTCGATGAGGCCCACCATGCTGCGTTCCCTGATCTCCTGCCTGGTTGTTTCCTGCTGTGTGGCAGTAGTTAATGCCGACAAGACACGGTCGCTTGAAAAAGGTTTCACTCGGATATTCGATGGGAAGACACTGAAGGGTTGGGAGGGCAATGAGAAGATGTTCCGCGTTGAAGACGGAGCCATCGTTGCTGGTTCGTTGAAGCAGAAGATTCCGAACAACGAGTTCCTCTGCTCCGAGAAGACCTACAGTAATTTCGATTTGCGACTGCAGGCCAGACTTGTTGGCGAAGGGACGAATGCCGGCATCCAGTTCCGCTCAAAGCGTATACCGAACCATCATGAGGTCATCGGATTTCAGGCTGACATCGGTGTCATGCGGGGAGACGAACTGATTTGGGGAGCCCTCTACGATGAATCGCGACGCCGGAAATTTCTGGTCGTCGGTGATCAGGACAAATTGAAAAAGGCCGTCAAGACTGACGACTGGAACAATTTCGTGATCCGATGCGAAGGGCAGCACATAAGGATTTACGTGAACGACCTCCTGGTTTCGGACTACACCGAAAAGGACAAAGACATCGCTGCGTCTGGAATCATCGGACTTCAGATACACAGCGGTCCGCCCGCCGAGGCGTCGTACCGCAACATTCGCATCAAAGAACTACCGGGTAAGTAACAAAGTGGGAACAAATTGCTTCGCGGCTATCCGCGCGCGTCACTAACAAGGCTGAGCCGTTTCACCAGTACAGTTGCGTAGCTGCCACGTGGCAACTGAAACGAGAGATGCAGCTTACGTGATTTCGGATACAGCTCGTCGTCATCGACTTCGGCGACCAGACCATCAGCCTGCACAACGGCTCTGCGGGTGGCCTTCGAGAAGAAACTGTCTCGCGGGTACTTCACCCGAAGCTGTCGTAATTCGAGACCTTCTTCCGCCACGACACTCTGAATCAAATCGAGCAGCGGCCCTTCGGGTAGTTTCAGTCGGGCCGATGGCAATGGCAGATCCAACTCGTTGAGGTCGGACGCGTCGGAGGGCAATGCTCGAAAGAATGCGCTGCGTCCGCTCAGCAGCGGCACGGCAACGCGTTGTGTTGGACCGATCTGTTGTTCGACGAGCCGATTGAGAACACGATTCCAGATGGCACTCTGATACGCGGACAGATACAGCCCTCGGAGATCAACACTGATGCGACCAAACGCGCCGCGAAAATCGAGCAGCTTACCGACAGCTTCGCGATCGGCCATGTAAGTGACGATGCTTCGCCGATGTGACCGTGACAATGCCTGTTTGCACTCCACCCAGCGTCCCCAGGATTTGCGCAGAATCCGTTTCTGCTCTTTTTCGCCCGATCGGTCATCACGATGCGGGTCGGCCAGCGCGAGCCATAGCGCTCGCTCCCAGTCGCCCAGACACCACGCGCGCGCGATCCACTCACCAGATTTCGCCAGCGAGCCAAAGCGCTGGTCATCAAAGTAATTTGGCAAACCGTTGTTGCTCACTTCCGCGCCGGCCTGTTCCGCTGACTCGGCAGCCGCAGAACTCATATGCCGCATCACGATCCGAAATTGATTGGCCGTGATGTCCGACGGTTGAAACGGCCGCCCGGCCTGGCCCAGGTAACTCAGTTCGAATGACGACTGCCGCAGTGGCTTCTTCGGACCGTGTTGAATCGTCAGATGCTGGCTCGTGATCGCGTGCCGATCTTTGAGTCCGCCGTAACTGATCCGGCGCCTGGGTAGTTTCCAACGCTCGACGATGGACGCGACTGCTTCGGGAGTTCCAATCGATCGTTTGGTCAATCGATAGACAGCAAATGGCCCGCCCGACAATTCGAAGTCGGTCTGTTCGTCCACCTGGAAGTCTTCCGGAAGCCGTCTGAGTTTCACTGGGTCCCCAGAGTTAGAAAGCCACGTATTGACAAAGGTGCAAGCCCGAAGCGCGAGTGAGTGAACGACCGGATTCACTCGCTTGCGCTTCGGGCTTGTATTACGTCCTGTAGTCAGGCACTGGCCCGTTAGCTCAGCACATCCCGATCGGCTTCGGAATCCTCTGTCCGCGACAAGCTTACGATGATACCGAATGCGACCAGGCTCACCACGAGGCTTGATCCTCCATAGCTGATCAGCGGATGCGGAATGCCGGTCGTAGGTACCAGTGCGGTGACGACGGCCGCGTTGAGCAGTGCCTGCCCCACAAGCTGCACGAGTAGTGTCATTCCGGCGACCGCAGCGAAGGAGTCGGATCGAACGTCGCGAAACAGTCGCATCCCGCAGCAGAAGATGCCGCACCACAATGCCACCAGCCCGAGCGTGCCGAACAGGCCGAGCTCCTCACCGGCGACAGCGAATACGAAGTCCGTGTTGGATTCGGGCAGAAAACTCAGTTTCTGTGTACCGCGCCCAAGTCCCACTCCCTGCAGCCCGCCGGCTCCCAGCGCGATGAGAGACTGGCGCAACTGCCATGCATCGCTGCCGTCAAAATCCGTCCATACGGAAACGAAGTCTGTGATGCGTCGCAGTCGATAGCTGTGCGCTGTTATCAGGTAAACGCTGCCCGACGCACACGCGGCAATCCCGACAATGAAGTTGCGAATTGGCCAGCCGGCAAGAAACAGGACCACGCAGGCAAACCCCATTAGAAACAGGGATGTCCCGAGATCCGGCTCACGCACGACAAGTCCGACAGTCAGCAGCAAAGGCACAGCGAATGGAATCGTCCCAAACAGAACATGTCGCAATCGCTCTCGACGCAGCACAGCCATGCGAGCCAGTAGAAGTGGCAATGTCAGCTTGGCGATCTCAGATGGTTGCATGGAAAAGCCGGCGAAGCGCAGCCAGCGGCGAGCCCCGTTGACTTCCGTGCCCACCCCCGGAACCAGCACGGCACCTAATAACAGCACGGTGACAAGGAACATCCACGGAGCCATCCGGAACCAGAATCGAGGTGGCAACTGTCCGGCGATGCACGCTGCGACCAGACCGATCGCCAGGAACTTCAAGTGGCGCGTCAGATAGATTTGCTCGAACTCGGTTGGCCAGGATGTGATGCTGGCGCTATGCACCATCAGCGCACCGAACCCCACAAGCACTCCGGCCAGCGCCAGAAAAAAGTGCCGGTTGTCTCGATTCGCAGTGTGGCTCAGGTCATGCATGGCAGATGGTGGCCAGAAACGCAGCGAAGCCGTTCTGACAGTTCATCGGATGATGACGAGGACCGTGTCGAGACTTCCGGTCGCTCATCGTCGTCGATATCCGGGAGAGACCGCAGTTCGCCGATCAGCGCGTGAATTCCGGATAGACGGATCAGCAGGACTCACGGCAACCGGCAATCCACCATCTAGCTATGCCCGATCAGGTTCGAATCTGCCTCCCGCGATCAGGCATTTCTCACCCGGAATCATGACGCGATCCGCGTAATCGGATCACTCAGGTCCGGTCGTACCGGTCACGTGAAGTCTCCCTACGGTGAGTGCCTTACGCCGTTTGACTTCGATACCGCGCGACCTATAGTCGGGCGTCGCGTCCGCGAACTGCGGTTTCTTTACGCCTTTCAGGACGCGACAAAGCTTTTTTGCGAAATGCGGGAACAGGATCGTCAGGCTCATCAGAGTGGGCGCTCTGGTGCTGTCGAATGATCTTCGCCTGGGGGGGCAACATGAGACTGACACAATTGACGCGAGTTTTTTTCCGGGTATCAGCATTGTTGGGCCTGCTCGCGCTGTGCCAATCAACCGCAGTTGCCGAGCCGCCACTTCCACTCGATCTTGACGACAGCCAGAGTGCTTTCTCGATCGGTGAAGAACTGGAGCGATCGGGAAAATGGCTCGACGCGATCCATCACTACGAACGAGCGATCAAACGCTGGCCGGGTGATGACGATTTTATTTATGGCCGCCGCCGCGCTCGCGTGCAGTTCCGAGTCGAGCGACGCCACGCGGACAAGAGCTTTCGAGACTCGCTGCTGCAAATGACGCGCAGCCAGGCGATGGACCTGTTCGATCAGACATCACGCCGTATTCGGACCAGCTTCGTCGAGCCGTTGAGCCACCTGTCGATCATTGCCCACGGCACGGAGAGTTTTTACATGGCTCTTGCCAACTCGCGGTTTCTAGAGCTCAACCTGCCGACCGTACGAACCGATGCGGAACGGAAGTCGCGGCGCGAGAAGATTCAACAACTGCGACGCACTCTGCGAGAGAAATACTGGAATCATCCTGTCCACAATTCGCAGCACGCCCGCACGGTGATTACCGAGGTGGCGGCTGAGGCCAAACGAACACTGCAGATCACACCGGCCACTGTTGTGATGGAATACGTGTTCGGTGGCTGCAACGCATTGGATGACTACAGTGGCTTCCTGACTGCGGACCGCCTGGCAGACCTGTACAGCAACATTGATGGCGAGTTCGTTGGTCTGGGTGTGGAGATGAAGGAAGAAGCCGGTCAGGGCATGCTGCTGGTCAACGTGCTGCCGGAGAGTCCGGCGTCTCGCGGTGGCTTGCGACGAGGTGACCGTATTGTGCAGATTGATGGCGTCGACATTCGCAACCAGTCGATTGATGAAGCGGCCAGCATGATGCGTGGACCGGCTGGAAGTCGGGTTCGCGTACGGGTGACCCGCCAGTCGGCTGACCGCCAGTGGGACGCGACACTCGTTCGCCAGCCAGTGCAGGTGAAGAGCATTCCCGTTGCGAAGATCATCGATTCGGATCAGCACATTGCGTATATCCATCTCTCCGGGTTTCAGAAATCAACCGGGACTGAACTCAATGCGGCTCTGGAACGTTTGCAGTCACAGGGCATGAAGTCACTTATTCTCGATCTGCGGGGAAATCCTGGCGGTCTGCTGACCGCGGCAGTGGATGTTCTGGATCGTTTCATTGAAGACGGTGTGCTGGTTTCGACGCGCGGTCGAAGCTCTGACCAGGATTGGACGTATCGAGCTCAGAACAAAGCGACGCTCGACGTCCCGCTGATTCTGCTGACTGATGGCGACAGCGCCAGTGCCAGTGAGATTGTGGCCGGAGCCATCCGCGATCATCGTCGCGGTCGGATTGTCGGACGACAGACGTTTGGCAAGTGGTCCGTGCAAAGTATCTTCAATCTGGGTCGTGAGAACGGTTTGCGGCTGACGACGGCAAAGTTCTACTCGCCGAACGGCCACACGCTGGGCAAGATCGGCGTCAAGCCGGACTTCACCGTCGAGGGCCCCGAAGAACACAGTGTGGGATTTCGTGGGCCAGCGTTCGATGACGAGGACGCAGAAGACGCTGACATCGAACGTGCCATGCAACTGCTGAGACGGTCGTAACTGCTGCAATCCTGTCGGTGTTTCCCGTACGCTGTCCGGTCACTCGAACCGTATCAGTGCGGTGACTGCAAACCACCGGCAGCAACGAACTGACTCATGACTTCCGCTTCCGCAGACTGGCTACACAACGGCACGGGGATGGCGCCCCGAATCGCGTGGGTGTTTGCCACGGAAGCCGAACTGGTGGCCGTCACCACTGCACGCGAATCCGGTGACTTCTTTGCCGCAGATCAGCTTGGTGGTCTTTACCGACTGAACCGTTCAGGGCGCGTCGAGGCACTCAGCCACGGTTTGAAAAATCTGCGACTGCTGTGCTGGAGCGATACCGGTGATGTCGGAGCCGCCGTTTGCAGCGAGGGCGAACTGTGTCTGCTCGATGCCCAGATGAATCTCGCGTGGTCAACCGAGTCACCGTGCGGGATCCTAGGCGTTGCCATCGACGCGTACGGACACAACGTCGTGATTGGGCTCGACAACTGTGACAACGTGCTTCTGAGTGCCGACCGAAAAAAACTCGCCCAGTTTGAAACTCCGCGGCCTCTCAAATTCCTGCAGTTCTGCGCCGGTAAACCGCGTTTGTGCAGTGCGGCAGATCACGGCCTGCTGTGCACGTACGACCTCGACGGACGCGAGATCTGGAGTGAGCGAGTGTGGACGAGTGTGGGTGACCTGAGCGTCACAGAATCCGGTAAGCGAATGTTTATCGCCGGGTTCGCCCATGGAGTCCAGTACTACGACCGACATGGAAACAGTCTGGGTTCGTACGTTGTCGAAGGAACGCCATCAAAGGTCTCTGCCAGCTTCTTCGGTGAACGGCTTGTCGTGGCCACGATGGAGCGACACCTGTACTGGCTGGATTCAGACGGTGCTCTGCTATGGGCCGCTGAAGTGCCCGAAGAAGTGGTCAGCCTGATCTGCGATCCCCTGGGAGAATGGCTCGTCATCGGATTTGCCTCTGGGCGCGTGATGAAGCTCGACTGGGAAAACGTTTGATGTCTGTCGCAGACCAGCTGACATGCCGTGATCAGAATGTCGGTTGATCGACCCTCCACAGGCCCGACCGAACGATCATGGCAGCTGGCGTAGTGCTTGTGCGTCTGATTTGCATCAGTGCGGTTACTACGAATTTTCAGTTGCGCCGATTCTCGTTTGCCTGACATCTCCACCAAAATGCCTCCGATCGCTCCTTGCCGCCACTCGGACCCTAATGTTCTGTCAGGTCTCAATTCTCGGGTTGCGAAACTCGAGGTCCGAGTCGTTGGAAGGGAACGGTGAATTATGAGTCAGGCTGTCGTGCCCACGGCGAACACCGACATCGCGCCACAGTTCGATGAACCGGAAGTTCAGGGCATCATCAAAGCACTGGACAACGACACGCGCTGCTCCAACTGCCAGCAGCTGATGACCGGTGAGGACTTCTGGTGCCAGTCCTGCGGGTACTATCGCGCGCTCGGCACGTTCGTCGAAACGCCAACGGAAGAATCCCGCTCCGATTCAGACGAAGCCGCCTACACCCGCGACTGGATTCGTTGTGCTGCAGCCGCATCAATCATGATCGTGCTTGTGGTCGGATGCAGTGTCGCCGCGCGACTTCTCACTGCTCAGTACAGTGCTGAGCGATTCTGGTACTCGCTTGCGCAGGTCAGCGTCGGATGTGCCATGGCGCTGTCGGCACACATCGCCGCCTGGGTCTGGGGGCTGCTGAACGCTGATGATGTCAGAATCGCCGATCTCGTCATTAATCCAATCGATCTCTGGCGAGTCACGATGGACCAGCTTCCAAAGTCGTGGCGACGTATGTCAATTGGTGGTGGAGGACTGCTGGCGATTCTCCTGGGACTGACTATTGTCGAAGGCGTTACGTTAGGGCACCTGACGGGCACGCGGGACATTCCACCGAAGCCGCAACTGTTGAGGTCTGTTGTCGCCCAGGCCACAGCTGCTGGCCGAGCTCAGGACGACGGTCAATCGCAGCCCCAGACTCTTGAAGAAGCGATCGAGAAATTCGCGGATCAGGGACTCGAATCCACGGAAGGAGTTGCCGAAGACGACAGAGCCTACAATCCCTGGGATGATGTGACGGAGGACGGAAAAGACGATGACTCGAAGACGAATGAACGCGACGAAACGCCCGCCGAGCCCGAAGTGGTCGTGAAATGTGTCATTGTCGGTTACACGGTCGATGACAAAGGCCGAGTTGACGGGCTGTTGACTGCGGCCATGTATCGCGGTCGCCTGACATACGCAGCGACGGTCATTGACGGTGTCAGCGAACGCCTCCCAGCCAGCCTCACCCAGCAGTTGAAGCAGTTGATTCAAGGCAAGTCGCCGATCGAGTGTCCAGCTGGTCAACGCAAGGTTGTCTGGGTTCGTCCTGCCGCCACATGCCGGATCCGTTGTCACGGAGTGGGCCAGAATGGCGAACTGGTTGGCCCTGTCTTTAGTGAGTCCTGAACGGCTGCGGTTTTCCGAGCACATTACGAGAATTCGTAGTCACCACGGACGGGGTTTCAAACGTAGTGGCGTAACATCCCATGGACGACCGTGTCAGGTATGATACCGCGTTCCGATTGCTCGAACGCGAAGAGCCCGACACATGTCGTCCCGTACGACCTTGACGCTGCTACTGCTCGTGAGTCTGTCTGCGACCACGCAGGCCGAGTTGCCTTCCATCCGCTTTGGACGCGCGCAAGTGCCCTTTTCGAAAGATACTAAAGCAGAGAACCGCCCCAGGACGTTTGTCTCACTCCCAGCATCTCCGGTCACGATTACGGTGGTTAAGGAATAATGGTCCCGATATACGAAGCGCTGCGTGCTGAGCTTGATGAACGCGGCTACGTCGTCCTTCAGAATTTCATCGAGCTCAGCTGGCTGGATGAATTGCGCGAGTCGGCAGAGCGTCATTTTGAACTTGAAGGCGATCAGGCCGGGTCTGAGTTTCGCCAGGAAGCCGGCAGCCGGCGTCTGGCAAATCTCGCCAATAAGGACGAGGTGTTTCGCCGGATTGTGACCGAGCCGCGATTACTGGCGTGCATCGCGCTGGTCCTCGGCGCCGAATTCAAACTCAGCAGTCTGAATGCCCGATCCGCCAACCCACACAACGACATGTCGCAACCACTGCATGCAGACATGGGTGCCATCGCCGATGATCGCGGCTTCTGGGTCTGCAACTCAGTCTGGCTGCTGGACGATTTCACACCCGATAACGGACCGCTGCGTGTCGTGCCCGGGACTCACCATTGTGGGCAACTGCCTCAGGACGTGCTGGACGACCCTGCGGCTCCGCATCCGGAGGAAGTGATTCTGACGGCTCCGGCGGGCTCGGTCATCGTCATGAACGCACATGCGTGGCACGGTGGTCTCGCCAATCGGACGGATCAGCCACGACGAGCGATCCATGCCTTTTTCGCCAGACGCGATAAGCCGCAGCAGCAATACCAGAAGCAGCTTCTGGATCCCGATGTTCTGTCGTACCTGTCCCCTGAATTGCGCCGCATGCTGGCAATCGATGATCCGTTGAACGACGAAGTGACGACGCGAGACCCGCAACGCAGTGGGTTCCTTAAATAGTACGCATGCCCCGTGATCAGTTACGGGACTCCGTTGGCTGCACGTTGATTTCGATCTGCTGACGCAACCACGAAGCTGACTGCTTCGGAGCGCCTGCGGGTG
>CAYSJO010000008.1:0-2139 GCA_964431285.1 uncultured Planctomycetaceae bacterium
GAGGTCGATGCCGCGGGAGCGAATGGTGATCTGCACCTGGCGATTAACTTTGACGATGCCTTTATCGCGTACATAAACGGACATGAAGTCCAGGCTGTGAATGTTCAGTCGGGCGCTTCCGCGAAGGCGAAAGACATTAAATCCCACGAGGCCAGCGGGACTGAGTTGTTTCAACTGCGGGATGCTTCGAAGTGGCTCAGTAAAGGACGCAACGTCCTGGCCATCGAGGCACACAACACCAGCATCGGTAGTAGTGACTTCTCGCTCGATCCATATTTGCTGACCGTGCCGCGATCCACGACTGCATCGCCAGAACCCACAACTCGACGCCGTACTCGTCGGCCAGTCGAACGCTGGTCGCTTTTGAGCGTAAGACTGGTCGGCAGCTCTGGTCGAGGACCGCTCGGTTCAATTTCCGGCACAACGCGATGTGTGCAGCGAACGGGCGACTGTTCTGTATCGACGCATTGAGCAATGAAAAACTGGCTGCTCTCAAACGTCGAGGGATCGAACCGGATGGGCAATCGCGTCTGTCAGCAATTGATGCGCGATCGGGTCGAGAAGTCTGGTCGACCGAAGACGACGTATTCGGCACGTTCCTCAGCTTTTCTCGCGAGCACGGTATTCTGCTGCAAGGCGGGAGTGCTTACCGCGATCGCGCCAAAGACGAGGTCGGAAAGAGCTATTGTCAGAAGTTGTGTTTACGAGGAGTTGAAGACGGCGGCGTGCTGAGGGATGAATCTGATGTTATCACGAGTTTTCAGACCTCTCCCAAAGGAGCCCGAACTCTCGATCAATAAAGTAGAAGTAGAAATACAGACACTTGCGTGTGGCATTGACCAGTCGCGGCCGTCTTTCACCGGGGACCATCTTGAAACTCTGGCAGGGTTCGAGCACGCGCATGACGCAGACGAGTCCCTGCGTGATCCCGTCGTCTTCAGCGATCTTCCGGGCGAGGTCGTCTTTCCGCAGTCGACCGCTGACATAATGAAACGGCCGGTTCTTCCGAGCGGCGACAGCTTCAGCATGTTCTTTGATCCGCTCGGAGTGCTTCATCACGAACAGCTTGAAGTCCTTGATCCGCAGTCCCTGCAACGCGAGCAGGCGTTCCCTGGCGTCGCCCCATCCGAGCGGCAGATAGCCCTTGAACAGCATCCGGTCAAAGCAGGAGATGACTGCAGAGATCCGGTCGTTAAACTGGGAGATGAACTTTTCCACGGCGTTCTGCTCTCGATGGTTGCCTGACAACACCATCGTGACGGCAGAACCCCGTTTTCGTTACCGACCCTCTTTGGTTGTGGCCGGTCAGGCCGCGCTAGGATCCTTCGTAAAATAAGTGTCCGGTTTGGACGTGGCGTAAGCTTCCAGCTTACGAAAATCACACATTGTGCTGCCTCGCACGCTGGAAGCTTACGCCACTTGTTTTCACGAACGATCCTTAGCTTAGCCCTTTAACCCTCCTCATGTCCGATTCACCGTCAATTCAGATTCGCCCGGCCGGCGAGGCCGACCTGGTTTCGCTCGCAGAGTTCATCGAGCCCTTCGTCGTCGCGCAGAAACTGCTGCCACGCACGGAAGAAGAACTGCGTGAACTGATCGAGCACGGCTTCGTTGCCGAGTCCGCAACACAGATCGTCGGGTTCGCGACTCTTGAGGTCTATTCCCGCAAGCTGGCCGAGGTCCGCAGCCTCGCGGTCGACGACGCATTCCGCGGAGCTGGACTTGGTCGCCAGCTCGTTGACCGCTGTGTCGAGCGTGCCAGGGAATTGAACATCCTGGAGGTCATGGCCATCACGTCAGCTGAGCAGTTTTTCGAACAGTGTGGGTTCCATTTCACCCTGCCCGGAGAAAAGAAGGCGTTGTTCATCAGCACCAGAACGTAAGAATCGACGTCCCCTCTCCCCGCGTGGAACTTTATTCATGGGGCTTGGAGCTGTAACTGGTTTTTGTTTTTGAGGATACGGAATCCGTTGAGGATCAGCTTGGCGTTGACGAACTGGCGGACTCGGGGGATACGGCGGACATGGGCCGGGAGTTGATCCAGACCTTCAGGGCGAATGGCCATGTTGCCGAACTGCCGCTCGATCGCCGTACGGCGGCGGTACAGACGACGTCCGTAGTCCGTCTCGAGCATTCGCA
>CAYSJO010000009.1:0-13341 GCA_964431285.1 uncultured Planctomycetaceae bacterium
TGTGCCGAGTTTCTGACCGGCTTGGGTCGCATCAGTCTGGCCATCTTCGGTGACGACGATCGGGGAGGTGTCTTCGTCGTCGCTGTTCATCTGACGGGCCAGACCCCAGTCCAGCACGATGGCCTCGCCGTATTCGCCCAGCACGATGTTGTCGGGCTTCAGGTCGCGGTGGATCACGCCCCGGGAATGCGCGTAGGCGATCGCGTCGCAGACATTCAGAAAGACATTTAACAGCCGCCGTTCCGAAAGCGGGTCTTCCTTTCCTGCCTGCTTCTGTTCGTGATGCTCGCGGATGGCCTGCGAGAGCGTTTCGCCCCGCACCAGCTTCATGGTGTAGAACGGCTGGCCTTCACGGCTGACCTCATACACCGGCACGATCCCCGGGTGCTGGAGCTGGCCTGTAATCTGAGATTCCTTGATCAGCCGCCGCACCGCCTCGCTGGATGCCGAGCCCGGTTTGATTTCCTTGAGAGCTACCTCGCGCGACAGATCGTTGTCCCGGGCCAGCCAGACTTTTCCCAGGCCACCCGCGCCGACTTCACTGATCCACGTGTACCGGGACTTTGGTTGCTCCGACTCGTCGTTTGTTTCGCCGAGAGTTTCCAACAGAACGGGTGCCAGGGACGGCCACGAGCTGAGCGACTGCCGCACATCGGAGTCTTCCACCCGGGTCAACAGAGCGTCGCAGACATTGCCACGGATCACTGAGTTGAGCGTCACGCGAGGATCGTTCTGATGCCGAGCGAGTTTCCGCTCGGCTTTCTTTTCAAGAAACCGACGGTCTTCGGCCGTGACCCAGCCTCGTTCGACCAGCAGATCGGCGAGCGGCTTCGACTTGTCACCCGCCCAGGCACGACAGGCAGCCGTGAGTTGCTGCAGGTCAATCAAGTCGTCTTCAAACGCCAGAACGGCAAGCAGCAGGTGTTGTTCAACGGACATGCTGGCCAACGCTTTCCGCAGGAGGCAATCGGATCCAGACAAGCGTCCGCCCATCATGAGATTCGATGAGCACCTGCGAAAGTGAAGCGGTTAGAAACGTACGAAGCCGGAAAAGCAAAGTGTGTAAGAACGTTGAGCTTCGGAGAGGCGGATTACCCGCGATCGTCGACCGCGTCTCTTCCCGTCTCTCAGAAGGACCCGCGGATTTCTAATGGGACTTCATCGACCAGCCCGCACAGTGGCTTCAGCCAGCCGGAGAATGCGGTTCTTGACCGTGTCCCACAGCTCCGGCCAGACTTCGATCAGCAGCGTGAGCGCAGGATCGGTCCGGTGTCCGATACAGGAGCCGTGCCTTGCCGGAAGTTGCCACGGAGGCCCTGGCCCGTGTGTAATGGATGACTCGATCAAGTAGGTTGCTAGATTCGCCAGCATTCAGATTCTCTGCGGACTGCCCGCCTGTCATCCCATCGACAGACCTTTCCTCTGCAAGGCCCCTCCGATGCAGATCAATCTCTTAACAGTCTCTGCCTGTCTGCTGCTGCCGGTGACAACTGCTGCCGCACAGGACGTTGACTTCAACCGCGACATCCGGTCGATTCTGGCGGACAAGTGCTACAAGTGTCATGGGCCGGACGCGAAGGAAGTCCAGGGTGGCCTGCGAATTGACCTGCGTGATGTCGTCACGAAACCTGCCGAGAGTGGAGAAACGGCCATCGTCCCAGGCAAGCCGGCCGACAGCGAGCTGGTTCGACGCATTACGTCCGACGACGAGTCAGAGAGGATGCCGCCGGAGGATTCTCACAAGGAGTTGACGCCGGTCGAAGTTAAACTGCTGACTGACTGGGTCGCGCAGGGGGCCGAGTACAAAGATCACTGGGCCTTCCTTGCTCCGGAGCGGCCGGCGTTGCCATCTGTCGCAAACATGGAGTGGATTCGCAATGCGATCGACCGTTATGCCTTGGCGAGACTCGAAGCACAGCAGATGACTCCATCCGGTGAAGCGAATCGTGAAACGCTGATCCGTCGTGTGTCCCTCGACTTGCGTGGTTTCCCACCAACGATTCCGGAGATCGACGCGTTCCTGCAGGATGAATCAACGGAAGCCTACGAGCACATGGTCGACTGGATGCTGGCCAGCCCTCACTTTGGTGAAAAGATGGCTCGCATCTGGATGGACCTGGCCCGCTATGGGGACACCAACGGTTTTCATTACGACTCGACACGCCAGGTCTGGTTGTGGCGCGACTGGGTGATCCAGGCTTACAACAACAACATGCCATTCAGTCAGTTTACGATCGAACAGCTCGCTGGCGACTTACTTCCGAATGCGACCGTCCCGCAACGGATCGCCTCAGGTTTCAATCGGAATACACGCTACAACGAAGAAGGTGGAGCGGATCCCGAAGAGTGGCGTGTCGAATATGCCAAGGACCGCACACGCACGCTCGGGCAGGTCTGGCTGGGAATGACTGTGGGCTGCGCCGAATGTCACAGTCACAAGTATGACCCCATCTCGCAGAAAGAGTTTTATCAGTTCTATGCGTTTTTCAATTCGCTCGACGAGCCGGGTGCGCAGGGCCACCGACAGAAGTATCCACCTCTGCTGGAAGTGCCGACCGCCGAACAGAATCTCAGGATTGCCGAACTGCAGACGGAAATCACCGACGTGCAGCGTCGGATTCGAGAAGACGTCGACAACTTTGTGTACGCCGAACCGAAGGACGTACCGACCGAAGCTGTAAGCAAGCCGGTCGATATCGTATGGATCGATGATGAAACGCCGACCGGTGCGAAACTCCAGGGGCAGGGCAATCCCGCATGGCAGTGGATTACTAAAAAGGACGGACCGGTCCATCACGGTGTGAAATCCACACGCCGCAGTGGTACAGGTCTGAGTCAGCACTTCTTCACCGATGCTGCGAAGCCACTGGTTATCGAGGGCGGCGACGTCCTGTTTGCCTGGGTGTGGCTCGATCTGTTGGCCTCACCCAGGACAGTGCAACTTCAGTTCA
The DNA here is from genome assembly GCA_964431285.1 of uncultured Planctomycetaceae bacterium. Classification (GTDB taxonomy): domain Bacteria; phylum Planctomycetota; class Planctomycetia; order Planctomycetales; family Planctomycetaceae; genus CAUZFZ01. Next base: position 2,952 of record CAYSJO010000009.1, read on the forward strand.
ACAATGGCTCGTGGGAACACCGTGCGTACTGGGGCGCACCCAAAGGCTATGGAGGGGCCAAAGAAAGCCCTGCTGCCCATAAGGTGGGTGATCTGCCAGAGGCTGAAAAGTGGGTTCGACTGGAAGTACCGGCCAAAGATGTAGGACTCAAGCCCGGCGACAAGATCAGCGGCTGGGCCTTCACGCAGTTTGATGGGACGGTCTATTACGACCACGCCGGAGTCACACGCATCGAGCCCGATACCAGACACCTGGAATCACTGGCTGCGTGGGAAAAGAAAGCCGCAGGAGACAAGAACGTTCCGGACAATGTCCGCAACGTCATCAAGGTTGCTGCTAACAAACGAAACGAGGCTCAGTCAAAGACACTGCGAGACTACTACGTTGAACACGTATTCGCGGACACTCGCGAGGTCTTCGATCCGCTGCATGCTCAACTGAAAACAGCTCAGGCGGAGATCAAGAAGACTCAGGATGCCGTTCCATTCCAGCTTGTCAGTGTCGAACTGAACGAGCCGCGACCAGCCCACATGCTGATCCGCGGTGAATTCAACAAGCTTGGCGACAAAGTCGAACGTGAAGTTCCAGAAGTCTTTCCTGGCCTGCCCGAAGACGCACCGCGGAATCGGCTGGGGCTGGCGCAGTGGCTTGTGACTGGCGATCACCCGATGACGGCACGTGTGGCCGTCAACCGCTACTGGGCTCAACTGTTTGGGGGAGGCATCGTCGAGACGATTGGTGATTTCGGTACGATCGGTCGCTTTCCCACTCACCCGCGTCTGATCGACTGGCTGGCCGTCGAGTTCGTCGAGTCCGGCTGGGACACAAAGCACATCATGAAGTTGATGGTGATGTCCGCGACCTACCGACAATCGTCGGCCAATGATCATCGTTACGACGAGATCGATTCTGACGTGAAGCTGCTTTGGCACGCTCCACGGTTCCGTCTACCCGCCGAAGAGATTCGCGACTCCGCTCTGAAGATTGCCGGCATGCTGAGTACACGGATTGGTGGACCGCCCGTCTTCCCGTTCCAACCCGAGAAGTACTACGACGGCAAGAAAGGCGGCTGGGGCTGGAGCGTCAGTCCCAACGTCGATCGCTATCGACGCGGGATGTACACATTCTGGCGGCGTACCACGCCCTATCCGACTTTCGTCATCTTTGACGCACCGGATCGAACTGAGTGCATCGTGGCACGAGCCCGCACAAATACGCCGCTACAGGCTCTCGTCACTATGAACGATCCGCAATTTGTGGAAGCGGCGCGTGTCTTTGCACAGTCACTTCTCGAACAGGACGTTGCAGACTCTGTTGAACGATTGCGACTCGCCTTCCGTCGCACAGTGTCTCGGTGGCCGACGGATGAAGAGACTGCTGTTCTGAAATCGCTGCTGGATGACGAGTTGAAGCACTATGGTGAAAACGCCGACACGGCCAGCTCGTTAGTCATGATCGGTGACTGGCCGGAGCCGAAAGGTCTTGACACAGTCAAACACGCGGCATGGACCGCAGTGGCCAATACGCTACTAAACCTCGACGAAACCATCACTCGCGAATAGCTGATTAGCGACTTGTTCGAGTGAGACAAAGACACACCACCCAGAGAAAGTCATAACCATGTCCTTTATTACTAACGGCCACGATCAATCATTCCGTCGTTCACGGCGCGAGTTCCTCAATCGCACGGCATCCGGATTCGGCATGATGGCCGCGTCGACGCTCCTCGACCCGAGTGGTACACGGGCTGCCGCTGATCAGGGATCTGCGGCACAGGGGCTACTCAAAGGCGGTCACTTTCCGGGCAAAGCGAAACGTGTGATCTACCTCTTCCAATCCGGAGGACCATCGCACCTGGACCTGTTCGATTACAAACCCAGACTCAATGAGGAAAACGGCAAGGATGTGCCCACGTCAATTCTGGGCACTCAGCGTGTCACGTTGATGACACGAAATCAAAAACGGTTTGCAAGCTTTGGCTCGCCTTTCAAGTTCAAGCAGCATGGCGAGTCGGGCCAGTGGTTCAGTGAGATTCTGCCACACATGTCCGAACTGGCGGACGACTTCTGCTTCATCAAGTCGATTCAGAGTGAACCGATTAATCACGACCCGGCCATGACGTTTCTACAAACCGGTCGACAGATTCCAGGTCGACCAGCGGTCGGTTCCTGGTTGCATTATGGACTGGGCTCTGAGTGTGAAGATCTGCCCGCCTATATCGTGATGACCAGCGGTGTCACACAGCAGCCTTTACTCAGTCGCTACTGGCATAACGGGTTTCTGCCAGCTCAATACCAGGGTGTGCAGTTTCAATCGACCGGCGATCCCGTGCTGTTCCTGTCCAACCCGACCGGCATTGATCACGGCAACCGCGGTCGCATCCTGGACGCCGTAACGAAACTGAATCAGCTCAAGCACAAGCAGGTGGACGACCCGGAAATCGAAGCGCGGATCGACGCGTTTCAAATGGCGTATCGCATGCAGACGTCCGTGCCCGAGCTGATCAACTTCAGCAAAGAACCGAAACACATCATCGACATGTACGGTCCTGATGTGCAGAAGCAGGGAACGTTTGCTTATCAATGCCTGCTGGCTCGTCGCCTGGCAGAAACGGGAGTGCGATTCGTGCAGCTCTTCCACGCCGGTTGGGAGCAGCACGGTGGCCTGGAAGGTGGCATCAAGCGCCAGACCCAGGCTGCTGATCAACCGACGGCTGCACTGATCAAAGACCTGAAGCAACGAGGCATGCTGGAAGACACGCTGATCGTCTGGGGCGGCGAATTCGGTCGTACGGCTTACACACAGGGCTCAAACGGCCGAGACCATCATCCGCGGTGTTACACACTGGCCATGGCCGGTGCCGGCATCAAGGGCGGTACGACTTACGGGTCAACTGACGAATATGGTTACAACATTGCCGAAAACGTCGTCCATATTCGCGACTTCCACGCCACACTGCTGCACTGCATGGGGATTGACCACGGGCGATTCACACATAAGTTCCAGGGTCTCGACGCCAAGTTGACCGGAGTTGAGCCGGCTCGTGTGGTGTCGGAGATTCTGGCGTAGTGAGGCGTACAAGTCGCTCGATAATGGCTCGGAATTGACACATTGGCCAGGTCTGGAAGACACTGGAGCGTCGCTTCCGCACGCATCATCGCTGGCGATTCCTTTTCGCAACGAGTCCACAATGTTCCACCGTCGTGAATTGCTCCAGCTGGGTTGCTCTTCCTACTTGGGGTTATCTCTGAATGGCTTAGCGGAACAGCAGGCTTCTGCTGATCCAACAGGGCGAAAGGATGCAGGATTTCAGCGAGCAAAGTCCGTCGTCCTCGTCTTCCTGACCGGAGGCGGAAGTCATATCGACATGTTCGATCCGAAGCCGGATTCGCCCGAAGTCAAAGGGGAATTCGGCGTCATTCCGACCGCAATTCCGAGTGTTCTGTTCGGTGAGTTGATGCCGGAGATGGCCAGGCGCGCGAAACAACTGGCGATCGTGCGGTCGATGTCACACGGAGACAACCGGCACCTTTCCGGATCACATAACACTCTAACCGGCAATGTGCAGACGTTTCGGGGTGATTCGAATCAGGACAAATCACTGAACCGGGGCGACTACCCGTGTTACGGATCGGCGATCAACTACCTGCGGCCTCGCGCGGATGGACTGCCAGGACATGTGACACTGCCTCATCCGCTGATCGAAGGAGCACTGGTCTGGCCAGGCCAGCACGCGGGTTTTCTCGGCTCGAAATATGATCCGTTTCAGATGAAAGACGATCCGAACCGCGAGGGATTCAAAGTCAAAGGCCTCAGTCTTATTGACGGATTGACTTCAGGCCGACTTGAAAAGCGGTGGAACCTCCTGCGCGAGCCAAGTCCGATTGAAGATAGTCTTGGCGAATCGTCGGGCGGTCGCCGTTTCGCCAGTCAGCAGGATGCCGCTTATTCAATGCTGACATCGTCGCGCCTGGCTCAGGCGTTCGAAGTGGATCGCGAAACTCCCGAGACCCGTGAGCGATTCGGGCGGACTCGCATGGGTCAGACACTGCTTCTGGCCAGACGGCTTGTTGAGGCTGAAGTTCCGGTGATTCAATGCAACATGGGAATCGTGCAGTCCTGGGACACCCACGTGCAGCACTTTCCGCGACTGAAAGACAAGCTGCTGCCGCCGGTTGACCACGGAGTCAGTGCACTGCTGGACGATCTGACGGATCGCGGTCTGCTCGACCAGACGATGATCATTGTCGTGGGCGAATTCGGACGGACGCCTTCGATCTCGCCACTTGCCGGGCAAACCGTTCCGGGTCGGCATCACTGGGCTCATGCATATTCTGCAGTGTTTGCGGGAGGCGGTGTGCAGGGAGGTCAGGTGATTGGACGCACGGATGACATCGGTGGCTATCCCATCACAGTGCCGTGGCATCCGAATGACCTGGGAGCGACCGTCTACAGTTCACTGGGGATTGATCCTACAAGCGAGATACACGACCGGCTCGGACGTCCGTACCCGTTGAATCGGGGCAAAGTCATGGATCCCCTGTTCGGGGCCTGATTGCCTCGCGCCGGGATTCTCACATGACTACGACCATGCGTTCCGCAGGAACCGCAACCAGTTGCCGTGCATGATGTCGCGGACGTCAGCTTCACTGTATCCGCGATCGGCCAGGATGCCTGGCAGACGCTGCAGGTCGGCAATTGTGTCCACGTCTGCAGGCGACTGTTCTCGACCGTAGCCGCCATCGAGATCTGTGCCGATCGCCGCGTGTCGGGCGTTGCCGGCGACCTGGCAGACGTGGTCGATGTGATCAGCCACGCTGTCGAGCGTTACTCGGGACTCCAGTGGTTGTGAGACTCCTTTCTGCCAGTTCGGTGTGAGCATCCATTCATCGAACGCCGTTCCAATTACCGCACCACGACTGATGAGTGCCCGAAGCTGATCGTCACTGAACTGTCGGTCGCCGGGCACAAGCGCGCCGCAGTTGTTGTGACTGGCCCACACCGGACCTCCAAAGACGTCCAGTGCTTCCCAGAAACTCGGCTCACTCAGGTGCGTTGCGTCGAGGATGATTCCGAGGCGCTCCATTTCCATAAGCAACTCTCGACCGGCCGCGTTCAATCCGGAATCATCGGCTGTGCCGCCGCCATATCGCCCTTTCCCGTAGTGCCCTGGCCCAATAGCTCTCAGACCCTGTTCGTACGACCGCTCCAGATGCTTTGGTGTGATGATCGAGTCGGCACCTTCCAGGCTGAGTACGTAACCGATGGGAAGGTTGTGCCCTTCGCCGCTCAGGCAACTGGCAACATGCTGATCGAGACCGGCCCGATCGACGATCTGGACCATCCAGCCTCGCGATTCCATTTCGCGGTACCACGCCACTTGTCGTTGCGTCTCGTCCCACGTGGCTTCCGGACTGCTGTATGTTGCCAGCTTGCCAGCGTCTTCGTCTGGAGCTGCACAGCGAGCGAACAGCGTTGCCACACACAGCCCGATTTCTCCGCGACGCAATTCCGCCAGCGAGACTGTTCCCGATCCACGAAATTTGAAGTCGGTCATCTCCTGCTCGACCGCGCGAATCTCACTGGCCAGCAAAGTCAGGTCCCGTTCCTACAACGTCGCGTTCAGGCTCAAGTCCAGGTGGGCATCGACAATCAACATGGGCGTCCCTGACTGAATCAGCGGAGAGCGGCCAGCCACAAAAAAGAGCCGTTCGACAAAGATATCGAACGGCTCTTTTTCGGTTTGAAGGGTGGATAACCGGATTTGAACCGGCGACCTCCGGAACCACAATCCGGCGCTCTAACCAACTGAGCTATATCCACCGTGACCGACCAGTCTGGTCGGCGAGCAGAGTAAATTATCTCTCGACGAAGACGGTTTCAAGGATCGCCGTTCCCCCACGAGTTTAGAGAATCGTCCCTGCGCTGGTCGAAACGATGGAAGTGGTTGCCACCGTCATGAGCGGTCGGCTGTCTGAGGAAATCGCGTCATTCCGGGGCGTGACATGGCTGGATGAGATGCAAGACACGTCACGATCGTTATTTTACTGGTGACTCGTGTCAGTCCGTTTTCATCACAACGCCGGTGTCGCCAGGACATCAGGACCCGAAGAACCTCATGCCTCAGGACCGGAACTTCAATGCCGAAAAACAGAACGGGGTGACGGTCGTTCGCCTGAACCCCGATTTTGCCAGCGTCTACGAGGGCGAAGTGAAGGAATTGGCCGGGATCCTCGATCTGACTGAATCCATTGAGCCGGCACGACTTGTGCTCGATCTGTCCGGGACTCAGTATTTCGGCTCGGCATTCATCGGTTTTCTAATCGCAGTTTCGACGCGGATGCACTCGCGACCCGGCGGACGATTTGCCATCAGCACTGCTGGTGGTTTCGCTCGAGTCGCCCTCGCGTCAACGAAGTCGGATCAGTTGATTGAACTTTTCGATTCTGCCGATGAGGCCATTGCGGCGTACAAGTGAGGATGAGACTCCATAGTTCTGGCGGTGCTCCAGCGAGTGCAGCAATACCCGAATGAAAGGTCTGATTGATGTCTGACGAGAATGACTACGTCCAGCTTGGGGACTTCCTGCGGGAACGCGGCCACACCGAATCAGAGATCTCTCGCATCATCGCGAAGGTCAAAGAATACGAAGAGCACACGCAGCTCAATTCCGTGATGGACTCGGTTGCTTCCGGCCACCTCGGTCTGAACAGCCTGATCAGCGAAGCGCTGGGCAAAGGCGACGGTAATCTGTTTCCAGACAAATCGTTCGAGTGAGCTGACGACGAATCATCGCCGCCCTGGCGTCGTTCAGAACCCCGTCCTGAAAAACTCCCACAACACCTCAGATGTCTACTGGGGCCCATCCGTCAACACATCAGAGGCAAACAGTATGAATCTTCAGCTTTCACGACGCGGTTTCCTTACCGGCGCCGCGAGTGCCGCAGCACTCGGTACCGCAACCGCCAGAGCGGCCGAAGCACCCGAGCGCAATGGTCAGTCACACATGAAACTCAGCCTTGCGGCGTATTCGTTTAACAGTCTGCTTCCGCGAGGAACCAAGCCTGGCGAAATGACGCTGGAGGACTTCGTTGATTTCTGCGCCAAACTGAATCTGGATGGAACTGAGTTGACCTCCTACTACTTCCCCCCTGATGTCACGAACGAATTCCTGATCGGCCTGAAACAGCAGGCGTTTCGACTTGGCTTGGACATTTCCGGTACCGCTATCGGCAACGACTTCTGTCTGCCGGACGGCGAGAAACGTGACGCGCAGATTCAGTTGTGCAAAACGTGGATCGACAACGCTGCCGTGATGGGAGCCCCGGTCATCCGCATCTTTGCAGGTCGGGTGGCGAAAGGTGACACCGAAGAAGTCGCTCTGGACCGCTGCGTGGCCGGTATCAATGAGTGTCTTGAGTACGCCGCTCAAAAGGGCGTCTTTCTGGCGCTGGAGAATCACGGAGGGATCACAGCTACTCCGGAGCAATTGCTGGCGATTGTCGGGCGCGTGAAAGACTCGCCGTGGTTCGGCGTCAATTTCGACAGCGGGAATTTCCGGACGGACGATCCCTACGCCGACCTGGAAAAGATCGCTCCCTATGCCATCAATGCTCAGATCAAAGTCATGATTGGGCCGAGGGGAAAGGAAGAGCACGCCGACCTGAAGCGGATGGTGGGCATTCTGCGGGCTGCCAATTACCGCGGCTACGTCGTGCTTGAATACGAAGAGAAGAAACCGGCAGAAGAGATTCCCGGTTACATCGAGCAACTGCGCGAACTGATTTCCTAGTCACGCGGAGCAGAGGACTAATCGTCCACGCACAACTGATGCTGTCAGTTGTGCGACATCCAAAGCCGATGGATGACTCGCCAGCGTTCGGACTGGCTTGGCAGTCCGGAGGCGTTCAGGATGCGTTCGACGTGGAACCATTTGAACGCTTCCTTTCGCTCGACGCGGTACAGGTCCCGGAGCAATACGGAATAGTTGAACGGTAGCCGTCGACTGAATTCGCGAAGTGTCGGCGCGACCTGGGCGATCAGCAGTCGCAATTCAACGGCCAGCAAAGAGTCGCTCTTTGACTGCAGCTGGGAACGGTAGCGGTGAATCCAGTTCACATGCACAGCCTGCAGTTTTTCCACCTTGCAGGTATGTGCGATCTGCTGCAGCAGGAACCAGGTGGGTGTTTCCTCTTCCTGCACGTACGACCGCAGTCGTGGCGGTGAAATGCCTTTCAGGTCCGCCTCTCTGAGGACACGTGACAGCGGGACAATTCCCCCCTCACGGCGAGCCAGCAGGGTGATCAGTTCCGTTACTGAATCCGGCTCTTTCCAGGCCAGTCGCTGTAAGTCCCGCGCGTCCTGACGCGCAAACACCTCGTGAATACGGCGGTGACCGTGTTCTTCAACCGCGTCCAGAATTCGCTGCCGAGCCGAGTCCGTCAATAATTCGATACCGCGTTCAATCTTCTGGTATTCCAGACTCGTATAGCCGAGGACACGCGCTGCGTCGGCCACGTCGAATCCGAAGTATTCACGCTGCAGTCGCAGGTCAAGCAGCATTTCTGGACGGTGACGCAGATGAAACCGCACACGTCGGCGTTCCCAGAGCTTGCGGAGTTCCGCAGCGGACTCGGTCTGCAGATAACCGTTCCATTCAGCATTGTCATCTGTGCCCACTGATGGGGTCTTATCGCGATCAGTCAACAGGGCGACGAGTCCACCGGGAAATGCCTGCTGCGAGTAGTGCCCGTCTTCTTCAATATGTTTGATGATACGTGCCGGTTTCTTGCCGCCGATCAGGAAGAGATCCGCCAGTTCACGACGAGTGACGCTGTACTTCTCTCGCAGCCGTTTCAGCTTGTGTCCAAAGTCGTGTAGGCCTTCTGATTTCTGACTTCGGTAGTCGTCCTGCCAGATGTCGCGGAGCGAACGGAGTTCTTCGTCATTCCGACACATGCTGCGAGCAACGGCAGCCATGCGATTCCACGGCAGGAGCTCCAGATAGCAGAGTCGTCGCAACTGAGCGGTCCCCAGCCCCAGCTCCAGCAGGTCGGACTCGGCGTGTCCGGCACGTAACCGCAGCACGCAGAATTCCGCCAGTGCTTTGGGAAAACCGCGGCCGATAAACCGCTGACGTTCCGAGGCATGCCACAGTGATTCCGCCAGCTCGAAGTCCTCACCGACGGCCTCGCACATCTTCTTCAGAAGTGCATGCGGGACGGGAAAGTTCCCGCGACGGTATTCCCACAGAGTGGCCGCACTGATGCCAACCTGTCGTGCCAGTTTCGGCGATGATCCGGCCCGCAGTTCGAGTCGGGCGATGAAATGCTCAAGCGAATCGGCTGGTCCGGCGTACAGATCACGCAGCGCGTCGATGCAGGTTTCATCGACACGTCGTTCCTCGCAAAACTCGATGAAGCGTTCCAGCGTGTTACGTGTCGGAGTATGAATTCCCAGTTCCAGATCGCGGAGCGCACCGCGGCTGATGCCCGATTGCCGGGCCAGTTCAATCCGCGTCATGTCAAGTTCATTGACGCGGACTTCGACCGCCTTGCGGGCCAGTGGAGGTGCCGTTCGAGAGCGATTCAGAGACCTTTTTCTGAGGTTCGCATTCCGGAGGGCGTGGCCATGCAGAGGTTGAGTCGCCTGGGATATCTGACCCCTCATGGGTCTCTCCGCTGGGCAGGACATCAGTGGGGGGAAGGATCAACAACGGTGGGAAGATCATCGTATCGGCCATTTTTGATATGTTCAATGGACTGCGGAACAACAGTGACTGGGGCTTCGCGCAGCGGTGTGAAGTTCGCGTGCTGCCTGAGTCGGACCGATACTGCCGTCGCGGACCGCAGCACCGGAATGCGAATTCAGTGATGAGTCGTGAGCCACGATTGATATGCGCAAAGAGAAAACCCGCGTCCGTGAAAACGAACGCGGGATTGAATTTCCGCAATGTCAGACACTTGGATCAGAAATCAGAATCCCCCTCCGCCGAACCCTCCTCCACCACCGCCACCGCCGCCAAATCCGCCTTGGTTTCCGCCATTGATGAACCTGTTGAATGTCCTCGTCGCTTCTTCGCCATTCTGTCCGGGATCGTATGACTGTGAGACGATGACGCGAGCGCTGGTATTCGAAACGCCCTTCTCAGCCAGGATCCACGCAACCATCTGCCGTCGATGCTGATCCAGTTCCGGGTCCGAATTGTTGACCGATCGGGACCGCAGCTTCTTCCGCCACTGACAAAATGACGCCTGAGAGACGCCTTCCCGCCGACAGAACTCACCCACCGTGCCGTCCCAGCTCTCGAACCGCAGCAGCCGAGCCCGCCACTGCTCCCACAGACCTCGATCGATCGTTCTTGCCATTACCAGGTCTCCCCACTTCAAGG
>CAYSJO010000010.1:0-6553 GCA_964431285.1 uncultured Planctomycetaceae bacterium
GGTGTCCCACAAAGTTGATACCCGACAGGTCGTAACACTCGCGTTCGTGCCAGTCAGCGATTTTCCAGACGCCGGAAACGGTGGGCACGTCCGGGAGTTCGCCGGGCTCATCATTCTTCCATCGCGGCAGAATTACCTTGACCGTAATGCGATGCTTCAGGGTGTAGCTCTGCAGGTGGTAGACGACCTCAATCTGAATATCGTGGTCGAATTTCTTTGCCTTCTTCGGATCGGGTTCGAGCCAGTCCACGGCACACAGATTCTGAAGATGATCGAACTGCAGCCGTTCGTCGTCGTGAAGGAACTCGGCGACCTCGACAATGGAATCCGCAGCCACCTCGACCCACGGGTCCATGGCCTCCAGGTTGCTTCCAGTCACCTTCTCCGCACCGAATTCCGCGGTGAGCAGGTTCAGAATGTCCTCAGCAGTCATGGCGCGTCCTGAGACGATAGGCGGGAAGGAAGAGCAAAAGGCAAGTCCGAATGTGGCGAGTCATCGTCAGGCGACAAGTTCCGGGTCTGTTTTCGTTACGGGAGGGTCGGTCCCCGATGCGGAACTGCGAGCCTGACTACTGACGGCCCGGACCCATTCCAGATCGCCGCGTTTCCACACGTACGCGAAGCCAACGAGCAACACGGCAAAGAACACGAAAATGTCGGCGAAGGCCAGCCAGCCAAGATCCAAAGCTTCGTTTGCCGAGATTGACTGTTCCGTCGAAGCCGCTGTGCCGGAGGGCTGATTGAGCAGCTTGTCTGTCAGTTCGGCTCGGGGCGCCCCTTGAAGATCGCTATCGGCCAGCTGCATCGCTTCGCCGTACATGGTGGACCAGGGGAAGAAGAACGCAACTTCCACATCAAAGACGATGAACAGCAGCGCGACGGTGTAGAACCGCAGGTCCCACTGAATGAAGCTTGAACCGATGGTGGGTTCGCCGCACTCGTAGACCGCGTCCTTTTCGGGCGTTGGATTCGACGGACGAACCAGTCGCCCAATCAGCAACGGAGCCAGGACGATGAGCGCCCCGGCGACGAAGAAGAGCACAAAGTGAAGGACCAGATCAGACATTCAGATTCCTGTCCCTGCGGGCAAGGGCACCGCCGTTATCGAGAATTACCGTTGCGATTTCGTATCCACAAATCAGTCTGGGAATTCGAGGGCGTCCCCGTCCGTCGAGTCGGCCGTCGGACTCAGCACTGGCTCAGCACACAATGACTGTCGGCCCGAAAACCCCGAATGGAGTTCGTGCCAGAAGCGGACATCCGGTTCGCCCAGTTGCCAGCACAGGTAGACCACTCGTCCATCCAGTTCGGCCGGGAAATCGGCAAGGCCACGTACCGGGTCTTTAAACTCAATTCCAAGTTCATGCAGTTCGGCAATGAACCCGTTAAGACGCCCTTCGTCCCGGCGTATGTCGTCTTCGATCTGCTCAAGTTCTTCTGTGTAGAGCCGTCCCGGACACGACTCACCACGTCGCCGCACCACGTCGGCCAGACAGTCACGCCGATTCTGAATATCCGCAAACAGGTCGACGATATCCTGAACGATGGCACGTACCAGAGGCAGCCGTTGATTAGCTTCCTCGACCGTGAACAGTTTTCTGACTGCCTGCTCAGACATAGCCGTTTCTCCTTCAGGCTTCGAAGGGACTTGGCTCGCCCTTGATCCAGACAGGTTCGTACAGAACCTTGGACTCGGACACGGCAGAAGGATTCAACGTCGCACGTCCCCACGCCACCTGCAGCGGCAGCTTGGCATAATCCACGATGCAACCGTCACGGCTGTAGCAGCTCAAGTCGTGATTCGACCCCATGAAAATGCAGTCGACGGGACACGGGTCGACACACAGAGCACAGAACATGCACTTGGTGTAGTCGATGGCGAATCCATCGAGCTGAAAACCCTTGCCGGTCGTACTCTTGGTCTTGCTGATGTAGATGCAGTCGACGGGGCAGGCGACCGCGCATTTTTCGCAGCCAATGCAGGTCGTCAGGTCGAAGCGATGAAACCCTCGATACCGAGCTTTCACCGGCACGGGGACTTCAGGGTATTCGTAGACTTCGGTGAATGTCCGGCGGCGGTAGGTCTTCGCCATCGTCCAGATGGTGACCCACATACCGTGGAGCACGGTATAGACGGCACGGAAGACATTAAGAAACCACGTAATCATTGCGGCCTCGGATGTATGCTCAAAAGCCCCTGATGGGGCATATCTGGATGGATTCAAACGCTGCGCAAGGCTTCATTGCGTCCACATCGAAAGCACGATTATAGAACCGGGGAACTGCGACACAAGGCACTCAAACCACGCAGTAACCTGAGTTTCCGTGAACGGGAAACGGTATTCCCACCAGACCGGGAATCAGACCGTGGTTTCGAATCACGGATTGTTTGGGTAGGCTGGGACTGGCGGTTTTGGCATCCGTCCAACTTCGCGTCGGCAGTGCATCGGTACCTGTTGGCAAATCTGTTGAGGATCGCGGTCGCGGGCTGTTTTCCTGGCCGAAGCCGAGGAGGGTTTTCGGCGATCGATTTCGTATGGGTGTTTACGAATACGAGACGCGTACGCACCGTCAGGGGATTTGGTATGGCAGTGCCACATTACGCCCGGGATATCATGGCCTGCAAGCTGGTTAAGGTGCGTCCGGACATGGACGTATTCGACGCCATTGAGCTGCTGGTCAAGCACCGGATTTCAGGCGTGCCAGTGGTCAATTCCAGCAGGCAGTACGTGGGCGTCTTTTCAGAGCGCAACTGCCTGAGCATGGTCGTCAACGCTGCCTATGACCAGCTTCCCTCGACTCGAGTCGAAGCCTTCATGGTCACGGACAATCCGACGATCAGCGAAGACGACGACATTTTCGCGATCGCACAGGTCTTTACGAAGACCTACGCGCGACGGCTTCCCGTGCTCAGAGGTGAGGAACTGGTTGGGCAGGTGAGTCGACGTGACGTTCTGGCAGCCATCCACAAGGCCGTCAAAGGTGCGGGCACCACGGAGAGCCAGCTCCTTTACCTGAGTTCGCTGACATCGCGCGAGGAGTCGCCGGTGAGGTAGCGACCCCCGGAGTATCCACTCGACGAACGATCGGCAGGAGGTGAGAGATGCGATCGATGCTGACTGTGGCGATGACCGGGCTCATCGCAATGACTCTGCTCGTGAGTTCACGCACTCAGACGACAACACAGCCGCCTGGTGCAACAACGTCTCCGCCGATTCCTGCCAGCTTCGGAGCCGTACAGCCAAGGCTGTCACCCGACGGTGAATCCGTCGCGTTTTCGTATCACGGCGGAATCTGGCGCATGCCTTTGGCCGGCGGGACTATGCGTCGGCTGACAAACGGCTCCGGCTTCGACGTGGAACCCGCATGGTCGCCGGACGGTTCGCGCATTGCATTCGTACATTCCCCGAGCCATGCCGCTGGAGCTCTGCAGATTATCAATTCAGATTCAGGTCAACGGGTTGATCTCCCGAAACCGATTGGAGTCCCGGGAGCCATCGCGTATCAGAAGCTGTACTGGCATCCCAATGGCCGGCAACTTCTGGGTATTTTTCAATCGCCGACCGTGAATCGCAGTCTGGCCTGGTATGACGTCGAGTCTGGCGAAGTGTCGAACGTCGCTGCGGCGCCGCGGTGGGGACGCTATGCCCTGTCGAATGACGGCCGATCGATCATCTATACAACGACGAAGGATGTCTCCGGCGAGCAGGGTGGCAACAACGGGCCTCAGCCGACGCTGTGGCAACTGCCTGCTGATGGAGGCGAGGCAAAGAAACTCGGCTCGTTTCCAGCCCGCATCTACGACATATGCTTCGCGCCGGATGACCGTTCGCTGTTCCTCACAACGGACCTTGGTGGGGCGTACTACGACCTGTGGAACGTACCGCTGGTGGACGGCGATTTGATGGCGCGTGCCCGACAGATCACCTTCGGGCAGGGAGATGAGCATCGCCCCAGTGTGTCTGCCGACGGTCGCTGGTTGCTGTTTACCGACAATCGACACAACGCCACATCGCTCACACTGCGAAATCTGGAAAGCAGTCTTGATCGCAGCCTGAGCGTTTCCGACATGGATTTCGGTCAGGCAGTTGGCACGCTCAAGCTGGCAACACGCGACGGGGCAACGGAGCAGAAAATCACAGCCCGCGTTTCGATCGAAGACGAAGACGGCGGACATCACGCTCCACCCGGACGTCTGTTTCGCGTGCTGAAGGACTATGCCCACTTCTATTGCGAAGGGACGGACGAACTTCAGCTTCCCGTCGGACACTATCGCATGCGAGTCCTGCATGGGCCTGAGTATCGCACGGCCTATCGCGAGTTTGACGTGGCAGCCGGAAAGACCGTCGAGGTCACCGTCGACAGCGAACGGTGGACCAATCAGCCAGCCCGTGGCTGGTACTCCGGCGAAAACCACATCCATGCCAACTATGGCTATGGCGAGTGGTACAACACGCCCGAGTCAATGCTCACGCAAAGCGCGGGCGAGAATCTGGGAGTCTCGAATTTTGTTGTCGCCAACTCGGATGGCGACGGCATTTTCGATCGACGTTTTTTCCGTGGCCGACCGGATGCCAAGTCGACTGGCACGACGATTCTGTACTGGAATCAGGAGTTTCGCAGCACGATCTGGGGACACCTGACGCTGGTGAATCTGTCGCAGCTTGTCGAACCAATCATGACGGGCTTCAAGGACACGACGAATCCGTTTGATATTCCCACGAACTCGGACGTCGCGCAGCGAACGCACATTCAGAATGGTCTGGTTAATTATACGCACGTCGCACAACGGCCCGATGATCCGTACGAGAATCCCTACACGGGCAAGTCGATTCCGATCGACGTCGCACTGGGCAACATCGACACGCTCGACCTGAATGCCAGTTATGCGGGAACAGTGCCGCTGTGGTATCGACTTCTGAATTGTGGATTCCGTCTGACCGCGTCGGCCGGGACGGACTGCTTCCTGAACCGCATCCGCAGCCGACTGCCGGGCGGCGATCGCGTCTATGTACAACTTGATGGTCCGCTGACTTACGACAAGTGGATTGAAGGTCTGCGAGCCGGGCGGTCATTCGTCACAAACGGCCCGATGCTTGAACTGACGGTTGATGGGAAGGCCATCGGCGACACCATCCGACTGGCTGGTTCGGGCACGGTCCAGGTCAGAGCTTCGGCAACCACTCGGTTTCCGTTCGACCGACTGGAGTTGATTCAGGACGGCAAGGTCGTTGCAACCGCGAAGCCGGAAGGCGAGCAACTGGAATGCAGTCTCGACGAGGTCGTCAAGGTGAATCGCAGCGGCTGGCTGTCTGTCCGCGCCTCCGGGCCAGGACATCGCGACCATCCGGTGGGCACACAGTATTCACACACCAGCCCGATCTACCTGGACGTTGCTGGCAAACCGGCCAGCACAAAGGCCGACGCGGAGTACTTCCTGAAGTGGATCGACCGTCTGCACCTGGCAGTGCGAGTCCGCGACCGAATTCCGAGCGACGAACTGAAGCAGCATGTCGAAGCTCAACTCGACGCCGCGCGTGAAGTTTACCGTCGCCTTGCCGAATGAAAGCCTGGGTGTCGCCATGGCCGCATTCAGCACCGATGGTGATGTCAAAGTCGCCCCCATCTTCATCAACAGTCGCGACGCCATCATATCCCATGACAGTCTGCAGATACGGACCCCGACAATTCCCTTTCCCGCATTGGTGCTGTAGCGGCCATCGACGATCCCGCTGCCCCACGGGTACCCG
Organism: uncultured Planctomycetaceae bacterium; assembly: GCA_964431285.1. GTDB lineage: Bacteria > Planctomycetota > Planctomycetia > Planctomycetales > Planctomycetaceae > CAUZFZ01. The sequence goes on from CAYSJO010000010.1 coordinate 5,751, forward strand.
CATCGGGGTCCGGCATGAATTCAATCGAGCCCTTGGGAACAGCGACCGATGCAGCTCAAAGTGGGCGCGTACTCACCGCGTCTCAGTCAGCCGGTTGCGTGTCCGACGCCTGGTTTGAATTCGAGTTTGAAGCCTCGATTTTCTTGAGCGCTGCTTCAGCGGTGTCACGAACCGGGTCATTTTCCTAGTGTCGCTCGATCAGCAGCTTGAGCGACTCGACCGGCTTGGGAGTGGTCCTGACGAGCAGCTCAATGGCCGATTCACGATATCTGATCCTCAGATTGCGGGCACCGAGAATCGTATTCAATACCGGAAGCAGTTCCGGGCAGTGAAAATCTTCCGCCGAGACGTCCGGCGTTTTCAGGTCCGTTCCATTGGCGATCGCCTGTAACAGCCCTGATGTGCATAGTGCCGTGGCCAGCGCCTCACCATTCGTTCCACTTCGAATCGTCTTGAGCAGATACTGCACGCTCGCCGGCGTGAACGGAACGTGATCGAACATCGTCAGCATGGCATATTGCCAGCGAGACTGCTCGGCCACAATTGCAAGCACACTGGCCACGGCGGCAGGGTTGTGACGTAAGTCCTTCAGACGGTCGAATGCCAGTTCGGATTGCAGCTCATTGCCTTCCTGGCCAATCTGATCACACAGAATTGGTATGGCACGATCCGGCGCAGCCTCTGAGAGAAACCGGAGCGCAACCATTGGTCCAAGACCGGTCCATGGTTGACGGGAATGACTTTCAAGTTGCTCGATCGCAGACGGAGACATTTCGAACAGAGCGAAGATGGCATTCGCAATC
>CAYSJO010000011.1:0-8270 GCA_964431285.1 uncultured Planctomycetaceae bacterium
GACGGTCCATGCCGGAATCTGCATAAGTGACGCAATCTCGAATTCCTGGAAGACGAGCAGGAACACGACGCCGGCCACCGGCAGCTCTCGCAGCAGTTCGCCACGCAGACGGATGCCTGTAGCGCGTAGCCGGTTACGACGAGGACCCAGCAGACGATCCGAGTGCACTGCAATCGCAGAGCCTGGCGGCGGTGGTGAACAGATTCGGGCGATGACCCCAGCCGGCAGAAACTTCAGCAGAATCAGGCAAATTTCTATCCCGTGATTGTTGTCGCGATTGTGCTGTTGGTTCAGCCCGATGCTGGACCAGCCGTACCCGACGAGAAGCTCGGGAGCGAGCAACGGCGACAGCACAAGAATCCCCATCGGCACATTCCAGCGTCCCGAGGTTGTCAGCAAATGCGACAGGCTTCGGGAAAGTGGCACGGCCAGCAATGCCGCCACCACAGCGCGGATCAACGACCATTCGCACGCGTCATGAAAGCTCATTGCACTGCCAGCAACCAAAGTCAGTCGGGGAGAACGTCACAGGAATGACGCCGTAAGAAACACAACCATCAGTGCGGGTGATTCATGTGTCGTCTCTTTCCTCCCGCTTCACCTTCTGCACTTCTTCCCGGACCGTGGGCAGAAGGTCACGTGCTTCTGTCTGAATCGCAGGGTCTCCGTCGGGTAGATCGTCCACGATGCGCGACAGCGCCCGTTCCGCGTCTTGCCAACGCTTCTGCTTTATGTAGATCCGTGCCGCGTCCAGACAGGCGAAATCGCGGACGAAGGTCGACATGCTCTGTTCCAGATATTCAAGCGCCCCTACCTCATCTGGTTCTGAGCCGGACATTGCGTGCATGGCCAGACGGAAACACGCGTCCGCTTTGACACCTTCGTAGGTCTCACCGGCGACCAGTGCTTCAAGCGTGGCCACGCCTGCGTCAACCTTGTCCTGAGCCATCTGCGCAACGGCATGGCAGTAATCCATGCGGTGGCGCCGCGACGAGTCCGGCCACTCGTTGACGAACTGCTGGTGCAGCAATGTCAGGTCACTCCACTGCTCCGTTTGAATGTACCCCTCTGCGACCAGAGTGCAGACCTCTTCAGCGGCTGCGAAGTCAGCATGGTTCTGCACGACTGCTTCCAGCGGTGGAATTGCACCGGGAAAATCTCGCAGCTCCCAGTGGCTCTTGCCCAGCATGCACAGAGCCTGTGGCCGCGATTTGCGTTCGAGATAATCTTCATCGCCCAGGAAAGGCTGCAGTACTTCGGCGCAGCGATCGTAGAAACCCTGCTGCCAGTACCAGTATCCCAGCGAGTACCGCACGTTCCCCGGGTCCAGACCGTCGGGAACGGGCTCGCGGATTCCGTTCCAGTTGAGCTTCTCCTGTCGTAGACGTTTTTCAACCGGCACTGGGATCGGCTTGTCGTCGTCGTTCAGGTCGTTACTGCCGTATTCGTCGAGCAGTGTTGCGTAGGCGCGAATCGCCGCGGGGAAGCGGCCATCATTTCCCGCGTGGAATCCGACCTGCTGCAGTGTCGAGATCCGAAAGCGACTGTTCCGCATGCCATCGATGTAAGTGTTGGTGTGATTCACCATCCGTCCGATTTTACCCAGCGTCGTGTACTCACGCAGCAGAGCGTAGTGGGCAATGTCATACATCGGGTCGGGACCGCGCGAGTAATCCGGCTTTCTTGTCCGTGGATCGACGGGATAACGCGGGAAGTGCTTCAGGTATTGCTCGAACACACGCGCAGCCAGTTCAGACTGTCCGGCCTTTGAGAAGTATTCACCGGACTTCAGCATCGCGGTCTTCGCATGCTTGCGACCTGGGCCCTGTTTCACCCACGGATGAAACGATTTCGGAAACGCGTCACCGCGGAAGTCCAGAGATTTGTTTACGACTCGTGTCCACAGCGCTTCTGCCATTCGAGAAAACGCAAGCTTCCGCGCGTCGTCACTCTGTCGAGCTTCGGCATCGAGCTTGCCCAGTTCGAGTGACAGCCAGTACTGAGCCTCGGCCACGTGCGGGTTGCCATGCGCGAAGTTCTCGACCATCCATTCATACGTCTTGATCATGTTGTCGTGGTGACCCTGAACGAACCACGCGTGCGCGATCCGTGCCTGAACCAGATGCACGCGCTTCACGGCATCGTCAATCCTCTTCGGCTGCCATGGTTTTTGCAGCAGGTTGCCGGCAGGAGTCTGCGCGGGGCCGTACGCCCGGACATATACCTCGAACGCTTTTGCGGCCGCCGAGTAATTCTTCTGCATGTAGTACAACTCGCCCAGGTAGTAGCGAGCCTCTTTGGCCAGCACCGTCTGATCCGCGGAATCCGCGAGTTGCTGACACATGGCAATGGAACTGCCAAGCAGGTCACGGGTCTCTGCCCGCGTGACCAGACTGCGGAGATAATCGACAGTCTGCCGTTGCAGAGCCTCGTCCTCAGGCTTTTCCGCAAGCCTCCCCTGCGAGATGTCCATTAGTTCGTCGTAGGCTTTGACCGCCGTGGCCGACTCGCCGGCTCGTTCGGCAACCAGGGCCAGGTTCTCGAGCGTCGGGACGCGCAACGCATCGTGATCGCGGGGCAGCAGTTGCAATGCTGCCTGAAACGAATCGATCGCCGCCTGCATCTGTTCCGGTTCGGTCCCATTGAAATAGACATTGCCGATCTGGCCCGGGACGTATGCTTTCAAGTCCCCACTGGCGAAAACGCTGTCCGGGTGCTTCGTCAACAGCTCGCGATACTGATCGGCAATTGCCACGGGTACAGCTCCGCGACGCTTCAGAGCCTGGTTCAGTTGCCGGTCGAGCAACATCACCTCAGCTTCCGCGGACGCGACCGTTCCGGGGTTCTCTTCGATCTTCTGTTTAATCAGATCAATGTCCGACGTGCTGAAGGCACCGATGCTGGCGACTTTATCCAGCGCGGCCTGGCATTCAAGAATCCTGCCGAGCACATTCATTCCCGTGCCGAGTGCTCGCAAAGCGACGTAGTGCTCTAAAGCGGCTCCGTAGTTTTCGTTCAAAAAATGACGCTCGCCGACTTTGAAGTGGCACTGTTCCAGCACCTGCTTCGTACGTTCGCCGCGTGAACTGCGAGACAACTGAATCGTCTGTTCGTAACGGCTGATTGCACCGCTTTCGTCGTCGAGGTCCGGTTCGTGAATCGTTGCCGCCAGAAACATAGCCTCAGTTGCCAGTCCGTCACGATTCGACTTTCCGTCCTTTGTGAGATTCTCAAGCGTTTGAACAGCCTTCACGTGGTCGCCCTGATCGTGATAACACAACGCCACGATGTATCGGCCAGAGATGGCCTCGAACGAGTCCGCAAAGCCGGTTCTGAGCTGCTGACACAGGGCAATCGATTCGTCGCAGTTCTTCTGCGCCCGCAGCAGTTGAGCCAGTCGGAAGATCAGACCGGGAATCTGTTTGTTGTTGGGATAGCTACGAGCGAGCCCCTGAACCGAGTCAACCGAACGTTCCAGTTCACCGACTTTCAACCACAGCATCGCGAGCTTGTAAAACGCATCCTCAGCCAGCAGCGAACCGTCCTTGCCTTTCAGAATGTTGAACTTCGCAGCGGCTTCTTCGTATTTGCCAAGCACGGCGTACCAGCCGGCCGACAGGTTCAGGACTTCATCCTCATACAACCCCGCACCTTCGCCCAGCAGATCCTCATAAACAGTGACGGCCCGTTGATAGTCCTTCAACGCGGCATACTGCTTGCCGAGCATGAAGAATGCTTCGCCGCGGTTTCGATATCGTTTCTGAACCGACTGCACGGCCACTTTGAGGTGTTCAATGGATTCCTCAATCTGCCCCAGTCCGTCGAGACATTTCGCCAGCCGGTAGTGCGCTGCCAGTAACTGCGTGTGTTTCGGATGTTCCTTAATGAACTGCTCAAACAGCTTTGATGCTTCAACCAGATTTCCCGATCGCTCCAGCCGTTGTGCATTGGCCAGCAACTGCTCCGGCGTATCGGCGGCGAAGGCCGACGTCGCGTAAGAACAACCGAGAAACAGAAACACCGATGATCGCATGAGATTCGTGCTCAACGTGTGGCGAAGGCAACGTCGGTTATTCCGTGAAAGATGAACTGCCCGGTTTGTGAATTCAGCCGTCAGGGAACACAACGACAGGCAGTATGGACAACAGGAACGTTCGGGAAGATTCCTGTCATTGAGAAACGGTATGTTGCCTGGCAGGAAAGTGGCGATGACCAATTAATGACTGAGCCGTCATAGAGTATAGACAATGTGAATCCGATAGCAGTTATCGATTCTCCATTCACGCGGTCGCACGTTCGCCCGGAGAGTTCGGCAGTCAGTCTTCAGTACATTGGGTTCAATATGAGAATCAGTGTCGTTGTCGCTGCAGTACTTGCCTGGTCCGTCCTGATGACGAGGCCCATTCGTGCTGACGATCAGTTCGAAGGCCTGAGTGCCTACTTCGAGCAGTCGCGGAAACAGTGGCATGTTCCCGCGCTTGCGGTGGCCATCGTCAGGCAGGGCGAGGTCATTCTGTCCGAGGGTTATGGAGTCTGCAAAGTCGGCAGCGAATCCCGAGTCACCGAAGATACGGTGTTCCCGATTGCCTCATGTTGAAAAACCTTCACGGCAACCGCCGTGGGACTACTCGTCAGTCAGAAGCAGCTGAACTGGGATGATCCGGTTCGCAGACACCTGCCGGCATTCGAGTTGTTCGATCCCTTCGTCACCCGCGAAGTGACGATTCGCGACCTGCTGGCACATCGTACGGGACTGCAACTTGCCGATTTCCTGTGGAGCAAGGGCGAGTTTACATCGGATGACATCATGCTCCGCCTGAAGCACGTCCAGCCGAAGCACAGTTTTCGGAGCCGTTTCACTTACAACAATCTGACGTATCTCACTGCGGGGAGAATCCTTGAAAAAGTCTCTTCCCGCACGTGGAGCGAATTCGTCGATCGGTCCATCCTCCAGCCGTTACAGATGCAGTCGACATCGGCGGTCTGTCCGACCGATCGAGAGATTGCATGACCTCACACCGAAACGGACGGTACGGTGACGCCAGTCGAACTCGAGCGAAACATGGTCGATTCCATCGCGCCTGCCGGAGCGATCTGGTCGACTGCGGCTGATCTGGCAAAATGGGTTCGCTGGAACCTGACTGCCGGCAGCGACGGAGTTCTGCCAGCGATCCGACAGGATGTCCTGGCAGAAATGCGCTCGCCACAGATCGTCAGACCGGTTCGCAAAGAGGGAACTTACCATCCAATGGCGTACGCGTCCTGCGGTCTTGGATGGTTCGTTGAGGACTATCGGGGGCGAAAGCTCGTCTGGCACGGCGGGTCCAACAATGGATACATCGCCTGGATCGGCATGCTGCCTGAGGATGACTTCGGATTTGTAATCCTGTCGAACGCCCACCGGACGTGGATCAACTTCGCCCTGCATCTTCGCATTCTGGACCAGTTTCTCGGCGAGCCGGTGAAGGACTGGAGTACGATCGCTCGAAACGGCTTCACCAACGGTTGGCAGAAAACGTTGCGTGACGCCCGAGTGACGTACGAAAAACAGCGGCGCAGCGGCTCAACGACTTCCGTTCCAGTATCGCAATTTGCCGGAACGTACCGCAGTGACCTGTTCGGCGATCTGACCGTTCAGCCAACCGAATCCGGTCTCCGGATTCGTTTCGGAGTGGACCTGTCCCAACTGGAATCCGGCTTGTCCAGCCAGCGATTCATCCGGAGAAGTGGTTGCCCCCTGCAGCTTCTGTTTCGCTGCAGAACGACGATCCTTCTGCAGGTCAACCTGTGCCAGTACGTAGTAGATCCACGTCGCTTTGGCGAAATGCGATGTCGACAAGCGTCCGCGCTCCTCATCACTCAGGTTTTCGTATTGAGTGATGTACTGCAAATCGGCCTTGGAGTATTCAATTTCTTTGACCTGGCGGAGTTCGAACTTCAGCAGCCATGTCATCTGTCTGGCTGCGAATTCACGCAGCGGACTTACCTGTTCGCGTTCCAGTGTTGCGTACTGACTTAACGCTTCGGGACGCTCGCCAAGCCGATACAGCGTGAGCGCGTATCCCTCGCGGATTGCCAGCCGATCAGCCGGAGTGACCGCGGCTTCCAATGCCTGGCGGAAAAAGATTCGGGCCTTTTCATAGTTTGCCATATCGAAGTACAGCCCGGCGATCTCCGCATCCAGTCGGAATTTCTCAACCGAATCGCCCGCGACCTGACGAAACTGTTCGAGCATCGCCAGAGCTTTGCCGTAATCCTTCAGGCCACGATAGATGTCGATCATCAGACGATACGTGTCGCCGCGGCGGATGGTATCGAGATAGCGGTCCAGCAGGACTTCACAGTTCTCCAGAGCCTGCTGCATCAGCGTGTCTTTCTGGTACGACGACGCCATGCGGTAGTAAGCCTTCTCGGCGATTTCCGGATCAGCATTTTCGACTCGGACGGCAAGGTCATTCTCGTCCAGAACGCGATAGAGCAGGTCCCACGCAGACACGTCACGAAACGAGCCGAAGTTAAGAGTCTGATCGAGTCCCTGAACGGATGCATCCAGCGAAAACTCCACGTGCGTGTTGAACTCCAGGAAGTCCGTGAACTGCCGCAGCGTCGTCTCGCGAAAATTACCCTGTACTGTGGGCAACAACGAAAACTGCATTTCGTAACTGAGCGACTTGAACAGCTCGTCCTTCGGCGGCAGCGGAGCGACGTCCGTTGTTTCGTCCGACAGTGCGTCCCCGGGACGAGCGGCGGCGACGGCGGCGCGAGATGCAAGCACCAGTCGCTCAGCCGCAGCACGCTGGTAGTACTGACAGGCGTCACGGAAATTACGGTCATTCTCGAATGCCCACCCAACTCAGAAACACACGTTGCGGTAGTTCGGGTACTCGGGCCCGTCGAACACCTTGAGGTATTCACCGAGCACGATCTTCATCCGCCCGTATTCCTTCTGGCTGCAGAAATCCAGGGCAAGCTGAAACAGCGATCGTTCGGCAAACTCGCTGCGAGGATTGATCTGGCGAATCTTGCTGTATTGGGCCAGTCCTGCTTCGAACAGCTCCGCCGCTTTTGGACGCTGCACGATTTCGTACTCAAGTCCGAGGTCTTTCAGCACACTGGCCAGGACATCGTGACAACGACGGTCCTGACGCGTGTTAATTCAAGGAAACCCCTTGTACTGAGCTGCCAGCTTGTCCTCGCGATCGAGTCCGTCTGCCCACAGGATGCGCGTCTGCGAGATTTATTCCATTCGCTCCATGATGCATACAGCGTGATTTCATAGCTGCCCCGACCGAAGACTCTTTCAAATGAACCGTAGTTTCGACTCAAAGGGGCAAAGCGTTGTCTGCGTTCGGCTGCCTGATCGATCGAGTAGATTTCGACAATCCTCGACACCGCCTGCGGCTCGTCCTCTGTTGGCTCCGCCAGAGAAATCGTCGGTTTCGCCCCGGTCAGACCGAGATCGAATACGAGTCGATGTTTCTTCAGGTCCAGGATTCGCTCAAGTGCTTCTTTGACGGTGTGCGTCTGCCTTCTGATTCTTCGAGATCGCGTCCCGGTACGTGTAGACGATGCGCTGATAGCTGCCGCGAGCCTTTTCGAGTTCGCCTGTTTTCTGATAGCGCGAAGACAGGACATGATCGGCTTCCATCCCGGCTGCCGGGCCATAAGTGGCCACCTTGTCGCGGACGCTTTTGTGCAGCGCTTCGATCTCGGCAGTATCGGACGATTCCTGCAGCGATAGAATCATCATGCGGTAAACAAGCATGGAACCTGTCCCACGCTGACCGGTATTCCGATCAAGGAACGAGTCGATGCGTTCCAAGGCTCCGTCAAAGTCCTTGACCAGATACAGCACCTTGACCAGACGCTGTTCCGCGGCGACCCGATTCTTTCCGGCTGGCAGGTTTCGAATGGCTCGCACGTAATGCGGCCGCGACTCGCCAAACTTTTTGAGCAGGTAGTAGCACTCACCCAGCAGCAAATCCTGAGTGGCCGTCTGCGTTTCTGTTTTGCCCTCAACGTCCTGCAGCAGAAGGCGGATGGAATCGTCGTACTGGCGGTTCTTAAACAGAGCGACGGCGCGTGTTGTCAGCGGTGACTGAGCCCATGCACTAGGCTCTGTTTGAAAACGACGCGAATTAGAAAATGGCTCGCATGTACCGCTGAATGAACGCCAGGCGAACGATACCACCGAAGTTCAATGCGGTCTTTTCATACCGTGAAAACACACGCCGGAACTCCTTGAGCCAGCCAATGACGCGTTCGACGAT
>CAYSJO010000012.1:0-7748 GCA_964431285.1 uncultured Planctomycetaceae bacterium
AGCCCCGAGCAACTTACGAGCGTGCAGCAAGTTCTGTGGATTCACCTTGTGTTCGCTGTTTCCAGTCCGGTGCTGTGGGGTATCACAATCACACTGGCTTTAAAGCGCATCCCCAATCCGCCGGCACCGTGCCCCCACAGTGATCTACATGCAAAGCTGGGCTGGGCGTCGACGCTGGACCTGACACTGACGTCGATCACGGGATTGTGGTTCTACTACGTGGCCTTCGTCAGGTAACACAGTGGTCCCCACCGGCCGGCGGCGTCGATGCGGCCGGTAGGAACCGGCCCTACGCGAAATCAGCTCTCGACGATTTCGTCGATGACTTCGCCGTGGACCAGTGTGAGACGTTCTTTCCGCCCGAGGTGCAGAAAACTGAGGGCGTCCTGATCGAGTCCGAGTTGATGCAGCAGAGTTGTGTGGATGTCTCGGAAGTGCAGCGGCCGCTCGACGGCCCGCAGTCCGATGTCATCGGTCGCGCCGATGGCCTGGCCACCGCGGATGCCGCCGCCCGCCATCCACATTGTGAATCCGGTGTTGTGGTGGTCCCGACCCTTCGACGACTGGGCTTCGGGCGAGCGGCCAAATTCACCGCCCCACAGAACCAGCGTCGAATCGAGCAGACCGCGACGCTTCAGATCGGTCAGCAGTGCCGAAATCGGTTGATCGACCTGAGCCGCCATCCGCAGGTGGTTCTCTTCAATGTCGCCATGGGCGTCCCATTGCATGTTGCCCGGGCCTCCGCCGGATACCACGACGACAAAACGCGTTCCCTGTTCGACCAGGCGTCGAGCCAGCAGGCAACGGCGGGCGTAATCGTCAGTCGGCTCCTCACCAACACCGTACAGTTGTTGAGTTGTCCGCGACTCGCGGCTCAGGTCAAACACTTTCGGAGCCTGTGTCTGCATGCGGAAGGCGAGTTCGTACGACGCAATACGCGCGGCCAGTTCCTCATCGTCCGGTGGCGCGTCGAGTCCATTCAGTTCGGCAATCAACTCGACTGTTCGGCGGCGCTGCTCCAGTGAAACACCCGATGGCAGGTCAAGATTTCTGACTGGCGTGGCACCGGGGCGGAGCATCGTGGGCTGATACATCGACGGCAGAAATCCGTTGCCGTACATCGGCTGACCCGCTTCGAGCGCTCCGTCCGGGTCGGCCATGACAACGTACGACGGCAGCGACTGGGCTTCGGCTCCCAGGCCGTACGTGACCCACGAACCCATACTCGGGAATCCGGGAAACGTGCGTCCGCCAAACAATTCGTATTGAGCGGCCGAGTGCACGACCTTGTCGCAGTAGCACGATCGCAGAACAGCAATGTCGTCGATGTTCCCGGCCACATGTGGAAACAGGTCCGAGACTTCCAGGCCGCTTTCTCCATACTTCCGGAATCGCCGCTTACTGCCAAGCAGTCGCGCGTTCGGTTTGACGAACTGATACTTCACGTCCCCGAATGACGGCGGTCGCTTCTGTCCGTCGAGTTCGTTGAGCAGCGGTTTCGGATCGAACGTCTCCACATGCGATGGTCCTCCGGCCATAAAGAGGAAGATTACGGCCTTTGCCGGAGCCTCTGCCCAGTGCGCTGCTCGCGGAGCCAGCGGATTCCGATTGGCGGATTGAGCCTGCTCAGCGTGCAGCATCGAGGCCAGCGCGACGGTGCCGAATCCGTTGAAGGACTGGCCGAGAAATTCACGCCGGGCGGAGGCGTGTCGAGTCGACAGTAGAGAGCGATCGGCTGGCATCGTGTACATTTTCTGCGGGACAGGTGATTCGGATACTTCATACCGTAGCCATCAACTGGAGCCGAGTGGTAGCCTCGTACATGCTGTCGGCCCGGCCGTGCATTCAACAAGAGGCCACTGTGAAACGTGAATTTGCAGTCTTTTCTGTTGGCGACGCCGTATTCGCCTTTGATGTGAGCGACGTACGAGAGATTCTTCGCGGGGCATCGCTGTCTCCGGCGCCGGGACGCGAAGGTGTTGAGGGACTGTTGAATCTGCGGGGGCAGGTCGTTCCCGTCATCGATGTTCGTGCGCGACTGGGGCTGCCGGCGCGGGACATCGCTGTATCGGATTATCTCATCGTGCTGGAAAACAAGGGCCGTCGTTTGATCGTGCGAGCGGAAAGCAACGTGCGACTGAAAACCGTCGACGACTCCGCTGTTGAGACCGCTTCTGCACCAACATCACTGGTAACGGCGACAATTCGGCTGGAGAACGGAGTCGCGTCATTGTTGACCGCGGCGGACCTTTCGAACGGTCAGGGATAAACGGAGTACTCGAGCCGAATCTGCCGACCCATTGTACTGCCTGCCTCGGGCGGGCTTGATTATATGGACTCTGACCTGACTGCCATTCTGAACTTCCTGGCGCGAGAGATCGGGCTGCGGCCGGACGGCGAACGCAGCTCAGGCATCGAGGACGGGGTCCGTCGAGCCATGGTTCACAGTGGAATGGTCAGCGTGGATGAGTTTCTCGCTCACGTCAGGCGAGACAAGGGTGCGTTTGACGAGTTGGTGGCCGAGGTCACCGTTGGTGAGACCTATTTCTTTCGTGAGCCCGATCAGTTTCGCGTATTGCGGGAAACCATCCTGCCGGAGGTTTCCGGGCGAAAGGGCGCTGATCACATTGTCCGCATCTGGAGCGCCGCCTGTGCCAGTGGAGAAGAAGCCTGGAGCCTGGCGATCGCCTGTCGTCAGGCCGGTGTGAATCCACGTCGTCGCATTGGCCCACTTCCTGATTTCGTTATTGTGCAGTCACTCTCAAAGATCAGTTCGTTCAGATATAGACGTAAGTAAACTATTATATCATAATTCACAGAGAATCAGCAGCGTTGAAATACGGTTAATTCCATCAACAGGGAAACGGGCCGACGAGTGATATCGTTTGTTCGTGATAGAGGGCACAACATGGCACCAGCAGACTTTCGAGATCGACTCCTTGCGGGCCTGGGCGGAGACTGGCCGGAACCATGTCCACTCAACGTAAAACTGCGCGAAAAGTCGCAGGCAGAGGGTTTCAGAATCGAGTCGCTGTACTACGACGCCGAACCTGACGATCCGATTCCCGCGCTGCTGCTGATTCCTGATGGAGTCAGCGCAAAGAAACCCGCGCCGGCTGTCGCCATCTGGCATCAGCACAACGGGCAGTACCACCTCGGAAAGGGTGAGCCCGCTGGACTATCCGGCAACCCAATGCATCACACGGGTGCTGCGCTGGCGAAAGAAGGCTATGTCGTGCTCTGCCCTGACGCTCTCTGCTTTGAAGAGAGACAGGATCCGACCGGGAAACTCAAGGGCGGCAACTACGAACGTTTTGAGTTCCTGCGGTCGGTCGTCGCTGGCAAGTCGATGGCATGGAAGAACATCCTGGACATGCGGCGGGCTGTTGATTTTCTGGTCAGTCGGCCCGAGGTCATCGGCGACAAACTCGGGTGTTACGGACACTCCATGGGATCAACACACACATGGCTGGTCGGCCCGTGGGAGCCGCGTTTGAAGTGCCTGGTCGGAAACTGTTGCCTGCCGACGTACAAAGCGATCCATGACAATCACATGCTGCACTGCTTCCCGAACTTCGTACCAGGAATCTATCCGCACGGTGACACACCGGACATCGCCGCTTTGATCGCTCCGAGGCCGCTGCTGCTGAACTTCGGCGAGAAGGACGGCGGAAGCCCCATCGACGAAGTGCGGCGAGGCGTTGAGGTCATTGCCGACGCATACGGCACGATGCACGCAGAGGACAAATTCTCCCACTACGTTGAAGAGGGGTCGGGACACGTGCTCTCCGACGAGATGTGGAAGCGCACGCACGCCTGGTTCGATCAACATCTGATGTAGGGATTAACGGCGCGACTTCAAATGCCAACGTTTTTCGCCATCTCGACGATTCCGCCGGATTACGAATGGAGTGCGTATGGGGCAGGTCTTGACGTCGGGTTTTACGGACTTGACGGACATACAACGCTCTGGTTGAACGGCCTGACCATCCAACTGCCGCTCAGCGTCCCCGTTGTTGGCGTGAGCGTTCTGCTGCCACTCATCGCTGTTTTGCTGTGGGCTGCCAACACGATCCGTTCCGGTCGTCGGAATGACCGTCCTCCGAACTCAACAACCGAATCAAACTAATGGGACTGATGCAAGGACAGCGACACCTGGCAATGACGACGTCAGCCGGGTCGCGTGCGGTGTTTCGCTCTGACATAATCGACGACTCCGCGAGTTCCGCGACCCAATTCACCCCCGTATTGGCCAGACTCCTCAAAGAGCCCACCGCATGGCGACCGACACATCCAGCACGACGGAAGTCGGCAGCTATTTCGTTTCCAACTATCCGCCGTTCTCGCTGTGGACTCAGGAGAACGTTCCCGAGATTCACTCGGCACTGAATTCCGAACCGGATGCCAGCGTGCCGCTCGGGCTGTATCTGCATATCCCGTTCTGCCGCAAGCGGTGCCGATTCTGCTACTTCCGGGTTTACACCAACCAGAATGCTCAGGCGATCCAGCGGTACGTCGACTGCCTGGCCCGCGAAATCGAGCTGATCAGCCAGTCGCCGTCCGTCCGCGATCGACAGCTGAAATTCGTCTATTTCGGAGGCGGCACACCGTCGTATCTCAGCTCACGACAACTATTGTTTCTGCGCGACAAACTGGCTGAGAATGTGTCGTGGGACACTGCTGATGAAGTCACGTTCGAATGCGAGCCCGGCACGCTCAGCCTGGAGAAGGTCAAAACGCTCAAAGAGATCGGTATCACTCGCGTCTCGCTGGGCGTCGAGAACTTCAAAGACGAGATCCTAGAGGAGAACGGCCGCGCTCATCTGTCGCCCGAGATCATGAAGGCATACGGGTGGATTCAGCAGGTTGGATTCCCGCAGGTCAATATCGACCTGATCGCCGGGATGATCGGCGAGACTGACGAGAACTGGCATCACTGCGTCGACAAAGCTATCGAGATGCAGCCCGATAATCTCACCATGTATCAGATGGAACTGCCGTTCAACACGATCATCTCGAAGGAGATGCGTGAGTCCGGCGTCGAGTCACCTGTCGCCGACTGGGCAACCAAACGCCGCTGGGCCGACGAGGCCATCAACCGGATGCTCGGCGAGGGTTATCGGATTTCGAGTGGTAATGAGCTGGTCCGCAATCTGGACACGGACCAGTTCGTGTACCGGGACAACCTGTTCCGCGGCGGCGATATTCTGGCAGCTGGCGTTTCGTCGTTCGGTCATCTCCAAGGTGTGCATTACCAGAACCTGGATCAAATTGAGGACTACCAGAGCGCGGTCGAGTCTGGCGAACTGCCCATCAACCGGGCACTACGTCCAACCGAACACCAGCAATTGATCCGCGAGTTCGTCCTGCAGATGAAGGAAGGACACGTCGCGGTTGCACCACTGGAGCAGAAGTTCGGAGTCGACGTTCTCGAAGAGTTTTCTGAAGCCCTGCACAATCAACAGGCTGCCGGGTACCTCAATATCGAGGAAGACGAGATCCGCCTGACACGCAAAGGACTGCTGCAGGTCGACAGCCTGCTGACCGAGTACTTCGAACCAGAACACCGTGAGGTGCGGTACACGTAGCTGCAGTTTGTAGTAGCCGGATTCATCCGGCTGTTCTCACGGCATGGATCGCGGTAGAGCGGACTACCGCATAAATGCGGTTACTACGAACGGCGGTTACCACGAACAACGCCAACTACGAACGGCTGGAAGCGTGAACGCACAGGACGAACTGAAAACACTGACGAATCTGTTCCCGGGCGAAGAACCGCTGTTCGCTGCGGCTGAGCACATTCCCCGCACGGGTACGCCCGAGCCGTATCGATCACTGCTTGTACACAACCATCACATGACAGTCACGATGGAGCAGTATCACGGGTGCAAGGTCGACGTCAGCGTGATCGATCAACGGCTCGACGACGACCTCTACTCACGCAAGATCACTCTGGTGAAACAGGGCTCGGACCAGGTCGTGCAATTTGGAATCGTCCGCTTCAACTTCCACTACGTGACGCAGCAGGTTCGCGAGGAGATTCTTCGCGGCGACATTCCGCTCGGACGCATCCTGATCGACTACAACGTGCTGCGTGAGGTTGAACTGGCCGCCATCGTGAAACTGACCGCTGGTCCGGGACTCGCACGCTGTCTACAAATGTCGGAGGGCGACATCACGTACGGTCGCCTGGCTACAATCTTCTGCAATCACCAGCCGGCGGTGGACCTGCTGGAAGTCTCTGCATCGCTGCCGCTGGCTTCATCATGACACTCATGCCACAACCTGAACTGCAGGATCGTTACGACGTCATCGTCATCGGAGGCGGTCCGGCCGGTGCGACAACCGGTGCACTCACGACCGGGCACGGCCACAGCACGCTGGTCCTGGAACGATCCGATTTTCCGCGATTTCACGTCGGCGAATCGCTGATCCCCGAGACCTACTGGACGCTGAAGCGTCTCGGCCTGCTCGAACAGATGCGAGCCAGCGCGTATCCGAAAAAGTACAGCGTGCAGTTTTTCAGCGAGGGCACGAAGCCGTCCGCGCCGTTTTATTTTGACGAGTACAAAGACTGCGAGAGCTCGCAGACATGGCAGGTCTGGCGAGACAGTTTCGACCGGATGCTGCTCGACAACGTCTCGGCCAAAGGTGGAACCGTGCATACCGAGGCGCACGTTGTCGACGTTCTGTTCGACGGAGATCAGGCCGTCGGTGTAAAGGTGCGACTGACTTCGAACGACGAACGTGTCGATCGCGAAATCGCGAGTTCGGTCGTCGTCGATGCGACCGGACAATCGGCGTTTCTTGCATCGCGACTGGGCGTCAAGGATTCCGATCCGTGCCTGCGCATGGGAACGATCTGGAGCTATTTCGAAAACGCGCGTCGCGACCCCGGCCGGGATGAAGGCGCGACGCTGATTATGCAGACGCCTGAGAAGAAGTCCTGGTTCTGGTTCATTCCACTGCCAGACAATGTGGCCAGTGTCGGCGTGACCGGAAACATGGAGTACATGTTCTCGAAAGGGTCCTCGACAGACGAAACCTTCCAGCGGGAACTGGATCGCTGTCCCGCCATGGCCGAGCGTCTGGTCGATGCGAAGCAAACTCGCGATCTGCTGACGACAAAGGACTACTCATACTATGCGAAGCAGGCCGTCGGACCTGGCTGGGTACTCGTCGGCGACTCGTTCGGTTTTATCGATCCCGTTTATTCAACAGGCGTGTTTCTGGCACTGAAGTCCGGAGAACTTGCGGCTGACTCAATTCACGACGCTTTGACTGCTGGCGACCTGACGGCCTCATCGCTGGGAGGCTGGCAGAGCACCTATCGCGACGCAGTGAATCTGTTTCGCAAGCTGGTCTATGCGTTCTACGCACGGGAATTCAGCTTCGGAAAATTCCTCAAAGCGCATCCGCAGTACCGCGCGAACGTCACCGACATGCTGATCGGTGATGTGTTCAAGCCGGGCGTGGGCGACATCTTTGATGCCATGGGCGACATGCTTCCTACGGCGGACTGGGACAACGACAACGGCATTGAGAACACTGATCTGCGCTAATTGACGCGAATGTCTAATGTCAGCCGCTTGCCTCACGCATTAGCAAAGATCAGTGTTTATTAGGCTCTGTTTGAAAACTGAGCTGGCCCTGATTTGCCATGTCAGCGAAACTTCGTCTTCCTCAGCCCGCTAGCCAAGGAAGGCCAACGATGCGACATGAACTAACCGACGAACAGTGGGAAGCGA
>CAYSJO010000013.1:0-42743 GCA_964431285.1 uncultured Planctomycetaceae bacterium
CTAAGAAAATGTAAATGCCAGCAGATTTTTTTATCATTGGCTAGAACATCCCAAGGTTACAGAATATTAGTATTAGGTTTTTTTTCATGCTGACTGGTGAGCAGCGATATCGCGACTGGGTGCTTGAGTACATCAGTGCGTGGCGCGACCGCATGATTGAGAATGGGAACATCGTTCCGACAAAGATTGGTCTGGATGGAAAGATCGGTGGGTCTGACGGCAAATGGTACGGCGGAGTATATGGCTGGGCATTCAGCGTTGTTGTCCCTCAAACGGGCGACCTCGCTCACCGCAACACGCATTATCTGGGGCTTCCCGGATTCATGAATGCGTATCTGTTGACCGGCGACGACAGCTATCTCGACCCCTGGCGAAAGCAAATAGGGATCATCAATTCAAAGGCAAAGATGGTTGATGGAAAGCTACAGTACCCGCACATGTATGGCGACGACGGCTGGTATCAGTTCACGCCTGAGCCGTACTCGATTGGCGTTGAGGAAATCGCGTTTCTGACAATGAAAGCAGAGGACCGTGGCCGCCTGCCGAAGAGTGGCTGGTGGGGATTTCTGAATGGGAAGAACGCCAGCTTTCCTGAGCAGGCTCTGCGCTCCGACCTGGACCGAGTGCGTCAGCAGGTCACGACGATAAGGGCAGATAAGACAACTCCCGACACGCGTCTCGCCGATGACTCCATGCGTATGAACCCGGCGAGTGTCGGGTCACTGGTCCAGCTCATGGGCGGTGGTCTACCGACGAATAGACAGGGCCTGATTTGGCACACTCGATTACGATACTTCGACCCGATTACGCGTCGCGCCGGCATCCCGGACGACTGTGCCGCGCTGGTCTCATCACTTGATGAGGAGTCCGCAACGGTCGTTCTGGTTAATACAAATCAGCTTGACTCCCGAGTGGTGACGATTCAGGCGGGCGGATATGGGGAGCATTTCTTCACTGGAGTGACGCACGCGAAAGGCAATGCAAGACTCTTAGCACGGACTGTCACGCTTACCTTACGGCCGGGTTGCGGCACAAAACTGAAACTGTCGATGCAGTGTTATGCGAATGCCCCGACGCTTCAGTTTCCGTGGGACCGCCCCTGAAAATGGAATTGGTAGGCCGGTACAAGCGAAGCGCCGTCCCGGCAAGTCAGTAATTCGCGTGAAATAAACTGCCGGAACATCGTCGCTATCGCTCCTTGTTGCCGGCCTACGATTCACGCGACGGACTGGCAGGGAGCCACTACTCACTGCTGACATGCTCGTGGTCGCGAATGTGGTTTTCGCAATAGCATGCATTGTCACCACACTGGCTGCAGTAGCGGAATTCCAACGGCGTTTCGTCCTGGTCCGTGGCCCCGCACGTGCGGCATTGATGGAATGGTTTCCCGCGTCCGGTAATGGATGCAGACTCGACTTTTCGCTTGATGTGGCGCTGTCGTGATCGGACTCGCTCGTAAATATCCCGACCAAAGAACAGCAGGAAATTCGCCACGCCGGCCGCGATCATGAGCCGCGCGAGATTTGGGCCTTTGAGGAAACCGTAGATGTACGTCGCCCAGGTGAGCCACGCGAGCCATTTCACCTTCACGGGCAGAATGAACATGATGTGAAATACGAAGTTCGGGTACAGCCAGGCAAATGCCAGGAAGACTGTCCCGCAAAGATAAGTGTTCGAGACAACCTGCCCTCGAAATTCAGGCACAGCAAACGAGAGTCCGACCGTGACGACGTATCCGACAAGAAGATAGACGTTGTAACGGAACGCTCCCCATGTCTGTTCCAATGCTGTCCCCATGAGATGGAAGATGAGCATGTAGAAGAAGAAGAAAAAGATGCTAACATCGGGCGGGTAAAAAATGAAGGTGAGTAGACGCCAGTATTCGCCGCCAATGACGTCGTCGGGAACGAACTCAAGCCGCATTAGAAATGCCGGGTCACTTTGGCCCAGGAACCAGGCCACACCCTGGCCGACCATAATCAGCAGTGTCAGACGTTGAATTGCAAATCGTCCGAAACGGTGTTCCAGGCGGTTCAGCAGTCGCATGCGGTGACCTCGGTGTCGTTTCTTTGAGCCTGGCAATGCGAGACTGAGCCGCATCAATGCGGTTACAACAAACGTCTCGCGTCTTATTCGACCGTCTGCAGACGGAGTTCGCGGGGGAGTGGAAAACTGACGTGCTCTTCTCTGACGGTCACGGTTTCGACTTCCGCGCCGAATCGTTCGACCAGTTGATCAATACACTCCTGGACAACAACTTCCGGAGCACTGGCGCCGGCAGTAATCAGCACAGTCTCGTCACCGGTAAATGAGTCGACGGGCAATTCGTGCATGCCGTCCACCAGAAACGCCTTTGGTCCGAATGACGCTCCCATTTCCATAAGTCGGCGACTGTTCGAACTGTTCTGGCTTCCGAGGACGATGACAACATCTGCATCCCGGGCGAGCTGCGACACCGCTTCCTGCCGATTCGTCGTCGCGTAGCAGATGTCTTCCTTTGCCGGAGCGTCGATTCCAGGGTAACGCTCTTTGAGTCGCTCAATGACGGCGTTGGCTTCCGCGACGCTGAGTGTCGTTTGCGTCAGGTACGCGATCTTCGAATCTGATGGAAAATCCAGCGCGTCCACATCAGTCGCCGTTTCTACCAACGTGATGCTCTCCGGGGCTTCTCCCATCGTGCCAATGACCTCGTCATGCCCTTCGTGCCCAATCAGGACGATGTGGTATCCGGCACGAGCAAAGCGAATCGCCTCAAGATGGACTTTGGTGACCAGCGGACAGGTCGCGTCGATCGTGTGCAGCTTTCGTTCTTTCGCTTGATTACGAATCTCAGGGGAAACTCCGTGTGCGCTGTAGAGTAAGAGTGAACCCTCGGGGACCTCGTTGACTTCATCGACGAATGTCACACCCTGCTTCGTGAACCGTTCGACGACGTATCGGTTATGGACAATCTCGTGGTAGACGTAGATGTTGGCGCCAAAACGACGGATAGCCTCATCGAGGCATTCAATCGCCATATTGACGCCAGCGCAGAATCCGCGGGGATTGGCGAGGATGATTTTCATAGAATCGTGAACCCGGCTCGAAAAAAGGGCGACAGGTGTCGGCGACTACTCTTCAGGGGAATCTGACTCCGGCGCTTCCGGCTCTGCTTCGGCTTTGACCTCGACCCGTGTGGCGTAGAAGCCCAGTTTTCGTTCTGCCATCGTAATTGTCCCGGCCATTGCCGATTTGTCCTTCGTCCATAGATATGCGTCAACGGTTTGTTCGGCGTTGACGAGTGCGATGTCCAGCTTTGCGTTGTGAGGACGAGCGGCGATTCGTCCACTGATCTCATAAACGCTTTGCGTTTCGTCAGAGATGAATCTTCCGAAGACTTGCCGACCGTCAACGTCCAGCTCCCATCGGCCTTCCCATCGGCCATCGATACGCACGTGCCACGATCCTGCGAAATCGGTCGGGAAGACTCCCGGGTGTGATTTGGGATCGGGCCGGTCTCGCGGTTCTGGTTCGGGAGTGGCCGGGCCGTGCAGGCCGAATAATTCCGCGCCGTCAGCCGGACTGAGGACCCCCTCCGGGCCGTACAGAATGTCTTCGCCCTGGCCTTCGGGGACGACCTGCCCGATGTCGAAATTGAAGCCGAACCCGGGAAACAGCATGACGTCTTTCCCCGAACTGGTCGTAAGGTTCTGCCGATCACCACGATAGGTGACGAATCGCTCGATCAGCACCACCGGGATGCGTCCCCCGTCGCCACTCTTTCGAAATCCCCAGCCGACCAGTGCCTTGGCCCAGTTGTCTTCGTCAGTCTTGATAACGACACAGGGAGCGTCGATTCCCCGACCAATTCGTTTTAGAGAAAGCCCCTGCCGCATGGTCATCGATTCGACTGGCTTCGAGTCGGCAATACCGCGACGCAGCCAGAAGGCCGTGTGGTCGTCGAATCCGTCGGCAAACGCCGACGTTTGCAACACGGCGGCCAAAGTCAGGACGAGCGTGATCGCCGCGAAAACTCGCAAAGCGTGTGAATTCATCGGTGTACTCCGGAAACAGGTCATTCGCGGGGATCCTATCAGACCGCGTCACGGCGTACGACGCGGGCCAAACGGACGGAGGCGTGCCGGGGTAGCAAACATTGGCCGTTCCAGACAGAATGCCTGCTTCCTCATCGTTCAGGCGGCCGGGCCGTCGGATGACGGATGTCCCTTGACCCGCCCTTAGTGTCAGAGAGAACCGGATTTATGGCCAAAGAAGAGGCCATTGAAGTTGAAGGAACTGTTGCCGAAGCACTGGCCAACACCCAGTTTCGTGTGGAACTGGAAAACGGCCATATGGTGCTGGCTCACGTCGCAGGAAAGATGCGCAAGAACTTCATCCGCATCGTGCCGGGTGACCGCGTGAAGGTCGAAGTTTCTCCTTACGATCTGAATCGCGGACGCATCGTTTACCGCGAACGCTGAGCTGAATTCACGCCCCGCCTGACTTCCCGCCGACCGTCCCGCCTGATTCTGTTTCCTCCGTCCCTTCGTTCGATTGAGTCATGACTCAACAGACCGGGTCCGCAGAGGCCGAGGTATTGCTGTTTACCGACGGCGCCTGCAGCGGTAACCCCGGGCCCGGAGGCTGGGCCTGCGTTTTGCGCCATGTCAAAACGCAGACCGAAAAAGAGCTGTCCGGAGGCGCCGCCCATACCACCAACAATCAGATGGAACTGCAGGCCGTCATCTCAGGCCTGGAAGCTCTGAAACGGCGTACGCGGGTCAACGTCATTACTGACAGCAAATACGCCATGCAGGGCTGCACGCAATGGCTGCCCGGCTGGAAACGCAACGGCTTCAAACGACGCGAGGGAAAGTCGCTCAAGCCGTTGAAGAATGAAGACTTGTGGCGTCGTCTGGACGAACTGCTTGGACAACACGTGGTCACGTTCACACACGTGAAAGGCCACAGCGGGCATCCCGAGAACGAACGCTGTGATGAGCTCGCCGTTGCTGAGACGGAGAAGTTCAAATAGCCGCGAACTGGTGTGAGCCCAACGCGCCAGTTCCCGCTGCAGATGGACCGCCAGACCAGTGGCCGCTCACCTGAGACCGCCAGTCTGCGAACCCATTCCGATTACTTCCTGTCGATGGGTTACCAGCATATTCGACTCGGTATGAGGACAGGGGTATGGTTTCGCCGACTTCAGAGGTCTACACTGGAATCAGCGCTCAACGGCGGCCATTGAACGCCGATCCGCGAAACAGGAAGGCACAACAACTCTTGGCTGAACCAAAACGCGAACAGCTCAAAGTTTCCAATCAGAAAGCCGTTCTCGCTGGCGTCTTCGATTCAGACGACCGCGACCGCAGCGAACATCCGCTCGAAGAATTGCGGGGCCTCGTCGAAACGGCCGGTGTCGAAGTGGTTGGCGAGTTGACTCAGATGAGGCACACGCCACACCCGGCCACGCTGATGGGTTCGGGCAAGCTTGAAGAGTTGAAGATACTGGTCGAGTCGCTGGATGCCCAGCTGGTCGTGTTTGATAACAATCTCAGCCCGAGTCAGGGACGGAATATCGAGAAGGCCGTCGACTCGGTCATTGTCGACCGCAGCGAGCTGATCCTCGACATCTTCGCCAGCCGGGCTCGCACACACGACTCGAAACTTCAGGTCGAACTGGCCCAGCTGTTGTACTTCCGTCCGCGATTGAAGCGGTTGTGGACTCACCTCGAGCGTATCGAAGGTGGTGTCGGAGCTGGTCGTGGACCGGGTGAGAAGCAGTTGGAAACTGACCGTCGACTGGTCGATCGCCGCATTGCCGATCTGAAGCGTCGTCTGAAAACTGTGGAAAAGCACCGGGGCCGCATGGTCGCTCAGCGCCGCGAACACATGGCCATTTCGCTCGTCGGCTACACGAACGCGGGCAAGAGTACACTGCTGAACGCACTGACTGGATCCGACGAGTATGTCGCGGATCAGTTGTTCGCAACGCTGGACACGCGGACTAGACGCTGGCCCATACCCGCATGGGGCGATGTCCTGCTGAGTGACACAGTCGGATTCGTCCACAACTTGCCCCACCATCTGGTGGCGTCGTTTCGTTCGACACTGGAAGAAGCCCGTCATGCGGATCTGCTGCTGCATGTAGTGGATTCATCGCACCCGGATGCCGAACACCAGATCGAAACCGTGAACAACGTGCTGGACGAAATCGGTGTCGAGCATTCCAACACGCTGCTCGTCTTCAACAAGTGCGACGCCGTTGAAGACCGCTCGATTCTGGATGTGTTGCGTCTACAGCACGAAACAGCGGTGGCGGTCAGCGCCGCGACGGGCGAAGGATTCGACCGTCTCGCGACGGCCATTGGAGGACTCCTGGGCAACGGATTCGTTGACATCCGAGTTGAGGCACACGCCGGCAACGGACGGCTGATCCACTTCCTCGCTGAGCATGCCGATGTCACAGCTACTGAGTACGAGGAGTCTCAAGCGTTCTACGACTGCCGAATCGCCCGCCGCCTGCTGCCGAAGCTTGAAGACTTCGAGGTCGCACTAAGTGGACCGGGAGTGTCTCCCGAGGGGGAAGCTCTCTCGTCGGACATTCTTGCTGACTCTGCATAAGGCGTGCGGCTATGTAACTGGGAATCATTTGATTCCCGAGGTTGAGCCGCGGCACCCGTGTGGGCCAGATACTGCTGCAGCAATCGCAGTTTGACACCGGCTTCCAGTAGGTGCGTCGCGTAACTGTGACGCAGACAGTGCACACTGATGCGGCGGGTGAACTGCAGTTCGACCACCACGCGCCGCAGTGCGCCCTGCACGGTCGATTCGTGCATCGTCTGCCGCGCGCCAGAGATCATGCCGCCCTGCTGAGTCGTCTTTGGAAACAGCAGGCTCGGGTGCCGGTGTTGCTTCCAGTATTCGCGGAGCACTTCGAGTGTGGAAGCCGGCAGTGGCACGAGCCGGTCCTTCGCACCTTTGCCGCAGTGAATGTGAATCCGCATCCGCTGCGAATCGACATCCCCCACCTGCAGTGCCAAGGCTTCATTGAGCCGCAGACCGCACGAATACACCGTCCAGAAGTACGCCCGGAACCGCTCCCGGCGAATGGCTCCCATGATCCGCTGCACTTCTTCCATGGTCAGGACCGTGGGCAGCCGCGTCTCTTTGGAGATACGGAACCTGTCCAGCACGGTCCACTCACGGGGGCACGTCTGCCGATAGAAGAACCGCAGACCGCCGATGGCAATCTTCAGCGTTCCCGGCCGCCCGCTTCTCGGCCCGCAGCCACAGCAGATACTCCTTGACCTGCTGTTCGCTCAGCTCGGTGGGATCCCGCCCGTCGTAAAACCTGCTGAGCTGCCGCGCCGCTCGCAGATACGCTTCCTGAGTCCGCTCCGCCAGCCCCGCCACCACAAGATCCGCCAGCATGCTCGCGTGCCATGTGCAATCATCGTTCATCGCATTGTCCTTCCGGAAAGAGAAAAGAATTTCCGGAAGTACTTTGCAACTTCACGCACCGATCAACCCGTGACACCGCCACACACGCCCACTACCATCGCAACCGTCGCCCTATCCTTGTTCAGCTAAGGGACAATCCAGAAGAAAATGACTACTGTCGATCGGTATTCACCGCATCCTCGCGGATCCCTGCCCTCCCCCCATGATTTGCAAGACAGAGTTCAGACGCCTCATGACTCCGAGCAGACGGGGCGTCGACCGGAATGGCCCGTGAAGTGATTTCTGCGATTCGATAAGGCAATTGGATGGAAGATCACGCAGCTGAATTTGTAAGCGACGTCCGGGTTCTTGTTGTTGATGATGACCCAGGGGCCCTCAATTCGCTTGTCAGACTGGTTTCCTCGTTTGCGCTTGATGTCACCACCTATTCCAGTGGGAAGGAACTGGTTTCATCGCTACCGGACGATGGTCGCTGCCTGGTCATTTCCGATGTTCGCATGTTTGACATGCCGGGACTGGAAATCCTGAGCTTGATCGCTGAGCGCCGGTCCGAAATTCCTGTCATTCTGGTGTCCGCTTACGCGGACGTCGATCTGACAGTACGTGCCATGCGCTCCGGGGCAACAGCCGTTCTCAGAAAGCCGTACAGCGAAGAGGAACTGTGGGATGCTATTCGTGCCGCGATACGGGCCAACGATGTGGCTCTCGAAAAGCGGAATCAGCAGAACATCATACTCGATAAGATTCTGTTGCTGACCGAAAACGAACTCGATGTCCTGAAGTGCATTACCGACGGCAAACAGCACAAACAGTGCGCGGCCGAACTGGGCTGGTCCCTGAGGACGATTGAGAAGTATCGCGCAGAAGCTCTCGGAAAACTCGGCATGACGTCGCCTTACCAACTGGTCAGAGCCCTGATGGCCGCTGGAATCACGGAATGGCCAGATTCCCGGGACAGTTAACATGACTGATCACCCACTGCAGCCGTCGAACAGTCATGTCCTGTTTACACTTTACGAGGAAGACTCTGGGTCATTTGAGCAACTGCCGGCTGGCATTCTGACAGTTTTTCCCAAAGGAGGCTTCAAAGTCCGATGGAACTCACGTTTCGCGGCGATCTGGCAGTTGCCCGTTGATCAGGATAACTCTGCTGATCGCCTGTCGTTCGCCGACCTGGAGAATCATTGCGCTCAGTGCGTGCCAGAAGGTTCACATTTCCAACTGATCCCCGATCACTTTTCGCTGGGCGGGTTCGAAGACACTTTTCGTGACACCATCTATCTGAACGATGGGCGTATTGTTCATCGCAGTGTCGGAGTGGCTGAGAACTCTGAAGCGAAAGCGCTGCACTGCATTTACGAAGAATACCCGCCGAGGCAGGCGGATCTGCTCCGACTGCAGGAATGGAACGACACGTTTGATGCAATGCCCGATCATATCTGTCTGCTTGACCTGAGCGGCGCGATCGTGCGTGCCAACCGAACGATGCGGGAAAGATTCGAGCCGGTTCATGGTGGACTTGAGGGTCTCGACTATCGATTAGTTTACTGCGGAACGTCAACACCTGACCCACAACCGCCCTGTGCCCAGGTGCTTTCTGGCGGTCCGCCGGTCAGTATCGAAGCGCAACTGCCAACGATGGAGGGCTGGTATCACGTTGCGTCTACGCCAGTCAGTGATGCCCTGGGACGACAATGGGGAGCGATTTCGATCGTCGCCGATATTACGGACCAGGTGCTGCTGCGAGAGCAGGCCACGGAACAGCAGAAGCAGTTGCATGAACTTGTCCAGTCGTCACTCGACGGGATCATCTTCTGCGACGAGTACGGAGTGGTGACGCTCTGGAATAGACAGGCGGAACACATTCTCGGCTGGACTGTCGAGGAAGCGATCGGACGACCCCTGGATAAACTTATCGTTCCGGAGTCGGCGGTTGAACAACACAAACAGGGAATGGGCCGTTTTCGTCGCGAAAGATCCGGCCCACTGATTGGCCAGCGGACTGAAGTTCCGGCCCGACACAAAGACGGCCACCTGGTTGACGTGGAGATCTCGATCTCCGCCGTCGAAGTGGGTGGTAGAATGTTTGTGTGCGGCTCTATCCACGACATTACGGAACGTATCCAAACGCAGGATGAACTCATCCGTCACCGGGACCATCTGCAGCAGCTTGTTACTGAACAGACACAGGAACTTCAGAACACAGTGACGCAGCTTGAGCAGGAGATTCTCGTTCGGCAGCAGACAGAATCCGCGCTGCGCAATTCTGAAGAGCGGCTGTCATGTGTTGTGGCAAACGTTCCCGAGAGCATTCTGCTGGTTTCTAAAGACCATCGAATCCTTTTCGCCAACCAGCCACCCCCGTCTTCGCGAATTACTGATGTTACCGGACGCCAGTGCCATGAATTGTGGCCACCTGCTGCATTGCAGGAACTTCAGGAGACTCTGGCGCAGGCTGAAACCCAACCCACAGAGCGGTGCATCGTCGTCAGCAATGGCGAGGCCTTAGACGATTGCGTAGTTGAAGTGAGTATTCGACCGGTCACCGTTCATGGGGCCGACACAGAGTTTGTCGTGGTCTTCCGGGACATCACCGCCGAGCGGGATCAGCAGCGTGAACGCGAGCGTGCCGGCACAGTTCAGGCTCATCTGTCACGCCTCAGTGCGCTCGGAGAAATGGCATCAAATATCTCTCACGAAATCAACCAGCCGCTGACAGCCGTTGCCAATCTCGCATCGGCAGCCCGGCGCGGAGTACGCAAGGTTGCGGGCATTCCGCAGGCGGTCGAAGAAACGCTGGGCGAGATCGTCGATGAGGCACAGCGAGCAGGGGACATTGTGCATCGGCTCCGGGATTTTGTCCGCCGGCGGCCCGTCGAGCGGACGGAACTCATTCTCAAAGAGAGCGTTGAGTCAGCTCTGACACTCACATCCAATGAATTGAGCGTCTATCGAGTAGGGGTCACAACAAACGTTGCCGACGACATCTGCATATTTGCAGACGCTATTCATCTCCAGCAGATCCTGGTTAATCTGCTGTTGAATGCTGTGCAGGCAATTGATGCTAATCGATCTGGACGACGGCACATCTGGATTGAAGCTATTGTCAGAGACTTCACCATCTCTCTGACGGTGCGTGATACCGGCCCCGGATTTTCGGACACGCTCGCGAGCAATCCGCTCGAAGCGTATGTCACAACGAAACCCCAAGGCACAGGGCTTGGTCTTTCGATCTGTCATTCCCTGGTGGAACTGAACGAAGGCACGCTGGCAATCGGCAATTCACCGGAAGGTGGTGCTCTAATTACGATCAGGCTGTCGGCAACATTGCACGGTACTCGTGGTCCGTAACCCGGACAGCCATCAGCATGACTGCCCGCCACATTTCTACTTGTTATTGTCGAACTGTAAGCCTTTCACACTGTAGAGCACCGTCGACGTTCTATTTCACTCGTGCAGGTCGATGTAGTAATTCATCCCCGCCGGCCCCCAGTCATGAGAACGGCCCCTGCGATTCTCCACAGCCCTGTCCTCATCGCCGCGTTCACCAGTCAGTCGTTCCTCTCTTGCGTTCCTGCAGCGTGGCGCGACATCGTACTGCATTCAGGGGTTGCCTGAACTGCAGGTGTCTTTGAGGGCCTGTTGCTGGGTGTCGTACAGGGCGAACAGTTTGTTGATTTTTGTGATGGCCAATACTTCGTAAATCCGGGGCGAGATGCCGCACAACTGCAACGTCCCTCCAGTAGACTGGACCTGTTTGTTCAGCGTGATGAGCTTTCCAAGCAGGGAACTGCAGATAATCACCACCAGTGACAGGTCAAGGATGAGATTCGGGGGACCGTCTTTCCGAACAACCTCACGAAGCTGGTTGCTCAGCGTCTGGACAACCTGGTCATCAACAAGCCTCTCTTCCAGCAGCCTGACAATTATGGCGTCGCCAGTTTCTGTCGCTTCAAAGTGCTTCGTCATCGGTTGGCCATTACCTGCAGGGTGAGCGGGGGAATTACAGTCCGGTCACCTCGCGAACATCCGGTACAGAGTCATCCAGAGATGGCCTTGTGCGATGCCAGTTTTCGGCACCCTCCATGATCATCTGCAGTGCCGGATATCCCAGTTTCGGCAAGGCGAAGCGAATTTCGTCGATCTGCAGAATGCCGCCGCGAAACAGATGCAGGACATCCAGTTCACCCAATACCTGACAGAACGTTGCGGATCATCTCATAGACGCCTCATCATTTAGACGCCTCATCATTGTTTTGACGACAATTCACTTTTGGGTCAGAGAGAACGCTCCGTCCCAATCGACGGGTGGGGAACAGGCATAATCATGAATGCGCCGAATCAGGAAATCTCGCGGGCCGTCATTCGGGAGTGGATCGAGTAGTTCCAGTGCTTTGCCCCAGTTCCCGCTCACAACATGAGCAACTGCGGATTCGAACTGATCTGTCGCCGGATTACCCGCCGCAGCGGAAGAAAGCTCATAGACTGGAACGATGGTCTCCATCCCTTTCGGCCGGACATGTGCCAGCTTGCGCACTGTGGCAACAGACTCGGGCAGGTATTGCCTGACGTCTTTCATCGTCGCTTCGTCAATCATGATCGAAACATCGAACAGGCGGGTCATGCTCTCCAGCCGGGCTCCCTGGTTCACAACCGGCCCGAAGACTCCGATTTTGGCCTGGTCGGTCGTCCCGATCTGTCCAGCAATCGCCCGACCGCGCGCAATACCAAGTCCGACTGAAAACCCCTCAAGGAGAGAGTGAGAAGACACCAGGCTGAATGCCCTTTGAATGGCCAATGCAGCCAGACAGGCAGGCACGGCTCCCTGTTCAGGAGCGACCGGCCAGCCCCAGAAGCCCAGCGCGGCGTCTCCTTGGAAATCTGCGACGGCTCCGTCGTGTCGGAGGATCTCCTTAGTCATAATACCCAGTGCTGCCCGCACACATTCCAGCAGATATGGCAGTCTGTCGCTGTACTGTTCAGATTTTCGTGAGAATCCGCGAACGTCACAAAAGAGGACTGTCACATCACATTCAGTCGCTGACAGAGCGTTTTCGACCGCATCACCCGTCAGACTTGCGATCACTTTGGGAGAGAAAAAGGAACTAAGTCGGGTCTTCTGCTCCTGAAGTTGCCTGACCTGGCGAAAAGAGGCAATAAACCGCCCCAGCACCTGTGTGAATTTCAAATCCGCCTTGAGTTCCTGTTCGTCAAGGACGAGTCCGCCCGTGGCCCCGCCTTCGCCCGCGACATAGAAACACCAGTTTCGGGATGTCCCTGAGAGTGGTACGCAGAACGCCCAGTTCAGCGCATCGCTGATGGTTGCCTGTGCTGAGTTGTTATTGTGATCCCAGCGATAGACGACTGATTTTCCCGACTGCAGTGCCTGCGCCATCAGGCGTCGACTGGGTCGGAATCGTCCGGTGTAGGATTCTTTCGTCGCAACCCGCATGCTCAGAGGAGCGGCAGCACATTCTTCCTGGTCGGCAGGTGCATCTGGCAGCACTTCGCACTCGATTGCAGCAACGGCAACTGCTTGAGGTATGGACTGCAGCAGGATGTCAGCCAGGGTGTCAGCCAGTTCAATATCCGATCCGGCCGCTGCTGCAATCTCAGGAAGGTCACAGAGAACCTGCATCTGATCGGGCGAGTCTGACAGGGAGACCAGTCGCAACTCGGTCGAGTCGTACGCAAACTGGTCAGTCGACCCAACTCCTTCCTCGTCGTCTGGCATGCCTGACTGCGAGTCGAACTGTGGTGATGATTTGCCCTCTGTGACACAAAAGACAGTCTTCCCAATCCGGAACGTGGAGTTGGGCGACAGGGTTGTCAGGCGGGTGGGACAGCTTTCAACAAAGATGGGATTGCGAGCGTGCGGGAGACAGGCCAGTTGGATGTCGCGATCGCGAACTTCCAGTCCGGCATGCTGCCGCGACACTTCAGGATCCCATGTCACCGCACATTCGCTGTCAGGACGCCGGCCAATCGTGAGGACAGAAAAGGGTGACAGGGGGACTCGGGACTGATAGGTGCCGCAGCAAGAGCGAGCATGCAGCCACATCGGCATAAGTTGTTCCTGGTCCACCATTCATCCCTCCGCCAGAAAAGCCATCACCAAGGTCTCTCACAACCAAGGGAACTCACTGCGTGAGCAATGCCCTTATCGGGAATCGAACCCGATCCGGCCGAGTCCTCAGTCCTGGTTCATCCCGCCACCAAGCCTGCTTTTCGGCTAACTCGGACAAAACCGTTCCAGCTGCTTCCATGCGCCAAGGGCTCCAAACTTCCGCTTCAGTAAAAGATGGGGAGGCGTGCTCCTGAGTTGCACGCCCCGCCCGCGACTGCCCTCGCGGAATCATCAGTTCAACGGGACATTACAACGCAACAGCAAAAAGTCAGGGAAGCAGCAGTCGTTCGGTCTCAATACGCACGAACCCCGGCAGGGCAGCACTTACACGCGCTGATATGCGTGTATACGCATTCCGTCTCTCCTGGAAGACACATTTCAGCCCCTTCAACCGTTTCAAAGCTATTCGTTTTCATAGTCAGGGATGTGCTGTTTGGTGCAATGGCGGCCGGAGTATCTACATGAGACGACATCACCTGGAGAGAGCATGCAACACGAATTGAAGTTTATACCGTCCTCGATAGACTCCCGCCCGCGTGGTCAATCGCGCCACCCCATCGTGCCTGTTGGCACGTCTTTGGGGGATGTTTTTCACGCATGCATCGACACTGCGTCTGAGCACGCATTTGTCGTGGATGAAGACGGAATTCTCTTTGGCATCGTCACCTTGAGCGCAATTGGCGATCTCATGCGAATTTTGGGGAGCGGCACAGTCTGGTTCGATCGGCCAGTGGAATCGGCAGTCATGCTCTCTCTCAATGCGGGAAGGGATGCTGCCCGGCTGGAGAACGTTGGGAATGCCAGTCGCCCGTCAAAGGAGTGCGTCTCGGTCTTCGAAGATGACACTCTGGTTGCAGTCATGACGGGCAACGATTCTCTGCTGAGTTGGAACCGGATTGAGCAGGCTGTGTCGCATGCGGCGACGGACCCCGTGACTCTGTTGCCGAATCGGGCGCACTTCGATCGACGACTTGTTGAAGAGTGGGATCGGGCTCAGCGTCTTGGGACGACGATCGGTGTGGCCATGATCGATGTTGATTACTTCAAAGAGATCTATGACCGATTCGGGCATGGCGAGGGGGACGACGTCCTGAAGAGCATTGCGGACTGTTGTCACGAGCAGTTGCGTTCCTACGACCTGCTGGCTCGTCATGGCGGAGACGAGTTTGCAGCGATCTTCTGTGCTCAGGCTCCCGAAGAACTGGATGTCCCAATTGCTCGGCTGCTGTCCGCAGTGAAAAACGTTGCGGTGAAAGCAGACGGTCACGCACGACTGGGCCTGTCGATCGGAACGGCCGTCGCACGCCCTTCAACAATGGACTGCTCACGAGAGCAACTCGTCAAGGCGGCCGATGCGTGTCTTTACGAGTCCAAAAACAAAGGCAGAGATCAGGCTCACGCGACCACGTTTGTGGATGGGCAGCCAACGGAATTCCGGCAGATTACTGCACACTCAGAAAAAGGTGGGACTCACGACCTGCAGACGGTGTGAGTCTGCACGCCATTGTGGCGTGCCACTCGATATCGCCGACTGCACTCGCGAATCAGAAAGACGGAGAAACACAGTGAGTGAGTATCGCGATCTACAGTCGGCGGTCGAGCCATACCGCCAGCGGATTGACAACCACCAGTTGCCGTCAATGCTGACGGACACGGCGCGGCTGCGAACGTTTATGGAACATCATGTGTTTGCGGTGTGGGACTTCATGTCATTGCTGAAGTCGCTGCAGATTCTGATGACTGGAACGGATGTCCCCTGGGTTCCCCCATCCAATTCCCGTGCCTGTCGAATTATCAATGAACTGGTACTGGGAGAAGAGTCAGACGATGACGGAAGTGGTGGCAATGCCAGTCATTTCGAGTTGTATCTGTCCGCGATGCAGGAAGCGGGGGCAAACCGATTCTTTATTGAGGGTTTTGTGAATGGTCTGTCACGGGACGGCTTTTCGACGGACAGCCTGCAGGACAATCCGTTTATTCCCCAACTGGTGAGGCCGTTTCTAACAACGACTTTCCGTATTGCGTACAGCGGCAAACCCGCAGCAATTGCATCTGCCCTGGCTTTCGGCCGCGAAACACTCCTGCCAGACGCCTTTGAGAACATCCTCTGTGAGATCGGCGCTGAGACCGACTCCGAACAACAGTTCCGTTACTACCTGAGTCGACACATCGACCTGGATCGGCACGAGCACAGTGCGATCGCCCAGGAACTGGTAGAAGAAATCTGCGAGGACGACGTGGCGTTGTGGAAAACCGCCCGTGATGCCGCCATCGCCAGCCTCACGGCCCGCTGTCAACTCTGGGATCAACTCGCAAATAAACTTGCAGTTGCCAGTAGGTTTTCACTGCTGACGTGATGACCTCGGCAAGCTCATAAACCCTAGGCTCTGTTTGAAAACTGACCTGGACCTGATTTGCCATCTCAGCGAAACTTCGTCTTACTCAGCCCGCTAGCCAAGGAAGGCCAACGATGTGACATGAACTAACCGACGAACAGTGGGAAGCGATCGAAGATATGAGCCGGGTGACTCCCAGTTCGACAGCCTGCTCAATCAGTCGGGCGGAGCGTACTGCGCTGGGCATCGCGACAGCCAGTACCAGTTGTGGCCCTCCGGTCAACCAGAGCACGCCGCGCACGACGTAGGCAAGACCCAGCGTGCCGAGTAGCAGCGATGAGAATGCGTTTGCTGCGACATGCAGCACCATGCCTGTCAGGAAGCTGAGGGACCCAATGCGTATGCAGCGATGGGCAATTCGCTTTCTGAGTCCGCTGCGGGATTCACACCAGCCACGCCACATGAAGACGCCACAGGCGGGTAGCACCAGCATTCCGTGCGAGCAGTTGGGATCAATGTTCCAGCGTTCAATCAACCGTTGGAACAGGTCCCAGTACAGGATGGAACTAACGGCAACGAAAGCGACACAGGCTGCAACGAGCGGCCGGCTCGTTCTAACCTGTGGAGCCGGTTCGCCACCGGAGCCGTTCGTCGCTGGCAGCCCGGGAGTGGAATGTGGAAGACTTCCCGCTGACACGTGAGTTCGCCCGTGTGAAAATGGCAGAGACGCTGTCGAGTCTCAGATGTGGTCATGTCTGCCGGCAATTGCCGAATCCAAATGGAGCCCCAGTTCAGCAAGTTGACTCTCAGTCGAGCGGAAAAAAGCAAGGAGATAGTCCAACGCGCCAAAGCGTCGCCGTCTGTCGACGCCGGCTTGACTGAACTGATCGGCACGATCCCACCACTTCACAGTGTGCCAAAAGCCCTCGTGTGCCACCCATGACGAGATCGTCAAGGACATCGCACTCGTTTTAGAATCGGAACGTTGGAACTGCGGATGGCAATGTCGGACCCGTGCGTAGACAATCCCATTGACTTATGCGGGGATGTTCTCCGCAGCACGCAACTCGTAGCGGGGAGGCGATCGATGCTTCAGAGTCAGGTCATTCCGCTGCTCGTGCTACTGCCCGCCATCGCATGTGATGCGCGCGATCTGGCGGGCGAGGATAAGTTGGCTGTTCCTGTTGACGGATTGATACTGTGGCTCGATGCATCTTCAATTAAGGGGGCAGAGGGTGAGCGAATTTCCCAATGGCCGGACCGCAGCGAATTCAACAACGACGTCGCGCAGGATGACGATCGCCACCGCCCGGTCTGGAAACAATCGAGCCTGGGCGGGCAACCGGCAGTGCAGTTTCGTGGTAACGAGCTTCTCGATCGGGCCATGTTCTCCGGGTTCACACCAGTGGATCAGCCGCTGCACATCACGATCGTCTTCCAGGCACCTGCAGGTGGCGGCACGGCTCAACGGCTGATTGACCTGCAGTCTCGTCAATCCGGCGCCGTGAAGGGTGAGGACCGTTACGGTTTCTGGGTGGGATTTCAGTCGAGGCGTTACATCCCTCGCCTTGGGATTGTCAACGGTGACGAGGGCGAAGCCAGCACGCCCATCTGGGATTCGAAGCCTCATCTGCTGGAACTTGTCTACAAGGGAAACCAGCAATTCGAAATCCACATCGACGGACGTACCGAGCGGGAATCCAGTTACGGAGGACGCAAGTATCTCGGATTTCGGCAGCAGGTCACTCTGGCGATTGGACAGCACTACGGGCTCGAGGATCATGCGCCGACGTACTTCAACGGAGACATCGCCGAGATAGTTGTTCATCGGCGGGCACTGACGAAGTTCGAGCGATTCGAACTTGGCTCGCACCTCACAAAGAAGTACTCGTTGCAGACGTCGTTCAAGCGGCTGCCGCAGTTTGAGCGGGATATTCGTCCGATCCTAGCCGCCAACTGTTTCAGTTGTCATGGCGACAAGAAACGCGAGGCGGAACTCGACCTGCGAACGGTTTCTTCAATGCTCGTTGGTGGAGAAGCCGGGCCAGTCATTGTGCGCGGACGTCCAGAATACAGTGAACTGATCGCCGTCCTGGAATCGGGCAAAATGCCACCAGAGGATGCTCGGCCGTTGACGACGGCCCAGGTTTCACAATTGCGTGAGTGGATCAAAGCCGACACACCCGCAACCGAGACCATTGTGATCCGTCCACCCGCAACGAAGGTCACGGACAAAGACCGTAAACACTGGGCCTGGCAGATGCCCGTGCGCGTCGAACCGCCGGAACCGAAAGACTCAGCCCGCGTGCGTACCGACATCGACCGTTTCGTTCTCGCTCGGTTAGAGGAGAAAGGGTTGTCACTGTCACCGGACGCACACCCCGAGCGACTCGTGCGGCGAGCGTTCTTCGATCTCATCGGCCTTCCACCATCACCAGGCGAAATTGACGGATTCCTCAACGACGAGAATCTCAGACGGTTCGAGCGGCTTGTTGATCGGCTGCTGGCGTCGCAACACTTTGGCGAGCGCTGGGGTCGTCACTGGCTGGACGTTGCCGGTTACGTCGATGTCTTCGGCAGCGACAATGACGCGGCCATCATTAAGACTCTGCCGGGCAAGTGGCACTATCGTGATTATGTCATCCGCTCGTTCAATGCCGACAAACCGTTTGACCTGTTTCTGGTCGAGCAACTCGCGGGCGATGAACTCTCTGACTGGCAAAATGCCGAGGCATTCACTCCCGAGATCGTCGATTCGCTAATCGCGACGGCATTTCTACTCAGCGCGAACGACGACACGAACGCCCCGGAACTCAACACGCCAGACATTCGCCATCATGTCCTGCAGCGGACGGCGGAGAACGTCGCCAACAGTCTGCTCGCGACCACAGTGCAGTGTTGCCGCTGCCACGATCATAAGTACGAAGCAATCTCGCAGGTTGACTACTATCAGTTTCAGTCGATCTTTGCTCCCGTATTTAATGTCCGCGACTGGGTCGTGTCTGACAAACGAACACGACCCGGTGTCTCCGATACCGAACGGACAGCGATCGATCGCCAAAATGCGACCATCGACGGCCAGCTCAAACCGTTGCAGCAACGTCTCAAGCAGCTTAAGTCTGCGAAGTCAGGATCTGAGGAGGCGGAACTGAAGTCTGTTGAGACTCAGATTGCCAAACTGACGTCGACGAAGAAGTCATACAGGACGATCGCTCTCGCCACGGAAAACGCAACGCCAGCCAAAACCCACGTCTTACGGCGGGGCGACTATCTGCGACCAGGTCTGGAGGTTGAACCCGCATTGTTCGACGTTCTTCTTCCGGTAACCACACGCCCCTCCACACCAGTGGCACGCGAATCAGAGACAGGTGTATCTGCAAAATCAGGCCGACGCCTGCAACTGGCGCGCTCGCTGACCGACCCCGAATCGCTTGCCGGCAACCACGTGGCGCGTGTCTTCGTGAACCGCCTGTGGCAGCAACTGTTTGGCAAAGGTCTCGTTGAGACGAGCGAGAACTTTGGCGTATCCGGCTCGAAACCATCTCACCCCAAACTGCTGGACTGGCTCACGTTGCGCTTCATTGAGAAGGGTTGGCGCGTCAAACCGCTGATCCGGTACATGATGCTGTCGAGTGTTTACCGCCAGACTGCGAAGTTGCCCGTCGCGGCACAGGACGTGACTGATGGCATCGACCCTGAGAATCGCCTGTTGTGGCGCATGAACCTGCGTCGTCTCGACTCCGAACAACTGCGCGATGCGATTCTGACGGTCAGCGGGCGACTGGATCGCAGCCTTGGTGGTCCACCCATCCCGCTCGATCCACGGCCGGACGGGATGGTAGTCGTTAAGACCAGCGCATTGCCTCCGGGCACGTCTGCAAATCGACGCAGCGTCTACATCCTTGCTCGACGCAACTACCACATGACGTTCCTGAGAGTCTTCGATCAGCCTATCGTGGCTCGTAATTGCGCTGTCCGGCAGTCTTCGGCTGTGGTCACGCAATCGCTGGCTCTGCTGCATGACGATTTCGTCATTGAGCAATCCGCAGCCCTGGCCGCTCGAGTCGTCAGTGAGGCACAGGCAGGTACGCCATCCGACCACATCCGTACCGCATGGCGAATCGCTTGTGGTAGAAGTCCCGATGGGGATGAACTCGATCTCTGTCTGTCGTTTCTGGAGCGCCATACAAAGAGGTTCGCCGGCGGCAG
Source organism: uncultured Planctomycetaceae bacterium (assembly GCA_964431285.1). Classification (GTDB taxonomy): domain Bacteria; phylum Planctomycetota; class Planctomycetia; order Planctomycetales; family Planctomycetaceae; genus CAUZFZ01. The sequence continues at coordinate 20,116 of CAYSJO010000013.1, forward strand.
CGCATCAGGGGATGATGTGCGGATGCGGGCACTCACTCAATTGTGCCACATGCTGTTTAATACCAATGAGTTCTTATACGTGCCCTGAACCATGTCCATATCCCGACGACAAATGCTGCAAACGAGCGCCCTCGGGTTTGGCGCCGTGGCGCTTTCAACAATCGACCATCAGGTACAAGCAGCCGATGGTCGCTCCGCCCAGGATGTGAAGCCGAGCCATTTTTCGCCGCGAGCAAAGTCCGTTGTGTTCCTCATGCAAAATGGAGGACCTGGGCAGATGGATCTATTCGATCCAAAGCCCGATCTCGCGAAATACAACGGTAAGGTCCATCCTGAAAAAGTCGAGATGTTTCAGAAAGGGAGTGAAGCCAATCGGCTGCTGGCGACTCCACTGAAGTTCCGACACTACGGACAGTGCGGCATGGAGATGGCGCGGATCGTTCCACATCTCGGATCGGTCGCGGACGACGTTTGCCTCATCCGCTCCGCATGGAATTACCACAACAACCACACCGAATCGCTCGTGTCGATTAACACGGGCAAGATTTTTCAGGGACGTCCGGCACTCGGGAGTTGGGTGAGTTATGCGCTGGGCACGGAGAATCAGAACCTGCCCGCGTACATCGTGCTGCGGGATCCGGATGGCTACAACACCAGCGGCACGCTGCTCTGGCAGAACGGCTTCATGCCGGCGCTCTATCGGGGCACAGAAGTCAGCACGCGGGGAACTCCTGTTCTCAACCTGCAACCGTCGAAGGCAATTCCAGCCGACGTGCGGAGAGACAATCTCGATCTGCTGGCGAAACTGAATCGACGCCATCAGCGCGACTACGCATACGAGTCCTCGCTGGAGGCCAGAATTCAAAACTACGAACTGGCCGCCCGTATGCAGCTGGCAGCCTCTGACACGCTGGACATTTCGAACGAAACTCCCGCGACGCGCAGCATGTACGGCCTCGACAATCAACTGACCGCAGGGTACGGGCTGCGATGTCTGATGGCGCGGCGGCTGATTGAATCGGGTGTACGGTTCGTCCAGGTGTTTCCACCGGTCAAACCGATGAACCAGCCGTGGGATTCACACAGCAATGTGAAGACCCAGAACGAGCAGATTTGCGGGCGGTGTGATCAGGGATCGGGAGCGTTGATTCGAGACCTGAAGCAACGCGGGCTGTTGGATGACACGATCGTGATCTGGACCGGCGAATTCGGTCGTCTACCGGTTTCGCAGAACGGCAAAGGTCGAGACCACAACCGCAACGCGTTCAGTCTGATTGTCGCCGGAGGTGGCTTCAAAGCGGGTTACATCCACGGAGCGACTGATGAAGTGGGGTATCGAGCGGTCGAGAACCGTGTCAGCGTTGCCGACCTGCATGCGACTGTCCTGAACCAACTGGGCTTTGATCACAACCGGCTTGCGTATTTGCACCACGGTCGACCGGAAACGCTGACAGACGCAGTCGTCTCCAATGCGCGTGTGGTCAGAGGTGTGTTGGGTTAGTGGACAACGCCACCGATTCACTTCTTCTTTTTCGAGCCAGGTTTCTTCTTCCTGTTCCTTCCCTGGTGATTCCTGGCGTCCAGTTCCGTCTCAATTCCCTTATCTCCCTGCGCAGACATCCATTCGGCCAACGCCTTTCGAAGGCGTGCAACGTTGTCTGCGTGTTCCGGCTGTCCGTAGAGATTGTTCTGCTCCAGTGGATCCTGCCTGACGTCGTAGAGTTCCCATTCCGGGCGTCTCTGGTATTTCTGCGTGACACGCTTGGCCTGCTCGTCACCCGCCTTTGCAGCAGCCAGCATGGACTGAAACACAACGTGCTGTGTACAGGCGTTTGTAAACTGTGTCTCGTGTGATGGATTCCAGATCAGTCGGAACTCCTTGTCGCGCACTGTGCGGATCGGAAAGCAGTCGCTGCCATTAATAATGCCGCGCGTCGTCATCAGACCGTAAACGTAGTCCTTGTGGTGATCTGTCTGCCCTCGAAGAACGGGCAGAAAGCTTTTGCCATCAAGGATCGGCGCGGGTTTTCCACCAGCCGCGTCGACAAAAGTTGGCGTGATGTCGCAGTATTCGACCATTGCGCTGCTGACGCTGCCTGGTGAGACCGTGCCCGGCCAGCGAACGACCATCGCCGAGTGCAGGCCCATGTCGTAGCACGTCCATTTGGCAAACGGGAACGCATTGCCCTGTTCGGAAACCACGACCACCATCGTGTTGTCGCGCAACTCATGCTTATCGAGCAGCGACAGAATCTGGCCGACCTGGTCGTCGAAGTACGTGATCTCCGCGAGGTATCGGCTGAAGTTGTCGCGGACGACTGGAGTGTCCGCGATATAGGGTGGGAGATTTACTTCGTCCGGTGGATAGCGTGAGGCATCGCCTTTGTTCCACGGCGTGTGCGGCTCGTTAGAACACGCAAACAGGCAGAAGGGATTGCCGTTGCCCACGCTTTCCGTGAACAGCTTTTCGATCGCGACCATGTCCGGGTTGTTCTTCTGTCCGGAAGACTCGAACGGGAATACTTCGCGCGGCGAGATATGCTTTTTTCCTGAAAGTGCGACGCGGTAACCAAGCGGCTTCAGGTAGTGGACAATGCTTTTCGTCCCGTCTTTGGCGAACGTGTGATTGGGATAGGCTCCCGTTTTGACAGGGTATTGTCCGGTGTAAATGTTGTGCCGGGTGGGCGAGCACATAGGAGCCGCCTGGAAGCAGTTCCGGAACTTCATGCCCTCTTCGGTCAACCGGTCCGTGTTGGGCGTGTGGGCCTGTCCGCCGTATGTCCCCATGTCACGAAACGTGCAGTCGTCCGCGATGATGAATACGAAATTTGGTTTGTCAGCCGCCTGAGTGGCTCCAGCCGTCATCGAAACGGCAAGCAGCAACGCGTGTCTCATAGCTCCGTGGTCCTCGTCAGGTGATCAATTCGAATTCGCGGATCAGTCAGCCAGGTTTTCCGCCCGGACCTTTGTATCGTCGAAACAGGCACGTGACGAGGATTTGACAGGCAGGTCTTCACATTGTTGACCTGACTCGGCGACTGGCTGCTCGCATGACGGAAACGGAACGAGCTACAGTGGAACGTCGTCAAGTCGCATTGCCAAACCAGTCAGGTCGCCATGAGATCTCACCGTGTCCTTCAGATTCTTCTTCTGCTGACAATTTCGAGTGTGGCAGGGGCAGATGAAACGTCTACTCGGCCGGTGGAAGGCCTGCGGAAAAACGCTCCTGCATCGTTCGCACTAACGGGAGCAAGGGTTGTCACGGAAGCCGGCCGCGCCATCGATGGTGCCGTGATTCTCGTTCGCAAAGGCAGGATTCACAGTGTAGGTAAAGACGCTGACATTCCCGTTGATGTGCAGGCCATCGACCTGGCCGGGCATACGATTTACCCGGGACTCATTGATGCGTACACAGAGCAAGCCGTTTCGACCGACGCTGTCCAGGCTGGGGCTCCGTACTGGAATTCGCAGGTTCGTCCCCAGTTGCGTGTGGCCGGGCAATATCGTCGCGACGTCAAAGCCAACGCCGCGGCGCGCAAGATAGGGATCACGGCTCGACTCGTAGCCCCGGAAGGTGGCGTCCTGAAGGGAACGGGCTCGGTCGTGCTGACGTCTGACGCCGAACAGTCGCGCGTCGTCGTGCGTGCGGATGTCACTCAGCACATCCGGCTGACGATCAATCGCGGTCGCGACACCTACCCGAAGTCACCGATGGGCGCGGTTGCCCTGGCTCGGCAAACGATTTACGACGCTGACTGGTACGGCGCGGCGCACCGTGCCGCCACGAATGACTCAACGCTATCCAGGCCGGAACGCAATGACGCGCTGCAGGCGCTCATCGAAGCGCGGAATCAGAACACTCCATTCGTTATTGACACGTCCAACGAGTTGTTCCTCCTGCGGGCCGATCGTTTCGCCCGCGAATTCAGATTGAATCTGATCGTACGCGGCAGCGGGAATGAATACCGGAGGCTTGATGAGATTCTCGCAACCGGGCGGCCTGTGATCGTGCCTGTCAACTTTCCTAAGCCTCCCAATGTCGGCACCTACGAAACCGCACTGGATGTGACGCTTGAATCGCTTATGCACTGGGATCACGCACCTGAAAACGCGGCGAAGCTGGAGCAGGCTGGGATTCGATTCGCTCTGTGTTCAGAAGGACTGTCAGATGGTTCGAAGTTTCTGGAACACGTCCGTAAGGCCGTCTCGCGGGGACTCAGCGAGGACGGCGCGCTGCGGGCACTGACCACGGTGCCCGCTGAGCTGTTTGGGGTTAGCAGCGATCTCGGCAGGATTGAATCGGGCAAGCTGGCGAACTTCGTCGTAACCGACGGTCCGCTGTTTGAATCCGACACGAACATTACGGAGACATGGATCACTGGCGAACGTTTCGAACACGACGCGCCGCCAGCAAGGTCTGTCGCCGGTCACTGGCGGTTGGATGTGGGATCGTCGAAGCGACGAAGAAAATCGGACCAGGGATGGCAGCTCATTACGACAGTCGACGGGAAGAAGCTGTCGGGTGTCCTGAAACGGGCCAGGACTGACGACGTCACCCTCAAACAGGTTGTTCTGAATGGGGCTCGACTCAGCGGCACACTGAACGCATCCGGACTTGGTCGTGAGGGAACTGCCCGGTTCACGGTTGTCATTCAGGCCGAGTCGAATCGTGGTCAGGGACACATCACGTGGGGCGATGGGACGCGTACGACCCTCACATTGACCCGTGCGCCAGAGACACCCGACAAGGAAGACATCAAAGACAAAGCAAACGATAAGGGCAGTGAGCCGAACGAAAGTGTGCCCGACCCGAAACCAGCATCGTTTCCAGTCAACTTTCCGCTGGGCGGATTCGGTGTCGATGGCCCGGCGGTAGTTGCATCGGTGATCGTGTTTAAAGACGCGACTGTGTGGACGTGCGGACCGGATGGTTTGTTGGAATCGGCATCAATTCTGGTCAGGAACGGCATTATTACTGATGTCGGTGACAACATACGAATTCCAAAGGACGCCCTGGTCGTTGATGCAAAAGGCATGCACCTGACGCCGGGCATCATTGATTGCCATTCGCACATGGCGACGGACGGTGGCATCAATGAAAGCGGTCAGGCAGTCACAGCGGAAGTCCGCATTGGTGACTTCATCGATTGCGATGACATCAACATTTACCGGCAGTTGGCAGGGGGAGTGACCACGTCCAACATTCTGCACGGCTCTGCCAATCCGATCGGCGGACAGAATCAGGTCATCAAGCTGCGGTGGGGTGCAATCGACAGTCAGATGAAGTTTGCAGCGGCTCCCCAAGGAATCAAGTTCGCCCTAGGCGAGAACGTGAAACAGAGCAACTGGGGCGACGAACACACGACGCGGTATCCGCAGACGCGGATGGGTGTCGAGCAGATGTTTATTGACGAGTTTCGAGCCGCTCAGGAGTACCTGGACCACTGGAGTCGGTGGAAACGGGACCACAAAGGTCTGCCGCCGCGTCGTGATCTGGAACTTGAGGCTGTTGCAGAGATTCTGCAGAAATCTCGCTGGATCCACTGCCACAGTTACCGGCAGGACGAAATCCTTGCACTGATTCGCGTCCTTGATGACTTCCACATCAGGATCGGGACCTTTCAGCACATCCTTGAGGGTTACAAAGTTGCCGACGCGATGGCGAAACACGGAGCAATGGGATCGGCATTCTCTGACTGGTGGGCTTATAAGTTCGAAGTCTACGACTCGATTCCCTATGGCGGTGCATTGATGCACAACGCTGGAGTGGTGGTCTCATTCAATTCCGATGATCGAGAACTCGCCCGGCACCTGAATCATGAAGCCGCCAAAGCGGTGAAGTATGGAAATGTGCCGCCGGTCGAAGCTCTGAAGTTTGTCACACTGAATCCGGCGCGACAGTTACGTATTGAGCAATACGTCGGATCGATTGAACCTGGCAAACATGCTGACCTTGTCCTCTGGTCCGGATCCCCATTGTCGACGATGTCTCGCTGCGAACAGACATGGATCGACGGACGAAAGTACTTCGATCGAACCGAAGACCTTCAGCGACGGATGCAGAATCGAAAGATGCGTGCCGTGTTGATTCAGAAGATTCTCGACTCGGGCGAGTCGATGCGTAAGCCGAGAGAAGGCGACGGCGATCCGGCCAGTTTATGGCCGCGCGAGGACCTGTTCTGCCATGGGCATGATCATGGCCATACTCACACGCGTCGTGATGAACATAGACATGTTGATTAGTCGGGATAGAGTCCCAGCATGCGGTCAGGCATCAGTGTTACACAGATCCATACAGGCAATTTCATGAAACTCATTATGACACCACTCGTCGTGCTGCTGGGTATTTCTCAGTTTGCAACGGGATCGGATGTGATTCCCAGTGCCCCGCAGACGGCGCCGATCGCTCTGATTGGTGGCACGATTCATCCTGTGTCGAGTGCTTCGTTCGACGACGGTATGGTGGTGTTTGACAAGGGTCGCATCATCGCTGTTGGTAAGGCGAACGATGTGGCAATTCCCGATGACGCCGTGTGTATCGAGATCGAAGGCCAGCATGTCTATCCAGGTCTGTTCGAGGCACATTCGCATCTTGGCCTGATGGAAATTGCTGCCGTCCGAGCCACTCGAGATTCGCGCGAGACAGGTTCGTTCAATCCGAATGTTCGGGCGCATGTTTCGGTGAATCCGGATAGCGAGCTGATCCCGGTGACCCGCAGCAATGGTGTTTTACTGGCACTGACATCGCCGCAGGGTGGTGTCATCTCCGGTCAGGCCGCCGTCATGCAACTCGATGGCTGGACGTACGAAGACATGACACTCAAACCAGACGCCGGCCTTGTTGTGTACTGGCCCGGAGTTCCGGACGGATTGAAGAGCGACTCAAAGACGGATCGTGTGCAGGAAATTCGAGACCTGTTCGTCTCCGCGCGGGCTTACCGCAAAGCGCGCGAAACCGATGAAACTCAGCGCACGGATTTGAAGCTGGAGGCTATGCTGCCCGTGATTGATGGCAAACTGCCAATGCTCGTCTGGGCGAACGGATTATCCACAATTCAATCGGCCGTTGCGTTTGCCGTTGAGCAAGACGTTCGCATCATCATTCTGGGTGGATACGACGCGGATCTGTGTTCCGAACTGCTTAAAGAGCACGCTGTGCCCGTGATTGTCTCCGGCGTATATCGCTTGCCGCGGCGTCGTGATGCCGCATTTGACGAGGCGTACACACTTCCGGAGCGACTGAGGAAAGCTGGTGTGAAGTTCTGCATTTCGGGCACAGCATCATCGCGCTCGTCGAACGCGCGCAACCTGCCGTATCACGCCGGTACGGCCGTCGCTTACGGCCTGCCTCATGACGAAGCTCTGAAAGCAATCACGCTGTATCCCGCAGAGATTCTTGGCGTGGCAGGTCGAGTCGGGTCACTGCAGTCGGGCAAGGACGCCACACTGATGGTCACAACGGGTGACCCGCTCGAAACAACCAGCAATGTCGTGTCTGCCTGGATTCAGGGACGCACCGTTGACCTCGACAGTCGTCACAAACAGCTGTATCGCAAGTACCGCGAGAAGTACCGGCAACTGGAAGTGGAATAGCTGACGCACGAGCTTTCGTCGGACTCGCCAGTCCCGCTGTCCTGCGGGCTCAGATTGGTGTAACTTCGCCGTCTGGTGACTCAACCTCATTGAACAGTTCGGCAGTCACAAGGGCGAAACGATGTCGGTATATCCGGACCGCAGGAATTACAGAGCACGACGAGACTTTCTGTCTGACGCGGGCATGGGATTCACGGGCCTGGCGCTGGGAGCGATGCTGCACCGTGACGGCTTCTCCCGCGATGCGGGGCCGACCGATTCAGTTCAGCCGCTCGGCCAACCCGCGTTCGCCCCGAAGGCGAAGAGCGTAATCTGGGTCTTCCTGTCTGGAGGCTATAGCCAGCTTGAGACGTTCGATCCAAAACCCGCGCTGAATAAATATGCCGGCATGACGTTTCAGGAGACGCCGTTTCCCAATCCGCTCGAATCGCCACTGCATGACAAGCGATCGCGCGCGGTCATCGAAAAGGTCCGTGACAAGTACTCGAAGATCTTTCCCCTGCAGGTCGGTTGGAAAAAGCGCGGTGACAGCGGCATCGAAGTCAGCGACTGGCTGCCACATATCGGAAGCTGTGTGGATGATCTGGCGTTCGTGCGGAACATGTGGACGACGGATAACGATCACGCAGCAGAGAACCAGATTCATACTGGCCGTCACAAACTGGATGAAACACAACCGAGTGTCGGGGCGTGGGTGACGTATGGACTTGGTTCGCTCAACGATAACCTGCCACAGTTCCTGGTTCTTGGCGGCCCCACGCGTGCGGACACACGTTCGTCATTCGGTTCTTATTACCTGGGACCCAAGTACGGTGGTATTCCCCTGGCAGTCGATCCGAAGAACCCGCTGCCCTACGGACGTCGCAGTCCGGATATTCTGCCGGACGAACAACGGAACGAATTTGAACTTGCGGGCCAGTTAAACCGACTGGCTGCCGCTGAGTATCCGGAAGACGACGCTGTTCGGGCTCGGATTCGCTCGTACGAACTGGCCTACCGCATGCAGATGGCTGTGCCGGAAGCCGTGAAACTGAGCAGTGAAACAATGGAAGTCCAGCAGCTTTACGGTCTGGACAATTCCAACACAAAAGTTGCAGGTGAGCGAATGCTGGCCGCTCGGCGTCTGGTCGAACGCGGCGTTCGCTTCGTGCAGGTTTATCCCAGTCCCTATGGCGTGTGGGACTCACACCGGGCGCTGAAGAAGAACCACGCGGCTCAAACGGCGAAGATCGACAAGCCCGTGGCCGGGCTGTTGAAGGATCTTAAACGGCGTGGTCTTTACGACGACGTGCTGGTTGTCTTCTGCACGGAATTCGGACGGACGCCCGCCGTGGAAGAACGCAGCGGTGGCACCGACGGCCGCGACCACCACCCGCATGGATTCAGCGTGTTCTTTGCAGGGGCCGGGGTCAAACGCGGGTATGTTCATGGCGCGACGGATGAACTCGGGTTCCACGCGATCGAGCCAGGACACTACATCACCGACATGCATGCGACAGTGTTGCACCTGATGGGTCTGGACGGTCGCCGCCTGGAAGTCCCCGGACGCAAGCGGCTGGACATCGATCATGGAGCACCGATCAGGGACATTCTGTCATAGCAGCCGCACGTGGATGATCCAGGCATGCTGAATGTTAATGATCGAATTGCAATACCGATCAGCGAATTCGACTTCTCGTTTGCGCGCAGTGGTGGACCGGGCGGCCAGAACGTCAACAAGCTGAATACCAAGGTCACATTGCGCTGGACACCATCGACGTCGAAGGATCTACCCGCGGATGTTTGCGCCCGGTTCCTTGTGAAATATCGGCGGCGCATAACCAAAGATGGTGAGCTGGTGATGCATAGCCAGCGATACCGGGATCAGGGCCGCAATGTTGCCGACTGCTTGGACAAACTGCGGATGCTGTTGCTCGACGTGGCCACTGCACCAAAGCCGCGGAGGCCGACACGGCGCACCCGAGGGTCAGTCGAACGGCGGCTGCGGGACAAGAAGCAGTCATCCGAGAAGAAGAAGCAGAGACGTCGACCGTCAGTCGACGACTGAGTCAAAAAAGCTGAAGAGTGCATCGAATGAGCCGACGTCAACTGGCAGGTACATCCCTTGAGGTCTCTCCCGTTGCACTGGGCTGTTGGCCGATTACCGGTATCACAAGCCTCGACGTAACCGTCGAACAAAGCGAGGCTACAATCCGGGCGGCTTTCGACGCGGGCATCAACTTCTTCGACACGGCGTATTGCTACGGCTATGAAGGTGAGAGCGAGCAGATGATCGGGCGCGTCCTGGGCGATCAGCGCGACGAGATCGTGATTGCGACCAAAGGTGGGCTGCATTGGGAAAACGGCAGTATCACTCACAATGGACGTCCGGAGACGCTCAAGCGGGAATGCTCCGAGAGCCTGCAGCGGCTCGGAACGGATCGCGTCGAGTTGTATTACCTGCACGCTCCGGACCCGGATGTGCCGGTGGCCGAATCGGCTGGAGCAATTGCTGAGTTGATTGGAGCGGGCAAGGTGCTGACCGCTGGCCTGTCGAACGGGTCGGTCGAACAACACGCCGAGTTTCATGCCGTCTGGCCGCTTACCGCGAGTCAGCCGCACTACAACATGCTGCAAAGGGAGATCGAGGAATCACAGCTTCCGTGGTGCATCGAGAACAGTGTCTCAGTCGCAGTGTACTGGGCACTGTTGAAGGGCCTGCTGGCCGGAAAGTTGCCACGTGATCGTCAATTCGACGACAAGGATGGTCGCAAAAAGTATCCGATGTTTCATGGAGAAGAATGGCAGAAGAATCAAGACTTCCTGGACGGTCTGCGCCGCGTGGCATTGGACATCGGTCGACCGCTGATTGAAGTCGTCATCAACTGGACGCTGCAGCAGCCAGGAATTACGAGTGCTTTGTGCGGCGCGAAACGCCCGGACCAGATCTGCGAGTCTGCCGCGGCGATGAACTGGCAGCTTTCGGAAAATGAACTCGCTGTAATTGACCAGTGCATCACGGAGCGCGGTGACGTTGTATCGCGCGGGGCTGTGTGAGTCTGGTGTATCAGTTGGAAGAGGCCACCACGCGAGTCCAGTGCTGTGCATCGAGTTGCTGCAAGGCAAACAGCACTGCGCGGCGCTGTGGATAGTCACGGCTCCGATACAATCGCTGCAGGGAGCGAGCATCCATCTCCGAGATGCGTTTGGTTCGGACGAAGTAATCGAAACGCTGCAACCTGGGCCAGTGAGCTGGCTCGTCAACTTCGTGACGTACGGAGAAATCCTGGCGCAAGTACGTAATGTCGGCCCGGACCGATTCAGCCGACGTGTTACGCCCTGAATACAGGAGGATGCGTTGACCGGGAGTCCGGACAATAGCGTCGAGTCTGTCTTCAGCCGCGCGAAATCCAATGTGTTCGACCGACGGGGCATGACAAAGCAGGCAGTTCCTGAGGTGGCTGACTCGGGTCAGTTGATGAACGAACCAGTTTCCGTCGAGGTCCCGTTGCGGACTTTGAGGGTTTGGTGCGTAGGCCAGGTCAATCAAATCGGTTCGTGCTTCCTGATCGTTGACCGCTACCAGTGCGACTGATGCATGTTGTGCGGCGGGAGCCCACACGTGACGCAAACCGTTGATCAGAACTGATCGAAACTCTGTGGGATCTCGATCGCTCAGGGCTGCAATCGATGCTCTGCGGACATCCGGTGACGGATCAAAAACAGCGCGCTTGGCGAGTGCTGTGGATGATGTCGGCGTTCGAAAGCCAGCCAGCCACTCGACGATCGCCAGCCGAGCCGATGCGCCACAACCCTGCATGATCTGCACGAGACCCGGAATCGCACTCGAATCCTGGAATCGGTTGCGCAATTGTTCGAGGAACTTCGACGGATCCGCATCGACATGTCGATCGAAAGTCACTTCCGTGCTCCCCAATTCCGGGGCGCAGCCGCATCCGAATGGCGCCAACGACGCTTGACTCCGAATCCGTGCAAACTGCTGGGAAACTCGCCTCAGGTTCCGTGTGCTGACCGCTGTCAATCGACACGAATCACCCATACTGATTGGCAGACCTGCGAGGTCCGGTCGATGTTTCAGCCAGCGACTCAACGGCTCGGCCGTGGATACGTCGTTCGGCAACTGCCTTTCCTGCCCTTGTTGTTTCTGGTCATCAAGTGCCTTCCGGTACTGCCGTATCTGGCCGATGTAGCCGTCATGATGATCGACTCCGGTCAGCGCATTTGACTACAGGTCGACCTCAACCGCCGTCTGCTGCAGACTTGCCAGGCACATGGCCTCGGACAATTCGGCCGGCTGCGTGACCTTCAATTGTAAATCGACAACGCGTGTCGCAAAGGACAGCGTGGCATGTGGCGCACCGACTTCCTGTGGGTCGGCCGGTGCGCCGTACCTGCGCAACGGCAGGAGTATCAGGAAAAACAAGCCGGCCAGGATGTACGCAATCACCATCCAACGGTGATCACGGCTGCGCGCAACGGTTGCTCCGGGACAGGGCATGGCTGACCTCACAGAGGTGCTGGCGAAACTGCAGAGTGCCCATTCAATCGCGAGCGGCGATTACACGTTCTTCACGCTGTGCGTCCAGTCGCTGTAATGCAAACAACACGGACCGGCGCTGGGGATAGTCCTAGCTGGCGTATCGACTTCGTAGTTCTCGCACCTCGTTCGGGGTCAAATCCCGTTCACTCACGAAGTAGTCGAATCGCTGCTTCGTTGGCCACGGTGCGGCGTTTTCGACTTCCTGTATGACAGAGAAGTCCTGCCGCATGTAAGTGACGTCTGCACGGACCGGGGCCAGACCGGTCGAGTAATAGGCGACTGGCAGCGGTTCTCCGGGGCTGGGTGTATTTCCGGTCGGCCTGACACCGGTTTCGACTTCCGGAGCGTGGCACAGCAGACAGTTGCGCAGATGGTTCACGATTGAAAGTTCATGGACTGACCAGCCTCCCGATTCCTTTTTCCGTGGCGCTCGGGGATCGGGTTTCGCGGCCAGGGCCAGCAGGTCTGCTCGGGCTTCCTGGTCGTTAACCGCGACCAGTGCTTCATCCGCGTGCTGGGCGGCTGGTGCCCAGATGTAATTCAGCCCCTTAAGTAAGACCGAACGAAACTCTGCCGGTTCCCGTTCTCTGAGAGCATCGACGGAGGCTGACCGCACTGCCGGAGATGGGTCGAAAATGGCGCGGCCGGCGATTACGTTTGATGCGGCCGGGTCACTTACAGTGGACAGTGTCTGTACGGCATGCAGAGGCACGGTTTCAGACTCTCCCTGTATGATCTGCACCAGACCGGGCACTGCCGCCGAAAAACCATGCCTTGAGTCCAATGTCTGCTGAAATGATTCCGGGTCCGCCTTCACACATTGCTCAAAGTCCGCGCTTAGCTCATCGGCAGTCGGCGATCTTCTGGGGGTGCGGATTGCCCGGACTCGAGTCAATCGCATCTTCAGAAACGACTGTGATACACGGTCGAGCTCTCGAGCCTGGTCGTCCGGAATCCGACAGGAGTCGTCCATCGAAATGGGCAGTCCTTCCAGATCCGGACGCTTAGTCAACCAGCTGCGAAGTGGCGTGTACTGTCGGGCCTGCGTCATTTCCTCCTTCAGTCGGGCACGAAGCCGGTCCTGATCCGCCTTGATTTCCTGCGTAGCCCCAGGCACGGCATTCAGCAGAGCCTTGCTTCCGGAATTCAGCCGCGCGGGCCGTGCAAGGCGTAGTTGCAGGTCCTGGATCGTTGCCAGCGCCGCCTTACGGGTCAGAGTGACCTGTTTGCCATAATCCCTGCTGCGGTCATGCCATTTGTCTGTATAAAGATCGAAAACGACCGCCGTTTCCTGCAAGCTGGCCAACAGCTCTGATTCGGACAGTGTGTCGGGTGCTTCGATTGGCTCGGGCGGAACGGAAATGGAATGACTTGCCGTGGTCGTCGAAACCGTGGCCGGGGGTTCGGTCGGCATCGGTGCCAGAATCGGCTCTGGGTCGGGGGACTCTGGCAACGCACGCGGTCTTGTGACCTGTGATCCCAGGAAAAACGCGGTCGGAGTCCCGCCAGCCACCTCCACGTCGGTTTGACCAGCATCAACCGGCAACGATCCAGTCTGCGGTGAAGCCGCCGGAGAGGTGGCCACTGCCGTCACTGCAGACCTGGCAGGCGCCGATTTCATGCGGAGCATCAGGCAGGGGAGAATCAGTAGACCGGCCGCGATGTAGGCAACGGTCATCCAGCGGTGCCCACGATTTCTTTCCAATCCCGGAATTCCAGACTGCATAACTGACCTCAATGCCGTTGTCGTTGGACAGCTGACTGATTTCGAAACGTATTCCCGAGCGTTCACCCTGCCGAACAGACTGCTATTCTGAGCTGACGATCCTCTATCAGGACATCTTGATAAGACCAGCGTGTCAACGAATATCGCAAGATATGCCTCACAGGGAGAGATCCGATGTCCCATACACGTTATGTGCGTGCGACCTTTCAATTGGTTTTGCTGATTTCAATGGCCGGTCCTGCGTTCACTGGAGACGTATCCGGATGGCGAACCGATGGGACCGGGTATTACGCCGATGCAGACCCCCCGCGAACGTGGTCGGATGAGAAAAACGTCGCCTGGAAAACAGAGCTGCCGGGTCGCAGCCATTCGTCTCCCGTCGTTTCGGGAAACCGAGTCTTCGTGTGCTCGGACCCCGCCGAACTGCTTTGCCTGAATGTGTCGGACGGGGAAGTCCTGTGGCAGAAATCACACGAGTGGTCGGACGTGTTTCCACCAGAGAAGGTTGCGGAGATCGAGGAGTCATACGCACAAGCGGATCTGCTCGAAAAGCAGCGGAAGGAGATTCACACGAAGTTCGATGAACTCAGAAAGGCGGATCCCGAGGGAAACAAGACGAGAATCGAGGAACTCAAGGAACAGGTCGTTTCACTGGAGCTCCGCCTAAAGGCGCTGCTGCGATATCCACCGCCACGGCGTGGAGCGTCCGGCAACTCGGCTGCCACACCTGTCACCGACGGCAGCATTGTCGTGGCCCTTTTCGGCACGGGCGTTGTATCCGCGCATGCGGTCGACGGTGAGCGACTGTGGGTGACTCATCTCGAAGCAGCCCAGTCCGGATTTGGGCACAGCGCGTCGCCAATCCTGATCGACGGACTCGTCGTCGTTTACATCCGCGACATGGTGGCTCTGGATGCGAAGACCGGTAAGGAAGTCTGGAGAACAAAGCTGTCGGCGCGATGGGGAACTCCGGTTGCAACCGCGGTTGGAGAGACTCCGGTCATTGTCAGCCCGGCAGGCTCGATCATTCGTGCGAAGGATGGAGTGCAACTCGCGTCCAAGCTGTTCGGGCTGGGTAACAACTCGCCAATCGTGGCCGGCAACATCGTCTATGCGATGGAGCCCGGAAAGTTCAAGGCGTTGCGACTGCCTGACACCGTAGCGGACCAGCTCGAAGTTGAACTTCTGTGGGAAGCCAGTGGAACACGGCAGCGCAGCTTCGCGTCGCCCGTATTGCACAACGGCCAGGTTTTCAGCGTCACGGAAAGCGGCATTTTTGAAGTGACGGACGCGGCAACGAGCAAGATGCTTGAACGTCGTCGCATGGAATTCGAAAAAGGGCGTGTCTACGCGAGCGTGACTGCCGCTGCCGGACTGGTCTTCGTGGGCTGTGAAAGTGGCGAGACGTCGGTCATGAATGCGGGCGGTGACTTTGAAGAAGTCGCCCGCAATCGCTGTGAGGGCTACAGCTCGTGCCCGGTGTTTGCCGGAAAGCGCGCATTTCTAAGGACAAGGTCGCATCTCTACTGCATTTCAGAGGCGAGGTAAGAGCTCTCGCTTTCACGAAACTGTGCTTGCGGATTGCTGACGGCTATCCTTTGTCCGCTGCTCGTATCAACACAGGAAACTGCGCACTCCGCCGTCAGCCAGGATATTTTGCCATGAAATCACAACACCGAATCGTGCTGGCGTTGGTGGTAGCAGTTACAGGCCAGATCACACTGGCGGCGGATGGGCCCGTACCGGACTGGTCGAAGCAGGTCGCTCCGATCCTGCAGAAGCACTGCGTCGGTTGTCACAATGCAGACGATCGCGAGGGCAAGCTGTCGCTGGAATCGTTCGTTGATCTGCTCGAGGGCGGCAAGCACGGATCGGCCGTGCAGCCGGGTGAGCCAAAGTCCAGCCGACTTCTGCTGCTTGTCAGCGGGCAGGCCAAGCCTGTGATGCCGCCCGATAAAGACGAGCGACTGAGCAAAGAGCAGATCGCGATCCTGACGGCGTGGATCGAAGGCGGTGCAAAAGGACCGGACGGCAAAGAGCCGGTGCGACGATCGTTGATCGTTCCGAAAATCGCTGCGCCGGCGGGTCTCGAGAAGCCGATTGCGTCTGTCGCCGTTTCCGCAGATGGAAAGCGGCTCGCAGTGGCCCGATTCTCGCGGGTTGAGATTCGCGATGCGAAATCACTCAAGCTGATCAGTGAGCTGACAGACTTTCCTGGGAAAGTTAACTCGGTTCAGTTCTCGGCGGACGGCAGGTTTCTGGTGACCGGGTCCGGGATCACCGGGCTGTATGGTCGAGCCCAGGTCTGGGATGCAAAGCAGAATCGTCTGATTCGAACTTTCGAGGGACACCGCGACACGATGTACGCGGCCGCATTGAGTCCGGACGGTTCAATGCTGGCGACGGCCAGTTACGACCGCAGGATTGTGCTGTGGGACGCTGCATCGGGAAAGCAGCTCCGCACGTTTGAAGGGCACAACGGTGCAATCTTCGACCTCGCGTTTCACCCGGACGGAACGATTCTCGCAAGCGCAAGCGCCGACCAGACGATCAAGCTTTGGCATGTCGACAAAGGAATTCGACTCGACACGCTGGGCCAGCCACTGAAAGAACAGTATGTCGTGCGGTTTTCTCCCGACGGCAAACACGTTGTTGCCGGAGGGCTCGATAACCGGATTCGCGTGTGGAAAGTCGTGAGCCGCAACAAGCCGCAGATCAACCCACTGCTGTTCGCTCGAATCGCCCACGAAGGAGCCGTCATTCAGCTTGGATTCTCTGCGGACGGATCGAAGCTGGTGTCTATTGCCGACGACCAGAGCATGAAGGTCTGGGAAACAGACACCTACACACAATTCGCCGGGCTCGCGGAACAACCGGACGTCACGTCGGCACTGGCGATGATTCCAAAGAGTGCCGCTTTCGTCGTCGGCCGATCGGATGGGAGCATCGAACGTTACACACTGGACGGGATCAAACCGGAAACGAGTTTCACGGAAACCTTCGTTGCCACTGTTGCTGCGGCCGCAGACCGGCCGTGGCAGGAAATCCAGGAAGCGGAACCGAATGATTCGCCGGAATCAGCGGCAACAATCCAGTTGCCGTCAAAGGTCAAAGGGGTCATTCATGCGACTACCAAGAACATTGAATCTGATTCCGACCTGTTCCGTTTCGCCGCCAAAGCCGGTGAGGTGTGGGTGTTCGAAACAAACGCGGCTCGCAGCAAGTCACCTCTCGATTCAAAGATCGAGATTCTGGACAACAACGGGCGCCCGATTCCACGCGTGCTGCTGCAGGCGGTCCGGGATTCGTACATCCAGTTTCGTGGCATCAATTCAAGCACGCGCGACTGCCGCGTTCACAACTGGGAAGAGATGGATCTGAATCAGTACCTGTATCTCAATGGCGAGGTTGTCCGGTTGTGGCTGTGGCCGCGCGGCCCGGACTCGGGGTTTCAGTTCTATCCGCAGACGGGAAGCCGCCGCCTTTACTTTGACACGACCGCGATGTCTCACCCACTGCATGAAACGTGCTACATCGTCGAAGCGCACCCGCCGGGCAGTAAGTTGATTCCCAACGGTCTGCCGACCTTCACTGTGAATTACGAAAACGACGATGACTCGCGGCGACAGCTTGGTAACGACTCTCGCCTGACGTTCACCGTGCCGACGGATGGCAATTATCTGATCCGAGTTTCGGACGTGCGCAGTTTTCACGGCGAGAAATTCAGTTACGAATTGACCGCGCGTCCGCAGCAACCTGATTTCAGCGTGCGACTGGACGGAGCCAACCCGACGATCAACGCGGGCAACGGTAAGGAATTCAAAGTGATCGCCGATCGGAAGGATGGCTTTGAGGGCCCGATTCACATCCACGTCGACGGCCTGCCGCCGGGCTTCCAGGCGTCGAGCCCACTGATCATTGAATCCGGTCAGGACATCGCCTACGGCACGATTAATGCGTCGCCGGACGCAGAGAAGCCCACTGCAGAGAATGCAAAGATCTCCAAGGTCTTTGCGACAGCTGTCATCAATGACAAGGAGATCAAGAAGGACATCAATAATCTGGGCGAGATCAAACTCGCCGACGCGTCCAAAATCCTCGTCGCTATCGGACCCGATGACAGGCAGCTTGCGTCTACCGATCCCCAGGTCAAAGTCGCCAAGCCAGACTTTGGTCAGACCAATCCGCTGGAACTGACGATCACTCCGGGTGAGACAATCACCGCGCGCGTGCACATCCAGCGGAACAAGGATTTCAACGGACGCGTTGGCTTTGAAGCAATCGCGCACAACCTGCCGCACGGAGTTATCGTCGACAACATCGGTCTGAGTGGTCTGCTGATCGTCGAAGGCCAGACGGAGCGACAGTTCTTCCTGACGGCTGCCGACTGGGTCCCCGAACAGACTCGCGTCTTCCATTTACGCAGCAGAGAAGAAGGCGGCCAGACAACCTGGCCCATCATTCTGCATGTGCGGAAAAAGTGACGCTGCACAAAGCACCGGAAGCGTCCACGACTGGCACAAAAAACGGCACGGCAAGTCTGGGACTCGCCGTGCCGTTTGGTTGTTCTGAAATGCCCATCGTTTATCCGAGCGGCATCTGCTCCGGTTCGATCACGTAAGGGAAGACTTTGATCGGTGTTCCAGGATCGACTTCTTCCACATACGGCAATTGAGCAGCGCGGTCGGCCGCGAATTGCAGATGCGTCAGCCGCAGTCCGCAATAGACGTCCTGGCCTGACTCTGCAGCGATGTCGGCGAAGACCTCACCAGCGGAAGCTGCGTGGCGACGGACGCCATGAATGCTCTTTTCGCGGACTTTCACGCCTGCGGCGGCCAGCTTGACCAGACCCTTCAGGAACCAGCCGATCAGTGATTCTGGATTCGAAGCCCGCCACAGTCGCTCCCATTCCTCGTGGGCTTCCCAGTAGTAGCCAAAGTTAAACAGGTCGATGGCCAGCAGGAAGTTGCGGCTTTCGTGCCACTTTTCGGGGTCAAGAGCGGTCGGTGCGCGACCCTTACGGCCGTGGCTGTGACCGTCCGGATGACGGATCGGATGCGGCGTCCCGGTACCCGGCACATACGTGTAGGTGGGCAGGATCGCCGCCGGAAAAAGACGCGGGGCATCATCCTTTACAGGAAGAACTTCGCTAACCAAGGGACTGATCTCCTCAAGTGGTTTAGGAACATTGCTCCAGTCTCAGGATTGTCCGCCGATACCCGTCCGGGCAGCCAGCGAGACCATCCTCCCCAGTAATTGCGATTCACAGAATCCGCAAAAACTGACATACCGGCCTCAATGAATCCTTCACAGAGGAACACCGGTCAATTACGAACAAGCCGGAGGGATCGCGCAACTTGTGCGACAGGAATCAACAAATCTGTCGAAAGAGGGACAGGTTCCGTATCCGACTGCAAGGCCGTGGTGGCCTCAGAAGGTGGGAGCCCAAACGGGCTGATTCAGGAAGGATATTGTATTTCAGATTTGAAACACGTGAGTCCCAGCATACTCAGGCCGCTCGATTTTTTAAGACCAGTTTGAGCGGAAGCTGCAGATTTTCCTGATTCGGCCCGTCGAGCAGTCAACGGACGCCCTGCTCAACCTGACTTCCGCGTGAGATGGCCGAAAAGAGATACACAGATCAAGGCCCACGATGACCTGAATTGCGACTTTTCGAATTTCCGTCGCTTGTCTATCGTTTCGAATTATGGAACCGGAACTCACAGCCATCCTGTTTCTGGCAGCGTACGTGGCCGTCGCCGGCGGTCTTGTGATTCGCAGCATTCGGAAGTGCCGTGATGGCTGGGGGGTGTGGCTGCTGTACGCGATTGAACGTCTGTATGTGCCTTTGATGTTTGGCTGGCGGGCGAATAATGGGCCCAGTCCGTTTCCAGCAGACGGTGGTGGGATCGTCATTGCCAATCACCGCAGTCCCGTCGATCCGATGATGACGTGGATGAATCATCATTTGCGACCGGACAGCCGTGAGATTCGCGTCGCCGGGTTTCTGACGGCCAAAGAGTATTGCTCGATTCCTGGCCTGAAATGGCTAGTCCGCACCATGCAGCCGATTCACGAGGAGCGCGACGGTCAGGATATGGGGCCGACACGCGAAGCGATTCGTCGATTAAAGGATGGACGGCTGGTGGGCATATTCCCGGAGGGCGGGCTCAACTTCGGTACGGACTTGCGCGAGCCCAATCCGGGAGTCGCTTTTCTGGCTCTGAAGACCAAAGTGCTCGTGTACCCGGTGTTTATTCACGGTGCCCCACAGGAAGGTAAAGACTTGGTTGCGCCATTCGTGCAACGCTGCCGCGTCCGCGTGACCTATGGGGAGCCCATTGACCTGTCCGAGTTTCATGATCGTCGTACGAGTCCCGAATTGCTCGCCGACGTCACGAATCTGCTGATGTCGCGGCTGGCCAGTCTGGGCGGCGTCGGGATCACGCCGGTGACGGTGGATGGAGACACCGAGGCCGATAGAAACGGGCGCCATGCTGCAACGAGGTCAGAACCCGCCACACCCTGAGGACTTCGCCCTCGCCCGTGCACTGATTGTGGTCCGGTTGGCACTTAGTCACGTTGATGTGACCCAGCCCGTTGCTGCGAACCGAACGGCGGATAGACTAGCGGGAGCGGGCGGGTCACGCGCGAAGTACAGTTAGCTCACACTCAGAGGTCAGTCTCGATGGACGGGTACGTTCTCTTCACAATTCTGCTTGTGACACTGGGTGTTGGGATTCTCGTCGCCGAGGTGTTCATTCCGTCGGCTGGCCTGCTCTCGATTGTGGCACTTGCATCTTTTGCCGGGTCCGCATTCTGTGCGTGGAAGGCCTGGTACGAAACGGGCGAATACGCGTGGTGGTGGTGTTACGTCGTCGGAATGGTCGTTGTGCTGCCAGCTGCTGTGTGTGGCGGACTGTATATTCTGCCCCGCACAAGTTACGGCCGCAGCATCTTCGCGGCCCCACAGTCGCTGGAAGAGCTGACACCGTTCCAGGACGAAGAGAGCCGTTTGTGCGAGATGGTTAATCAAACGGGTAAGGCGACGACATTGTTCTCACCCGGAGGCATGGTCCAGATCGGACGCGAACGGATTCATGCCGAAAGCGAGGGCATGATGATCGAACCACGGACTGACATTGTTGTCGTGGGCGTTAAGGGCAACCGGCTGGTTGTACGGCCGATATCGATGCACCAGGCAACGGCGGAGGCGTCAGCCGAAGGTCCGGACGAGCCGAAAGGCGACGTGGACAACGAGTCGCTGGACTTTGACGTTCCCGAGACGGCATAACACGCCTGCAAGTCACCATTGACGTCACAACGGACAGAGCCCACGGTCGTTCTGAAGGATTCACAAATGCACCTGACACCCATCCTGGCCAATAATCTGCTCATCGGCGCTTCGGTTGTCGTCATGATCTTCGGGCTGATCTTCGTGGCGGTCTTCTTCCGCTACATCGGTCTGTGGATTCAGTGCAAGATGACCCGGGCCGCGATCAGCTTTCCAAACCTGGTCATGATGTCGTTCCGGAAAGTGAATCCGACCATCATGGTTCGGAGCAAGATCATGGCGGTCCAGGCAGGGCTGACGCGGGACTATCCGATCAGCACGCGGCAGCTGGAAGCTCATTATCTGGCGGGTGGCAGCGTGCCCAACGTGATTCGCGCCTTGATCGCCGCCCACCGGGCTCGACTGGACATCGACTGGCAGACGGCTCAAGCCATTGACCTTGCCGGCCGTGACATTCTGGACGCCGTCAAGACGAGTGTTTATCCGAAAGTGATCGACTGTCCTGATCCGAAGAAGAGTGCCGGGACACTTGACGCAGTTGCGGGTGACGGTATTCAGCTCAAGGCTCGGGCTCGCGTGACTGTTCGCACCAACCTGAAACAGCTTGTCGGCGGGGCGACGGAAGAGACCGTCATTGCCCGTGTCGGCCAGGGCATTGTGCAGGCGATCGGTTCGACTCCCAGTTATGCCGAAGTGCTGGAAAACCCGGACCGTATCTCGCGACTTGTGCTCGAACAGGGGCTGGAAGCCAACACCGCATTCGAGATCGTCTCGATTGACATTGCAGACATCGATGTCGGCGAGAACATTGGTGCCCGGTTGCAGGCCGATCAGGCCGAAGCCGATATGCGAGTCGCTCAGGCCAAAGCAGAAGAACTGCTGGCTGGGGCCACTGCCAGAGAACAGGAAATGAAAGCCCGAGTCCAGGAAAACCGGGCCAAGGTCGTGCTGGCAGAAGCTCAGGTACCGCAGGCAATGGCCGAGGCCTTCGAAGGCGGCAAACTCGGCCTCATGGACTATTACGATATGAAGAATGTGCAGGCCGACACGAAAATGCGCACGTCCATTTCTGGTATGGGCGAGTCAGAAGCTACGCCTTCCGCCTGAAACCAGTTCGCTTGCACGATTTCGTTGACGCGGTGATCAATCATGAGCATGTATCTACTGGCAGCCGGGGTTGGAGACGTACTTCCCGTCCTCTTTGTGCTCATTGCCATTGCCAGCGGTATCATCAACTTCTTCCGCGAGAAGGGTGGTGCCGCGCAACAGGCTCAGCAGCAGCAACGCAGACGTCCGGCAGGTGGGCGTGACGATGAAATCGACAGCGAGATTGAAATGTTCCTGGAAGAGGTCACGGGACCCGATGATCGGGAACGTCGGCCTCAGAGGAAGCGACCGCGGCGATCACAACGGGACCGTCCAAAACGCAACCGCCCGCAGCGTGAGCCAGGACCAGAGCAGCCCGCCCGCCGGGA
>CAYSJO010000014.1:0-4749 GCA_964431285.1 uncultured Planctomycetaceae bacterium
CCTTTGGAAAGAAGTTTCCTGGATAGTACCCAAGGTGATTTCCAACGCAGACCAAACGCCGAGTCGACGCATCGCTGGTTCCAGCGCCGGCCGCAACGCTCTCGAAAGTCGGCAGCGTCAGAGCGATGCCCGTTCCCTGAAGAAATCGGCGACGACTCAGCTGCAACTGTTCGCTCATGATCATTGTCTTTCCGTGATTTGATTCTGGTACTGCGGATCATCAACCTGTAAGTCTGCCCGCCGCCCTTGACCGTGCTGGACTCTACTTTCCGTTCCGGCCTGAGGTCGTCTTCCTGCGGGGCGTCTTGTCGTCGACATTCTCTTTGAGTCGGGAATCGCTCACGGCCGGTGAGGGGCAGCCGTTTTGGGGAACTTCGACATTCGCGGTCCAGAGAATTGCGTTCAGGACGACCTTGCGGAAGCTCTCGTTCTGCCAGCTCTTGTGGTTATGGGCTCCGGTGAAGCCGAAGCCACGTCCGCCGGTGGGACGTTCGTAAGCCCAGGCAACGTGTTGTTTTTCGCCATTGGCGACTGCCTTGCGAACGGCTGGGTTGCCGCTTCGTGCCCCGTCGGGTCGGCGAAGAGTTTCGGGGGGCGGAAGGTCCGAGAGGATCGGCGTCACACCCTTCATGTCCTGGACGAACCGCATGTGGTAATACCATTCGTCGTTCACGCTGAATTCACGCACGCCATTCGTAATCGGGTGGACCGGCAGGTTGGTAAAACGCGGAGCCCAGTGTGGATTGACCGACCAGTCGAGGTCACAGAAGCCGCCCATCCACTCCAGAAACTTCTCGCCCGGTCTTCCCTTCTCGGCCTCAGTCGCCCAGTGGATCATTACGACGCCGGTGCCCTTCTTCATCGAGATGCGGATTCAGCACGTGTCCGCGGTGTCCCGTGCAGAAAATTACGACTGTCGCCGCATCGTCCAGAATCGACTTGTCCTCTGGGTACCCGTAATGCGGCACGAGGACGGCGTCTACATCCAGCCCGGATTCGTTCAGCGCGTCAGCCAGTATCGAGTTTCCGGCACGGTGCTCATGTGCCATCGGTCCGTGACTGGGCTTGCCGGAAATGAAGACGATCTTTGCCTTGTCCGCAGCATTAACCGACCCTAAAAGTGAGCAGACAAGGAGAAACGCAAAGCACAGTTTCGAGTTCATGGTTTACTCGCTGATGGTTTATTCGCCTTGGCGGGCTCTGGATCAAACTTTGCCCGGTATGCCTTGTACTCGGCCCATGTCAGTTTGCCGTCGTGGTTGGCGTCGGCATCTGGATGCTTCGCGAAGTATTTGTCTTTCCAAGCTTCCGCGTCGGCCTTCGGGTTGTTCGAGTCCTTTGGCTGCCACTTCGGTTGGGGCGGTACCGTTCCGGGCGACGGCAACCGGCCCAGCAGCCGGTTCCGGAAGGCAGAGAGTCGCTCGTGCGGATGGTTCGACGGCAGTGCGTTTCGGCGTGAGGTCAAACATCGGACGCTCAAGCGTCGGCTTGACCGGATCGGCCGCGTAGCCATCGTTAGCAAGCAGCCACGTCGCCGCGAGCCCGCCCAGCCCCATCGTTTGCGATGAGAGAAACTCGCGGCGAGAAAGTGTTGTTTGGTTGTCGTGTTGCATGGTTCTTCTCTTCGTAGCGAAACTCGCCAAGAGTTTCGGTGCGGCTGACTGACCGAAAGTCCTAGCGACTTTCGCTACAGGTCACCGTCGTCAATCCACATATAAAAACGCATTGTTACTGAGCAGGAACTGACAGAACGTCGCCAGCGCCTGTTTCTCCGGTTGATCGGCGAACCGGACCTGCTTTGCTTCCTCTGGCGTCAGTTCGCGGATTCGCTGCGCGGCAAAGTCCTTTTGCGCCGCGAGGAATGCGGTGCTTCTCTCAATCTGCTTTGCTGTCGGTTCACTCGCGAGGGCCAATCGCCACGCTCGTCGAATCTGTGCTGAGAGTTCGTTGCCCGCGTCTTTCACGACGCGCTCGACGAAGATCTCCGATTGTTTCAACATCTCCGCGTTGTTCATAAACAGCAACGACTGGCTGGGGACCGTCGAGGAGTTTCGCTGCTCGCAGTTAGGGGCCGTCGTCGGCGCATCAAATGCGGCGAGCATCTCCAGTTTCAGCGTTCGCCGAGTCTGCACGTAAATGCTGCGACGAAAACCAGCGTCGCCTTTGAGCGGAGTGACGCGGCCAACGCGATCATTGCGAGGTACACCGATGACGATCTGACCGTTGCCATTCGACGTCACCGGCATGGGCGGGCCAAACAGTGTCTCATTCAAATTCCCTGATACGGCAAGCACGCTATCACGAATCGTCTCGGCATCGATCCGTCTCAGGTTCATCCGTCCCCAAAGCTGATTGTCTGGATCCGCGGCATCCAGCGACTCGGTTCGGACCGAAGATTGCCGGTAGACTGTCGACATCATCAACATCTTGTACAACGCCTTGAGCCGCCAGCCGCTTCTGACGAACTGATCCGCCAGCCAGTCCAGCAGCTCCGGATGCGTCGGCCGCTCGCCCTGCGAACCAAAGTCGCTCGGTGTCCCCACGATGCCGCGACCGAAGTGATGCATCCAGATGCGGTTGACCAGCACACGTGCCGTCAGGGGATGCCGGCCATTCGTGAGATGTCTGGCGTACGCGAGTCGGCGTCCGGTCGTTTCCAGTTCGGCGTTGTTTGCGGGCACGGCCGACACATCGTCTCGCGTCAGTACGGCCAGTTCGCCGGGCGAGACTTCCTCTGCGGGCTGCGTGTGGCTGCCGCGACGAAACAGATGTGTGACGGGCACTTTGCCGGGCGTCTCGAACAAAGCCCGGACGAAATTGTCCTTCGGCCGGCGTGCGGTGATCTTCGCGACGCGTTCGTTGTACTCCTTGAGCTCCCGCTGGTAACGTTCCTTATGAGCCTGAGCGAGCGTGCCGATGCCGACGACCAGCTTCGGATACTTCTTCAGCAGCGCCGCCTGTTCCGGCGAGCGACCTCTACTTGTCCGGTTGAGGACGGCGTCTCGAATGATGTCGGTCTTTGACTGCACATCGTCTGGCAGTTTGGCCAACTCGACGTCGAGTATTTCGGATCGGTGCTGCTTCAACTGCGCGTTGCGTTCGTCGGTCGCCTGCGCCAGTTCGGCGTCGACTTCCTCGGCAAGCTGACGTTCCTCGTCACTCCACAGCGACAGCCGGCGGTCTTCCGGCGAGAGCCAGTTCTTCCAGTCGTAAGCGGGTTCGAAGATGGCTCGGATACGGTGATAGTCCACGTGGGTGATCGGGTCGAAGCGATGGCCGTGACATCGGGCACAGCCAACCGACAGCCCCAGCAACGACGTCGAAACAATGTTGATCATGTCGGCCACGACTTCGTTGCGGGCGACGTCCTGATTGACAGCTCTATCTCCAGTCCCGTCTGGTCCATTGCGGAGAAAGCCGGTCGCGATGAGCCGGTCTTTGTCGGCATCCGAAAGATTGCGGAGCCTATCGTTTAACGGCAAGCCGGAGGCGTCGGTGTTTCGCGCCGGCGTTCCAGACGCAGTCGCCTTCGGCTTGCCGTTAAACGAAGACACTTGCTCAAGCCGCGCCGCCACGAATGCATCCACCGGAGTCCGCACTCGATCCACCGCATTGACCTTGGGAATCGGCGGAGCAACAACCGGTTGAAACGACCAGAACGCCCGATCTTCCTCAGTGAATACCAGTTGATCGGCGTTAGCAGGTTCAGGCCGCGCCGTACGAGCCCCCTGATCAATCCACTCACGAATGATCCGAAGTTCTGTGGCCGGAACTTTCGCCTCGCCCAGCGGCATCTCGCCGCTTTCGAGCCGTTCGATCAGATAGCTCTTTTCCGCTTTTCCCGCCACAAGCGCCGGCCCCGAATCGTCTCCCGCAACAAGCAATCGAACAAGCCGAACGTCAAGTTCCCCCTCGGTCTTTCCCTCTTTCCCGTGGCACTGAAAGCAATGGGCTTTGAGAATCGGCCGCACATCGGCTTCAAAAGTTCGTTTCAACTCCGCGCTCGTCGGCGTCGGTACGAGCGAGCAACAGACTATCGCCGACACTGCAAAACGAATCATGTTCCAATCGTTCGACATCGTCATTGATCGCTCTAGTTTTCGAGTCAGCCTTCGCGATGGCACCATTGCTGATCTGCAAATACGGGTTCGTCAACCGTGAATGCCCACGGGGGCGGACGGTGTAATAGTATTACCGTTTGGGATCGAGAATTCCTGTGTCGGTAAACTTCATCTCGGTAAAGCTCCACACACGCGATTCATCATGGATGACGCCCGACTGTGCAATCTGAAGTGTTTCCGCATCGATTTACCTTTCTGATGACTCCAGGACACAGTGAGTGACTGCTGCAACAAGACACGTGATGCCTTATTGCGGTGTCTCGAGTTGGCGAGCGACCAGCGGGTGCTGCATCATGTACGGGTCCGTCGACGCTGATCGGCGCGGTGGGAAATGGACGGAGTGCAGCCAGGAGCGCCAGGTCTTCGGCTCTTTTCCGGAGAAGTTCTTTGATGCTGACAGTGTCCCTCTCCGCCTTTAGTTCCGACCGCCTCGCAAACCCTTTTAAACAGCCTCCTCACCAGAATGTGTGGGTGAAGTTCGGCTCGAGGAGTTTTGCAAGGTTGTGGTATAAAGCGAGTTCCAGCGTTTCTGGTGTGCGGAATCCGTAGGATTTTCTCATGGTCACTTTCGCCTTGTTGTTCAGACGCTCAACCACACCGGCGCTGAATTGGCCCTTCGCCCGGAACC
>CAYSJO010000015.1:0-14427 GCA_964431285.1 uncultured Planctomycetaceae bacterium
CACTTCGTTCCACAGTTTGCCATCCATGGCTTCTTTCCTCGAAAGGGAAGTTCTGTCACAACCATGGATTGCAAACTGTTTCTTTATTTACAGATAGAGCGACTCCCCCCTCTACACGCCCATGAATAAAGTTCCCACGGGAAGAGGGGACTGATAGCGGGCGAGTGCGTACGGGGCCTACCGCCAACACTCACTTGTGAACAGCGGTTCCGGAAATGGTATCCTGCGTGCAACGCTTTCCATTCTCCACGGGGCCAAATCCATGAGCCCGTTGCGAGCACCTGTTCGACCGCGAGTCGTTGCCCCTGAAACCGGGGATGTGTTGCCGCTTGAAGACATCGTCGAAGCGTGCCTGGCCGGGGATGAGCCCGGTGTCATCTGCATCGTGGGAGAACACGGTTCCGGACGATCGACCGCCTTGGCTCATCTCGAAGCCGTGATCCCCTCGCAGTCGCGACTCAGCTTTGTCGATGATTCCGGCAAAGCGATGAAGGACATCTCGGCCATCGATCCTGGTCGGCTCACGTTTTATGCCGGGCCAAAGTAACTGGGCACATTGCGACCTCTGCTGGAACTGCCGCTTGCTCCCTGGGGTCGCGATGAACTGATGGAGTATCTGCTCGCGACGCACCCGCACGAATGCGGTTCGGTCCTGCAGCGACTGACCGACTCGCCAGACTTCGTGCGACTGCATGGACTGCCGGAACTGTGCCGGATCGTGCTCGACCGCATGGCGGCCGATGAACAACTCACGTCGCCGTTCGACGCACTGCGGCAGGAAGATCGACGACACGCTTTACTCACGTCTGGTGAAACACGTCGAGAGTCGTACCAGCGACCTGCACGCGACAGCCGCCAGTCTGCTGCATGCCAGTCAGCGCCAGTGGCGACCCAATCCGAAACGCATCCCGAACTTGAGCAGTGCAGTCCTTCGCGGGACGCAATGGCCCAGCATCGACCTGTCCCGTGCGGAACTATCCGCAGCGAGACTCGACGGAGCCAACCTCGCGCACGCGACACTGACCCGGGCCAAAGCGGTCGGGACCAGCTTCGACGGCGCGTGTCTGCGATCCGCCGACCTGGACTTCATACATGCTCCATCGGCCAGTTTTGCGGACGCGGACCTCATACAGGCGAGTCTGATCAACGCCCGACTTCGGGATGCCACACTGCTCGGAGCAGACCTCACCGGAGCAACACTCACCGGTGCCTGCCTTAACGGCGCGACACTTCGTAATGCCGTGTTCGCACATGCGAATCTACTGGCCACCGATCTTTTCAGATCCAAAATTGAAGGAGTTAATTTTACGGGAGCCAACCTCAGTGCCGCAGGGCTAACAGGTTTGCCGCTTTACATGGCCGATCTTTCCGACGCAGTCTTCGCCGACGCACGAATGATCGGCTGCAATCTCGAAGGCGTCGAACTTCCGAACGCAAGCTTTCGCCGCTCAATATTGCAAAACGCTCTATTAACAGGCTCGCGCATGCCAGACGCCGATTTCTCCGGAGCCAATCTTGACGGTGCCGGCCTGGCAGACATCGACTGGCCGCATGCTGACCTCACTGGTGTCACTTTCAACGGAGCCTCGTTCCACCTGGGTTCCAGCCGCAGCGGCCTCGTCGACAGTCCTCTGGCGAGCGAAGGCACGCGCACGGGGTTCTACACCGACGACTACCACGACCGGTCATTCCAGGCTCCGGAAGAAATCCGCAAAGCCAACCTCTGCGGATCCGACCTGACTGGCGCTGAAGTCACGGGTACCGACTGGTATCTGGTCGACCTCCGAGGAGCCATTTACACGCCGGATCAACGCAGCCACTTTGAAGCCTGCAACGCCATCCTGGACTGATCTCGCCAGCTCAGAGTTGGTCTTCAGTAGAAACCCCTCTCCCTGACCCTCTCCCCAGCGGGGAGAGGGTCCCAGTC
This sequence comes from uncultured Planctomycetaceae bacterium, assembly GCA_964431285.1. Classification (GTDB taxonomy): domain Bacteria; phylum Planctomycetota; class Planctomycetia; order Planctomycetales; family Planctomycetaceae; genus CAUZFZ01. Next base: position 1,928 of record CAYSJO010000015.1, read on the forward strand.
AGACGAGTTCCTCTCCCCGCTGGGGAGAGGGTCTCGAGTCGGATGGACCTACTCACGACCGACTCCAAGCCAAAACAGACCCGGCTTCCTGAGAAACCGGGTCTGCGACCTCACTCGACTGCAGTTCTGTCACTGCAGTCAGTCACTCAACAGAGACTCACGCGAGATCGACCCAGTCGGCGAGCAGTTCGAAGCCTTCGTCAATCTCACTGGTCGGGCCGGTGACTTCGTCGTCACCGTCTCCTGTAACTATCGTGTCGCGTGCTGCCTGACCGGCGATGCGGTCGTTTCCGGCACCAGCGATCATGATGTCTCGACCGCCGCCACCCATGGCATCGTCGTCGCCATCACCCATTACGAGCGTGTCGTTGCCCTGGCCACCGACGCCCAGATCGTTTCCGAGTCCACCTGAGATCGCGTCGTTGCCAGCACCGCCTTTCATGACGTCATTGCCAGCTCCACCGACCATCGTGTCGCGGCCACCCTGGCCCATCATTCGGTCTCGGCCCTGGCCACCAATCAGGATGTCGTGTCCACCGCCGCCTCGCAGGACGTCGTTTCCGTCATTGCCACGCAGCACGTCACGACCACCGTGGCCCATCAGGCGATCCCGGCCGGCTCCGCCAGACATTGTGTCATGGCCGCCGTGTCCATTGAGTCGGTCGTTACCAGCGCCGCCAGTGATGACGTCGCCACCCTGACCGCCTTCCAGCAGGTCGTTGCCGTCGCCTCCATTGATATTGACGGCGGCCTGGGACGAACCCGCCAGAACAATGTCGTTGCCCCCGTCGGCGTTGATGGTCAGTTCAGCCGCGATATCGGAGCGATAGCCATCGACGTGAATCGTGTCGTTCCCACGTCCACCATTCACAGTGATCGACTCAAGCCCCAGCGCGCCGGCTTCTTCCAGATCGAGCACGATCTGGTCTGACATCTCAGTCCCGTCAATGGTCAGTGACGTGACTTGAGTCAGGTCGAGATGGCGAATCGCCGTGTCACCATCGAGGACGAGCATTTCAGTTCCAGCCAGAATCAACTCGAAGCCATCTTCGGAAGCCGCGAGTGTCACTGTGACCGGTCCCTGAGGAGTTTCCAGATCCGGGAGCCCTGGTTCCTCTTCGCCATCTGCGCCGGGTTCATCGTCACCCGGTTCCTCATCGTCTTCGCCGGGCTCTTCATCGTCACCCGGCTCCTCATCGTCTTCGCCGGACTCTTCATCGTCGCCCGGTTCCTCGTCGTCTTCGTCCGGTTCTTCGGCTGGTTCGAACAGGGTGTCGATGGCGCTGACCGTTGTGGTGAGTTCGCCGAGGCTCAGAGATTCGACGTACGACTCAATCTCTGAATCAGGAAGGGCCCGCAGCGTTTCGATGGTCGCTCGCATCGCATCCACATCGACGTCATTCGGATCGAGCGCGGCCAGAAGCTGGTCGATGTTCGCCTGCGGAATCTCCTGAAGATCGCGAATGCCATCGGCCAGTTCCGCCAGGTCTTCGGGATTGATGGTCAGTGGGTCATCGTGCTCCGGGAACGGCCCGGGATCGGGAGTCGCCGTGCCGAGCAGGCCGACGATCCCGTCGTCAGGCACGTCGACCGCGTCGGCCGACGGGACTTCGCCGCCAAAGGAGCTATTGAACATCTCCTGAAGCTGAGCGTTGGTCAGGCCAATGTGGTCCTCGTTGACGCCCGGGGCTGGATCGTCGGGCACGGCCTGAGCTGGCTGACCGGAATAGAGAACATGGTCGGCCGCCTGTTCCGTGTAGAACAACTGCTCGCCGTTGTGGTCGTTGTGATTCAGGATCACTCGGTTGTTGAGCAGATACCAAGCCTCAGTCGAATCCGGGATCGACCGCGGATCAGCGAACATGACAATGTTCTGCCGCGGAATAAACTCGTCCTCGAACTGCAGACCCGGACCATCTACGAAATCGATCGTTCCGCTGGTCGTCAGCAGACGATGCGACTGACGCGGCTCCTGAATTTGAATGTCCTGGCCGTTGTTGAATCGACCGCCAATGATTTCGACGACGCCGTTGCGACTCGGTATCAGACCGGTCGCGAAGCCTTCGACATCGAAGTTCTCATAGGTGTGTCGGCCGCGATTGTAAACATTGGTCGCGTCGTAGCCTGAAAGTCCAGGCTGATCCGCAGCATTCACGATAGTAAAGTTACGGAAGATCGTGTCGACCGTGTAATTGCCCAGGTAGCCCTCATTGGAATTCCAGATCAGCATGTCTTCCATAACGCTGTCCGGGAACGCTCCGCGAAGTTGAGCCGCCTGGTCAAACTGGTCCTCATCGACCTGAATCAGAGTGCGATGGTAGTAAGTGCGGGCACCGACGATTGAGCCGTACGCCGTGTTGCCTTTGAAGCTGCGGAGCGGAACGAGCGTCACCGGCATCGTCTCAAGACCACCGGCCAGGGACGGGTCAGCAAGGTTCTCCGTGAGGAACTCTGTCCGACCGAGGCCGCCTTGAATGAGAGCGTCCGAGTAGACGATCAGTCCGGCACCGGTCGCTCCACTGGCAACATTGTTCTCAATTCGAATTCCGGCCCCCTGGAACCAGAAGCCGTCGCCAGCATGGCCGAAGTCCTGGATTCCCTGTCGTTCGACGGGACTTTCGCCTGTGCCGTGAGTGCGAATTGACAGATTTCCAATAAACGATCCGATCTCGTCACCGGCTTCTGTGTTAAACGCCGCTCCATTGACGTTGTACGAGACGTTATCCGTGAAATCGACGTAGCTGGAGTGGTTGACGTATCCCCAGCCGGGACTGCCCACAACGGCGCTGCCTGTGACCGTCGACGGCGGACTGTCGGAGCGGACTCCGTTGCGGTGGAAGTGGACACTGTAGCGGCCGGCTGGATTCGTACCCGTACCTTCAATCAGTTGTCCGTTCGCGTCGAGTTCCGCGTTATCCAATTCTTCCAGCTTGTTAGTACGGCCGAGTTCGTAAAAACCACCGTACGCAATCTGGACATCACGGCTGTGCATGAACATCAGATGCCCGCGACGATCGAGCGCTGCGTTCTCTGACTCAATCACAGCATTGCGGGTCGTATTAGCAACGTGGACTGCGAATTCAGATCGCGGTGGCACGTGATTGAATTCGAGGGCGTCTTCAAGCGTGATTGTTGCTCCGTCAATACTCGCTATAGTGACAACTTCGTCGCCCTCGGCGTCGATTCGCGTTCCCGCGATGACGAGCGTGTCTCCGACATCCCAGTTGGTGGGAACTTCAGACAGCGTGATTGTCGTATCACCTTCTCGGGGAGCAACAGTCGTTGTCGTGAATGATGTCTTCGCAGCACCGTGAATCTCAGTGGCACCGTGCAGGATCAGGCCGCGACCGAGGAAAAACGGGTCATTCACTCGATGGACTTCACCCGTGTCAGCCACAACGAGTCGTGCCGTCACTCCGTCCGCAATCGGATTGGCTGCCGTGCCCATTTCGAAGCGACTGCCTGGTGGGGCGATGACAGTGTCAACTCGCAGTTCCGTGTTGACACTCGGATTGAACCGCAGCGTTCCATCGACTCTCAGCGTCTGAATCGTTTCGGTCACCATTCCGTCGACGGTGACTGTCATGCCTGCCGGAATGTAGGCAGCCGCACCATCGGTCGGCACAGTTCCGGTCTGCCAGACATTTGGATCAGACCAGTCTCCGGACGCGACGACTGAATGTGTCGCTCCTTCGGGAGTCGCCAGAGCCATCGCAGCGCAGTGTTCCTGCATCAGAGTCGGGTTGCCGGCGTGAGCATCGCACGCATGGTCGCCGTGGTCGTGATCGCCGTCACCGTGACCACCAGTATCACCCTGGCCGTCGTCACCGTGATCGTCATCCGTGTGGCCATCGTCACCATGGTCGCCTTCGGTGTCTGAATCATCTTCGCCTGGCTCTTCTTCGTGGTCCTCACCAGGTTCTTCAGCACCTGGTTCATCTTCTTCGTCAGGCTCTTCATCTCCGTCAGACTCTTCGTCTCCCGAATCGTCGTCTGGTTCTTCATCACTCTCGTCCGACTCGTCATCGCCTTCGTCCGATTCTTCGTCCTCATCTGGCTCTTCATTCGTGTCTGACCCATCTCCGTCGTCGGGTCCTTCATCGTCTCCAGACTCGTCTTCGCCCGGTTCCTCTTCAGGATCGAGACCGTCGTCATCGATCTCTTCGTCGTCTGGTTCGGCTTCGTCATCGTCGCCGCCGAGATCGTTGAGTGCGTCAACACTCTCTTGACTGCCACTGACGAGTTCAAAGGGCAGCGGATGCACGCTCAGGTCGTGACCCGCGAAGCTGGCGACGGTGCCTTCGTTGAGCGTGACCGTCGTCTCGGGAATGTGAGTGAACTTGAGAGGCGGAATCGATTCGCCGTCGAGTCCGAAGAACACGTTCGACTCGTTCAGGTCATCGATTGTGATCCCGATCAGAGTTACCGTCGAATCGCCGAGGTCTCCGTCAACGTCGATGACCAGTGCGGTCTCACCATCGACGGTCGTTTGTTCAGAATTGGCCGCAATGGCAGCCAGTGACGTCAGGACGGCAAAGTCGTCGGTTTCCCGAGCGAAATCGCCGACGTCGATCATGTCTTCACCGGGATCAAAATCAGTGATGACATCGTTGCCCGCGGTGAACGGGAAGAGGTCTGGCCCCCCGTTGCCAGTGATGATGTCGTCCGATTCGAAGCCCTGCAGTTTCTCGGATTCCGAACTGCCAACTAGAGTCGCACTCACCGCGAAGATGTCGTCCCCGTCTCCTTCGTCTGACTCTTCGTCATCGCCCTCGTCCGACTCGTCGTCGTCTCCAGGTTCTTCGTCGCTCTCGTCTGACTCGTCGTCGTCTCCAGGCTCTTCATCGCCCTCGTCCAACTCGTCGTCGTCTCCAGGTTCTTCATCGCCCTCGTCCGACTCGTCGTCATGGCCGGGTTCTTCACCTTCATCCGGCTCGTCGTCGCTGCCGCTCAGGACTTCGGTGAGGAGTTCTGTGACTTCCCCACGCTCCTCGTCGCTGAGTTCCGATATGATTTCGGAGAGCTCTTCGTCTGACAGCTCGCGAATCTCGGACAGAATTGCGGCGATTTCGTGGCGTTCTTCGTCATCCTCGACGTCCAGCCCATCAACCAGTGACTCGACGTCTTCGTCGCTCAACTCGCGGAGTTGACCGGCAAGCGATTCAAGGCTCTGACCTTCGTCGTCCCCATCGTCCTCCTGATCGTCAGGCTCACCTTCGTCCTCCGAGTTTTCATCCTCTTCGTTCGGATCGTCTTCAATTTCGTCGCTGGGTTCTTCATCGCCTTCGTCCGACTCGTCATCGTCTCCGGGCTCTTCATCTGAGTCCTCATCGCCTTCGTCTGAGTCATCGCCTTCTTCTTCTGTATCGTCGCCGGTGTCGTCATCTTCCTCGTCGTCGCCGGGATCTTCGTCTGACTCGTCGTCACCTTCATCGACGTCGTCATCGTCTCCAGCTTCATCGTCTTCTTCATCCGTCTCCTCATCGTCTTCCGGTTCTTCTTCTTCGTCGTCGCCTTCATCGTCGGGAATGCCGGTGGGCAACTGGCTGGGATCGAAGTTCGTCAGCGTTCCGAGACTCACAACATCAAAGGTGTCCGCATCCCGCATTTCATACAGCGGCGGACCGGTCTGGCCCGGCTCGGCCAGGCTGCCGACGACCCCGCCCGTCAGCCATAAGACGGTCTGAGCATCCGCCGGGGTGATTTCGCCGCCGAAGGATGTGCCGTAGGTGTCCTGCAGTTGCTGATTCGTCTGGCCGACGAATTCTGTCGGTACGGGGGCTCGGGAGTCTTCACGCAGCTCCGTTGTCAGCGGCATGTGACCGGCGGCCTGCTCGTCGAAGTACAGGCCCTGGCCATTCAGCGAAACTGTATCGGTCATCAGGAACCAGAATGGCTGGATGCCTGCATCATCTCCTTTCATCACGACGTTGCGTCGCTGACCTTCGTTGCCCGCGACGGCCGTGCCGGACAGACCTCCGAACGTGATGTTCGTCATGTCCAGTGTTCGTGATTCGATTGTGGCCTGCTCGACGTGCAGGTCCGTGGTGTTGCGCAGATGGATGTTGACCATCTGCCACTCGCCGTGACGGGGTGCGAGGATTCCCATGTTGAATCCTTCGACTGTCACATTCTCCACAACGCCCGGTCCACGGCTGACCTCGTTGTACATGTCGATTCCGACGCCGAGATCCGTCGTGCCGTCCTGCCGGACATACGGAGCACCGATACCGATGATGTCCGCGTTTCTCAGTGACAGTCGCTCGCTGTAGTTCAACAGCGCTCCATCGCGGCAACCCCAGACGGTCAGACCGTCGATGGTCGGACTGAGCGTGTCGATGTAGGCCTGATCCGGCGGCTCATGAAACGGGCTGCCGACGTCACCGAGATAGACGGACGAATGGACGTATCGCGTTCCGAAACCAATCGTCGCGTTGGACGCTTCGTTGTTGGAGATCTCGGCCAGCGGTGCCCACCAGGTCGGAATTGTGTCGCGACCGGTGATGAGGTGTCCGTTCTCGACATCCGAAGTACGAACAGTCGCACGACCGCGGTCGGCTTCAACGAGTCCATCGCTCCAGATGATGATCCCGTGGCCGGATGCACCCGAGGCAACGTTGTCCCGCATACTGACGAGGTGACCCGACAGCCAGAAGGCGTCGCCATCAACTCCAAAGTCCTGCTGATCGGCACGCAGGTCGACTGAGATTTCACCGTTGTCTTCCAGGCGGAAGTCGGGATTCACAGTGCGAATCGCGATGTTGCCGACCATCGAGCCGATCTCGTCGCCGACTTCGGTGTAGAACGAGGCACCGTGTACGCCATACGCAACGTTGTTGACCATATTCACGTTTGCAGAGTGATTGACAAACCCCCAGCCCGGGCTTCCCAGCACAACGCTGCCGCTGATATTGGCTGGAGTGCTACCCGAATCCGTGCCGCCGCGATGAAAATGCACGGCGTATCGGCCACGGATATTCGTGGCTGCCCCAGGCGTCGTCGTGAATACGACTCCGGCACTGGTTCGGTTTCCAACCGCGTCTTCCGGGAACTCGAAGGTCGAGTCATCGAGTGGGATCTTCTTGTCGGTCCGGCCAAGCTGAGTGAACGCCGCGTTCTGCACACTGACATTGTTTGTGTGCATGAACATGATGTGCCCGCGATGAGCGGTCTCCGGATTCTCAGACGTCAGCTCAACATTGCGGGTCGTGTTGGCCACATAGACATTGAGGTCGGCTCGCGGTGCGATGTGATCCTGTTCCAGGGCCTGGTTGAGCGTGACGGTCGTTCCGTCGATCGAGGCGATGGTCCGGACCTCTTCACTGGTCGAACCCTGTGTTCCAGTGAGGATGATCTCGTCGCCAGCATTCCAGCCGACCGGAACGCTGCTAAGTTGCAGCGTTGTTGCGCCGGCCGACGGATGCGCTGCGAGCGTCACCTGATGAGTCGTCTCGGCCCCATGAATCTCGGTCGGTCCCTGCAGAACAGCACCGCGACTGAGCTGCTCCGGATCCCAGTTCCTGTCGATGACGCCGTCGTCCACAAACACGACTCTGGCCGTCACATTCGCCGCAACCGGATTCGCCGCCGGGCCCATCTCGAAGCGGCCGCCCGGAGCACTGATGATCGTGTCGACACGCAGCTCCGTGTCGGCATCGGTCGCAAACTGCAGTGTGCCGTGAATGCCGATCGTCTTGAATTCCTGTGGAATGACAGCATCGACTGTCAGCGTCATGCCCTCAGGAATCACGATCCGAGCGCCGTCGGTTGGCAGCGTGCCATTCTGCCAAACAGTCGGATCGGACCAGTCGCCAGAGGCAACAACTGTATTCGTCGCCTGATCCGCGGAGATAAGAGCCATAGCGGCCGGGTGCGCATGCTGCTCGTGCCCACCGTGGTCGTGACCGTCGCCCATAGCCATCGACGCAATCGGATCGCCAGACAGCATGGTGCGAATCTGCAGGATTTCGACGTTGCTACGCCGTACGTGGCTCTTTTTCGCGGAGCGCCGTCGGGCAGGTCGTCGTGTTTTCGGGTTACGCAGGTTGTTCAGCCAGTCAAAGTTCAACATGAGATTGTTCGCCTTCCGCCCCGCCGCCAGATGTGAGGTCGCCGTTTGATGCGATCTGAGATGTGAATCTGAGATTGGAAATGTGTCGTTCGCGGCGTTGGTGCACCTGCCGTCTGGAAAGGACTTGGAGGCGAGAACCCGGTTTCTTACACGGCTCGGTACGAATTTCTGAGATTTGTCCGATTCCGGAGTAAGGTCGTGGACAGCCGGGAGTACGAGTTGAGGCGTTTCGATTGAAATCGTCTCATCACAAGCTGGAGGCGTGCGCGTCGGCAGGTCAACGCCCCGCCGACCGAACTCGACGCTTACGTCTGCGGCTTGTGAGTTGGATCGAGGCTCAAAGTGAGTGTTATTCGGCCAGGGCTCTGCTAGTCCCGAATTGATGGATCGTGTGCCACTGGCTCTGCCAGTGCATTTCACGTCGATTGCAGCGAAAGAAAGCACTGGCAGAGCCAGTGGCACCCGTCAAACCGAGATGGACAGGGCACTGGCACGGGCTTGCTTGATCTCAGACCACGGCACTTCATGCTCATCCCACCGGCAACACCTGTCGCTTCCACCGAATCAACGACGCGGGCCAGCCTTCTGGTCCGCATCCGCGATCCGCGCGATGCCGAGGCGTGGTCGCAGTTCAATCGTGTCTACGGTCCGTTGATCTTCCGCTTTGCTCGCAAGCATGGGTTTCAGGATTCCGATGCAGCCGACCTGACTCAGGAAGTGCTGCGTGAAGTTTGCCGGAAGATCAGGCAGTTCGATTACGACCGGGAACTGGGACGTTTCCGTGGCTGGCTGCTGACGGTCGCACGATACACGCTGATCAGAATGCGAAAGGCCAAAACGCGTCAGCCTGGTGGTACGGGAGACACGGCCACGATCCGCAAACTGGAAAGCGTGGCAGACGACTCGGATGCACTGGAACAGGACTGGAATCAGGAATACGAACGAACGGTGTTTGAATGGGCCTCGCGGGACGTGCGAGGTCAGGTTCTTGAATCCACCTGGGAGGCGTTCTGGCGCACGGCGGTCGAAGGACGCAAACCGATTCAGGTCGCACGTGAACTGGGCATGAGTGTCGGTTCGGTCTACGTTGCAAGGAATCGTGTGCTGGCTCGGCTGAAGCAGCAGATCAGCGAGATCGATGAATAGTTGATAGTTCATGGTTGATCGTTGAGAGACGATCGCCCTGGGCCATCAATCCATTTTCGCGGCTATCCACTATCCACTATCAACCATGTGCCCCGATATTGACGTCCTGCGTGACCTTATCCGCGGAACACAGCCGACCGATGTCGATGTGGCAGTCACAGAGCACCTTGGGACATGCCCTGGTTGTCAGTACCGTTTCGATCAAATGGCAGGTCCCGATGAATTCGTCGATCGCGTACCGCAACTGTTGCGCAGCTCGGCTGAGCTGACCGTACTTGATGCAGCGCTCGACCAGCTCGCTTCGGAAAGCTCAGCCGGTCTTCCGCAGTTTCCCCGAGCCAACTGGAATCACGATCCGGCAAGTCCACCGCCGGAAGGTGCAACTGAAGGATTCTCTCCATGCGTCGATGTCGAAAAGTGGTTCGAACGGACAGACGAACCGGGACTGCTCGGAATACTTGGCGGCTACGACATCGTCGACTTCATCGGTCGTGGCGGAATGGGTGTTGTGTTTCGCGGTCGTGATCGTTCACTCGACCGGACTGTCGCGATCAAGGTGCTTGCCCCATCACTTGCAACGAACCATACGTCGCGCGAGCGATTCCTGAGAGAGGCTCGCTCGGCCGCGGCGATCAATCACGCAAACGTGGCAACTGTGCATGCCGTAGAAGAAACCGCACAGTTGCCGTTCCTCGTCATGGAGTACGTTGATGGCGAGTCCCTGCGTCAGCGACTCGACGAGGTTGGGCGGCTGGAGCTTAAAGAGTTGATTCGCATCAGTTACCAGGTCGCATCTGGATTGAATGCCGCCCACGCGCAGGGCATCGTGCATCGCGACATCAAGCCCGGCAATATCCTGCTGGAGACGACCACACGACGCGCCCGGCTGACGGACTTCGGGCTCGCTCGAGTCACAACGGACGACACGCTCACACAAACGGGGATGCTTGTGGGAACGCCCGGTTATATCGCTCCGGAAGTGGCCAGCGGTCACGAAGCCGACCATCGAGTGGACCTGTTCAGCTTCGGTTGCCTGCTGTACGTCATGGCCACCGGCGAGCTGCCGTTTCAGGCCGACAGTACGATGAAGTCGCTCCAACGAGTCGTTGACGAAGAAGCCGCCCCGGTTCAGCAACTGAACCCGGATGCTCCCAACTGGCTTGACGAGCTCATCACTCATCTGCTGCGAAAGGATCCAGCCGAACGTCCGCAATCAGCCGCGGAACTGAAGCGTGTCCTGAAACAGCGGTACCGCGAGTTGAAGGACGGGTCGTCTCCAGGTGGAGTCGCCGCAGGCAGGTTGGGTGTCCAACCCGTCGTGTCGAACAGTAAAGCGAATTTGACGCTGCCAGCCAGCGAAGATTCCATCTCCCAGATCGAATCCACTGCCGACGTGTCACGCCTCTGGTATGCGGCCGGTGGAGCCGCACTCCTCTCGATCGCGCTGAGCATTGCAACGTGGATTGGAGGAAGCCAATCGACAACGGGCGAAACGAATACAGCAATGGCGCAGCTGGAATCCGGTTCGGAAACACCCGCGATTTCGATCACCAGCCCACCAGCCGAGCCAGTGCGATATTCGATCCCGCCCGTAGAACTGCCTGTGGATATTGCCGAGCCGGTCATCCAACCGAAACAGAATCCTCCGATCAATTCGGAACCGGACGCCATTGGCGATCCAGAAAACGACGCCGTAGTGACACCGATCGTTGTAGCGCCCATTGCCGCCGATCACCCGTTCCTGGTTTCCAATGAAGACGGCGACGAAGCAGGTTTCGACTCTCTTGAGAAGGCACTTCGCGCGGCCGACGACGGCGACACCGTTGTGGTCCGCGATGACGGACCGTTCGAATCAACGGGTATCGAGATCCATCAGGACGAACTGATCATTGCCGCGGCCCCTGGCTGCCGGCCGGTCATCCGACTGGTGGGCGGGGACGAGCTGTCCGGTGAGCTGTTCACCACACACGAACGCCTGGAACTGCGTGGCCTCGAGTTGCGACTGAACGAGGTTGACGATCCAGATGCGGATGACCGCGAGGACGCTTCTGACGCATGCCTCGTCCGCGCACGCGGTGGCTCGATCGAGGCGATCAACTGCCGATTTGTCGTTCAGCCGACGGGAGCGTGTCTCGTGGCGGAACATGTGGAACAACTGGACCTCGTCAACTGCGAGTTACACGCGCCGCGCGGATATGTTCTGAGCTGGTCGCTCGATGAACACGGCGAATCGCGCATCCGCAATTGCGTGGCAACAGCCGAGACCGCGTTCTTCCTTGACGGGTTAGCGCTGGAGGTTTCGTTCGAGATCTCTGAGTCGACCGTTCTGGCCAGAAAATCGTTCTGGTTGAATCTGGAATCGACGCGCCTCGACGAAGACGATCCCGGACTTGAGATCCGCGCCGAGGGAGTTGTATTCGACGTCGACGATACGCTGGCGGTGATCGAACCGGAACATGGACGCGGACGGATGTTCGAGCAACTGCGCTGGTACGGCGAAGGCAACGTCTTTACTGGCCCATTCGTCGGTCTGATCGAAGATGACGACGAACTGCCATCAACCGACGACTCTCCGGAAAACCTGATCGAGTGGAATCAACTGGAAGTCGTCGAGGAATCACAGTCGATTTATCAGCGAGTGGAGTATGCAGGCTCGCGCGAAAAGATCTGGATGGCCGCGTTCGACATTCCGCAGGACCCGCCTGTTGATTTCCGTCTGCTCGACGGCGGGCAGATCGAAGCCCATCTAGGCGACACTCCGGGAGCCCACACGGAAGAAATCGGCCCCGGACAGCCGCACGACGCGTGGCTCGGGCACGACGACTAGACCAGACGTCGCAACAAGCTTGCCCAGTTCCGGCACGGTCGTTCCATTGATGCTGGTACTGCGGGGAGCTTGTGCCGACCTGCGGTGCCTTAACCACGGCGATGTACTGGATTGTGGCCCGCCAGTCATTGCCCGAATCGCTGAGAAATATCTCTCTGTTTGTGCGATTCCGGTCCCTTGATTTCGTCCGTTTCTCGGTGCAATTCGGATTTTCCTCTATTGAGTTAATTGCACTGCTTCAGAAGAATTGAAGGACGGGACAATGAATCAGCAAGTGCGACTGTCTGATGTATCCGGCTGGGTTGGCGGCTGGCTAATCGCATCGCTGGCCCTGTATTTCGCCGGCAATAATTCCAACGCCTGGTTGTGGTCGGCGGTGATTCCAGGGGACTCAATCCCGGCTGTATCGGAATGGCAAAGTTACACCAGCAGTGACGGGCACATGACGATCCGTTT
>CAYSJO010000016.1:0-17999 GCA_964431285.1 uncultured Planctomycetaceae bacterium
GCTGGCTCAAGGAGTTCCGGCGTGTGTTTTCACGGTATGAAAAGACCGCATTGAACTTCGGTGGTATCGTTCGCCTGGCGTTCATTCAGCGGTACATGCGAGCCATTTTCTAATACGCGTCGTTTTCAAACAGAGCCTAGCAACAACGAGAGCACGGTGAATGATGCGCACAGTCTGCTGGGCCTCGCTGCTCGTTCTAATCTCCGCAACGACAGTGAACGCCGAATCTCCGCCCGAGCTGCAACCCTGGCTGAATGCTCCACAGGACTGGACCCGTGATACCGATGGTCCGATCGTCTCACTGGGCAAATCGGACGAGTTCGACGATACGCACATCTTTGCTCCCTGCGTGTCGTTCGAGGATGGTCGTTACTCGCTGTTGTACTGCGGCTCGACAGGTCGTGTTGCCGAACGCGTCTTTGATGTCGGACTCGCGACCAGTAAAGACGGTCGCAGTTTCGTGAAGCACACGCCGAACCCCGTTTATTCATTCGGCGACGGAAAACATTCGATACTGACTCCGACGCTGCTGCGGAATCCGGACGGCTCCACATTGAGAGAAAATGGTCGCCTCCGCATGTGGTTCAGCTCGACATGGTTCGCTGGTGGTGGCGGACTGCACACGCTGCATGAATCAACCAGTGAAGACGGCCTTCGATGGAGTGAACCGTCGGACGAGCAGCTCAAACACATCTATGCGCCCACCGTGCTCAAAGTCGGTCAGACCTACCGCATGTGGTACATCGACGTGGCAAAGGAGCCATGGATCGTGCGGCATACCTCCAGTTCCGATGGCCAACGCTGGAGTGTCGCGGAAGAGCCCTGCATCGTGGTCGACCAGAAGTGGGAGCGGTCGCGGTTGTTCTATCCCGCTGTCATGAAGATCGGCGACGCGTATCTGATGTGGTACGGCAGTTACTGGGCCGGTCGCTCGAGTACAACTGCTCTGGGTTTTGCTGCCAGTGTCGATGGACTGAAGTGGCACAAACATCCAGAGAATCCCGTACTTCGGCCTGATCCGAATCGGGCCTGGGAGTCGCACTACGTCACCAGTCAGTCCGTGATCAGACTCCCCGACGGCTCATTCCGAATCTGGTACGCCAGCCGGAAAAAGCCCCCCTTCGTTAACAAGTATTTTGCCATCAATACGGCGGTGTGGAATGGACCGAACTGAGCGACGCAGCATCGAACGGCAACTGAAACTGTATGAACGCGCCTGCGAGCTGATACCCGGTGGTACGCAGCTCATCAGCCGTCGCCCATCGATGTATGCCAGTGGTGTCTCACCGATTTATGCAGCCCGTGCTGAAGGGGCTCGTATTACGGACATCGATGGAAACAAGTACATCGACTGGGTCAGCGGGATCGGAGCCATCATCCTTGGTTACGCCGATCCGGTCGTCGACAAGGCCGTTCGCGAGCAGTTGAAGGACGGCACGATCTATTCGATCAGCCATGAACTGGAAGTGGAACTGGCCGAGGAAATCGTCGAGATCGTTCCCTGTGCCGAAATGGTGCGGTACGCCAAAGGCGGCGGCGATGCGTGTGCTGTCGCTGTTCGCATCGCACGCGGCACGACCGGACGCGACAAGATCGCGTGCTGCGGCTATCACGGCTGGCACGACTGGTATCAGGCCGCGAATCTGACGGATGGCAGTCTGGACTCTCACCTCTTCCCGCAGATCGATCCCACGGGAGTGCCACGTTGCCTGGAAGGTTCTGTCGTTCCGTTTCCCTACGGTGACTCATCCAAGCTGGCAGAAGTACTTGACGCACACCAGGGCGAGATTGCCGCCGTCATCATGGAACCGTTGCGGTCCGACTGGCCGCCAGAGGGCTACCTGGCCGAGGTTCGCAGGATCACTCAGGACAGAAACGTCGTGCTGATTTTCGACGAAGTTTCAACCGGTATTCGCTTCTCTCCGGGTGGAGTTCAGCCGGCCCTCGGCGTGACTCCCGATATGACTGTGTTCGCCAAATCGATTTCCAATGGTTACGCCATGGGAGTCGTGGCCGGAACGCGCGAGGTCATGGAACCGGCGGGACGCATGTTCGTTTCCAGCACCTATTGGAGCGACACGATCGGACTCCGGGCGGCGCTGACAACTTTGCGTGAAGTTCGTCGCCGCAACGTTCCCGAGTATCTGGATCAGCTGGGTACCACACTCAAGTCTCGACTCAACGCAGTCGCTCAGGAAACCGGAGCACCCGTGTGTTGCGAAGGCATCAACGTGCATCCCCGGCTCACATTCGACATCGACGATCCGACACTCAACAGACAGGTCAGCACGCTGTTCATTCAGGAGATGGCACGTCGCGGTTGTCACGGTTACACGTCGTTCTATACGAACGCGGCTCAGGGCGACGCGGAAATCGAACAGACGGTTGCGGCCGCTGGTGAAACATTCACGATCATCGCCGACGGACTGAATCGCGGAGCCATCGACGAGTTGCTCGAATGTGATCCGCGACGTGATTCTTTTCAGCGACTGGTCAAGTAAGGCACGCGACCCATCATGTCACAGCACAAGCTCGACTTTGACCGCGACGGCTTTGTCGTCGTCCGCAATTTCCTTGCGGAAGCAGACCTCGTCAAATTGTGCGGCGAACTGGATCGGTACATCCGTGATGTTGTCCCGACTCTCCCGGACACGGCCGCGTTCTATCAGGACCGTTCCAGGCCGGAGACTCTGAAACAACTGCAGCACATGGGCTGCGATCCGTTCTTCGAGTCGTATCGCAAACAGCCGCAATGGCAGGAACTGGCCGTTGATCTGAATGGTGAAGAGAGTCACGCTCAGGAACCCGAGTGGTTCAACAAACCGCCAGCGACTGACCATCGCACACCGCCGCACCAGGACAATTTCTATTTCTGTCTGCGACCAGCGAACGTGGCTACCTTGTGGCTGGCCCTCGATCCTGTCGACTCGGAGAACGGATGTCTGCGTTACGTCGCGGGCTCTCACCAGCACGGTATCCGTCCACACGGTCGAACCGAGGTCCTCGGTTTTTCACAGGGAATCACAGACTTCAATAAACACGACGAGCAACGCGAAGTCGCCATGAATCTGCAGCCGGGTGATCTGGTCGCCCATCATGGCGAGACGATCCATCGCGCGGATGCGAATCAAACGACGAACCGTCATCGACGGGGCTTTGCGATGGTCTTCCGCGGCATCAGTTGCCAGCGTGATGAAGAGGCCTATTCTCGATACAGCGAGTCACTGCGATCACAACACGCGAACATGGGAATTGACGTGTAAGAGCGAGCATCTCATCAGCATTCTATGGGACGCGGATGAACGCAGATTCTGCGGATGCGTCGGATTCTGGCTACGACCGATCCGCGTCAATCCGCTGCATCCGCGTTTCTCCGTATCGCATCCTTCCAGTTTATTCACAAACACCTGCCGCGCAGGCGATAGTGACATCTTATGGCAGTCATCGAACGTAACGATCTCGACCGGCGAATCTGGGATGAAGAACTCGCCGACTTTGTTCCCGAGAAGGTCTTCGACGCACACACACACATTTACCGCTGGATCGACAACATCGATCCGGACAAGCAGAACGGTCCTTTTTCCACATTCGTGCGACCTGAATTCGAACACGCCGGCTGGGACCTGCTTGATGAATGCGACCGCATTCTGATGCCCGGTCGGTCCGTGCAGCGGCTGTCGTTTCCGTTCCCATTCCCTCAGTGTGACTTCGAAGGTTCGAACAATTTCATCACCGGGGAAGTCTCACCACATCCGCAATCAGGCACTTTGACACTGGTACACCCCAGCATGACCGCCGACGAAGTCGACGCGACTGTGCGAGCGGGCGGATTTCTGGGGTTAAAGCCGTATCGATTCTATTCGTCGACCGGTGATCCCGTGGAATGCCGCATCACGGACTTTATGGCCGAGCATCAGATCGCCGTCGCCGATCAGCATGGTCTGATCATCATGATGCACCTCTCGCGCAGTCGCGGCATTTCCGATGAACAGAATCTGGACGATCTGGAGTGGCTGACGACGAAGTACCCGCGGGTCCGCTGGATTCTGGCCCACTGCGCCCGCAGTTATTCGTCGTGGCCAATCGAGAAAGCCGGTGATCGATTGCGGGATCTGCCGAACATCTGGTGCGACACCTCGTCCGTCTGTGAGTCGGACGCTGTGGAGGCGTTGATTCGCACGATCGGAGTTGAACGTGTGATGTACGGCAGCGACGACGTTCCGGTCGGTGTACTCCGCGGCAAGTACGTCGCTTTCGGATTCGGATGGGCGTACCTGTCCGAAGAAAACCACAGCCTGAATCTGTCACATTGCGATTCCCGCATGACCTTCACCCGCTACGAAGGTCTGCGCGCCATGAAGCGAGCCGCCCGTTCCGTCGGTCTGACCCGTGACCAGATTCAAGCCATGTTCCATGACAACGCAGTCAGCCTGATTGAGCAAGTTGGTTCATAATCACCGCCGATTCGTGACTTGCCAGGCCGTGTAATCGAATTCTGTGTGAGGCGGCACGAATGTTCGCGCAACGGGGAGAGGGAACCAGTCAGACGAGTTCCCTCCCCGGTGGGGAGAGGGTCAGGGAGAGGGGGGTCTGAAGACAAATTCTGAAAATGCTTTAGTCGATCAGTTCGGGATCGCGGTGGGGTGGTGAGGGACCCAGTGGTCAAACGCACTTCTCCAGTGTAGAAACAAAAATCTGAAGTGGGATGGCCCCGCACAAGCATCGCCCATGAAACAATCACGCCTCACCGTCCGAATTCTCTTGTCGCTCGTCATCGTCGGACTCGCGAAGCAGGCACACGCTGACCCCGCTGACGCTCGCCCGGATGCTGTCGCCGCCATTCAGAAACTGGGTGGCTCTGTCAGGCCGGTTTCCCGCAACAGTCGGGACCTGCGAGTCGACTTTCATCTCCGTGGCCGCAAGCTCACCGATCAGGGACTCGCAAATGTCGCCGGTTTGTCTGAAATCGTTGCGCTCAATCTGCGAGACACCAGGATCACCAGTAAGGGACTCGTACACCTGCGGGAGCTGAGCCGGCTGCGAATACTCCACCTGGAAAAGACGGAGATCGGGGACGCAGGTGCGGCCAGTCTGGCCGGGTTGAAGAACCTGGAATACCTCAACCTCTATTCGACCAACATCACGGACAAAACGCTTGAACACCTGACAAGCCTCAGGAAGTTGATGCGGCTGTATGTATGGCAAACCCGAGTGACGGATGCTGGTGTGGCGCTATTGGCACAGAAACTTCCAAGGCTGAAGATCGTGCGCGGAGTCGATCTGAGCCGACTGCCGACGTACGAAAAAATCACGACCGACCAAACTCAGCCGAAAGTCGAACTGAAGTGGATCGCAGCATCGAACGTGGCGGACGCGCCCAGATCGGGCGGCGGCGGGTTGAATACTGAGGTCGTCTTTGAGAACAAGTCGGGCCGAGTGGTGAAACTGCACTGGGTCGACTTTGGCGGGCAGCTCAAGCAGTACGGTACACTCGAGCCGGGCGCGACCCGACGGCAAAACTCCTACTCCAGACATACCTGGCTGATTACCGATGAAGATGATCGTCCGCTCGGCTATTTCGTCGTCGATGCCGAAGTGTCCAGGGCGGTCATTCCCAAATAGCTGGATTTCTCGTTCAACGGCATTTTTACGAAAGCTCCATGACTCATTCTACAAGACGTGACATTCTGAGATCCGGTGTCGGTCTCACCGGATTGACACTCCCAACGTTCTTACAGGCCCGTGCCGATGGAGCCATCTCCACACAGGCCAGCTCCTGTATCGTTATCTATTTGTGGGGTGGAATCGGTCATCAGGAATCGTGGGATCCACGGCCCGAAGCTCTGCTGGATTTGCGCGGCGAATTCTCGGCGATCGAGACAGCGACGCCGGGGATTCAGTTTTGCGAACATCTTCCACTCATGGCCGGACACACCGACAAGCTGGCCGTCGTTCGATCGCTGCATCACACGGTCGGCGGACATGGGGGAGCCCTGTATCGAAGCATGACGGCTCAGAAGGTGCCGACCGGAAAAGCCAAAGACCGCAGTAACTGGCCGTCAATTACGGCCATGATCTCCAGGTTCTGCGAGGCCGATCCAGGAACGCCGGCGGCGATCTGCATGCCGTACCTGAATTACGACAACGGGTCGTTGATTCAGGGACAGTTCGGCGGCTGGCTTGGATCAGACTACGACCCGATCATGATGAAAACGCCCGCGGGCCGACCGTACGGCGGCACGTCGCGTTACACTAACCGCGAACTTGATCTGAAGCTCAATGTGCAGCCGCAGCGGGTCGTTGAGAGGCAGTCGCTGCGCAGTCAACTGGAGCGCACCGTCGGCACGGCGGACGATTACGAGGGATTCGATCGGTTCCGATCCATGGCGGCAGACATGCTGTTGAGTTCTCCCGTCAAACGGGCCTATGAGCTGGACAACGAAGACTCACGCATCCGGGCAATGTACGGCGATCACCTCGGTGGCCAGAGTCTGCTGCTGGCCCGACGGCTGGTCGAATCCGGAGTACCGGTCGTTCAGGTCAACGCCGGCGCAGGCGACCTGGCTGGTGGCAGCGGAGACAACTGGGACACACACCGCGATCACTTCCCGAAAATGAAGAAGCGACTGTTGCCCGTCTTTGATCGTGCGTTTTCCGCGTTGCTCATCGACCTGGAACAGCGTGGAATGCTCGAAGAGACGCTCGTTGCAGTGATTACCGACTTTGGCCGCACACCGAAAATCAATAATAACGGCGGACGCGACCACTACCCGGCTGTGTATTCACAGCTGCTTGCCGGCGGTGGAATCCGTGGAGGTCAGGTGTACGGCAGCAGCGACATCAACGGCGCAAGGCCCGCAACGAAGGCGTGTACGCCCGCCGATTTTCATGCAACCGTTTATTCGGCACTGGGCATCGATCCGCAGACGGAAATCCAAGACCAACTGGGAAGACCGTTCCAGATTTGCGACGGTCGCCCGCTGCCACTGTCTTGATCAGCGTCGCTCAGAGGTGCATGCGCACGGACGTGACATTCGCCGGGCGCCTCCAATCGAAACTGTGCTACCGGTCTACTGTCATCAGGAATGCGTCACTCTGAATGACCTGGCGGATGAGCGATCGAAGCTTGAAATCTTCAGGTTCTGTCTTGTCGGTGATGGCATCAACAGTCAGTGAGTCGGCCGGCGTCAATTCTCGTGACAGGGCGAATCTCAGGAGATGGCCTGTGAACGCCTTCGCAAATCGGCGTTTTTCACTCACGAGTGACTTCTTGAATTCGACAACGTCGGTGTATTGATGCTTCCGCATCAGAGTGCCGGTTGAATCGACGTCGCGTCCGTTCTCGTACCGATCACGCCAGCGCCCCGTAATATCAAAGTTCTCCAGGGCGAAGCCAAGTGGGTCGAGTCGCGAGTGACAGCCGGCGCAGTCCGGATTCTCTCGATGGACGGCGAATTTCTCGCGGATCGTCTGGTTTGCGTCACCTGCATCCTCATTGAGCGGCGGGACGTCGTTTGGTGGCGGCGGAGGTGGATCGTTCAGAATCACTTCAATAATCCACGCTCCACGGGCAATCGGATGCGTTCGCTTTGGACCGGACGTCATGCTCAGCATGGCCGCATTGGTAATGACACCTCCGTATCGAGGATCCGTTGCTGGAACACGCTCGAAATTCCTGGATCGCAGCATTGAGCGGAATCTGTCGTCGAACTTTCGCTGTGCGTCCTGCTGCAGCTTCGCGGGCTCGCGGTTTGGTGGAACCTTTTCCAGCGTGGTCCGAGCTTCCACGAGAGTGGCATCAAGCAACTTCTTTTCCGCCTGTTGTTCTTCCGTCAGTGCGGCGATGAGTTCCTCGTTTGTGATGAACTGGTTGTACCCGCTGAATGAAGACGACACTTCTGCCGCAGTCAGAGGACGATTGTAGAAACTGGCCTTGTCGATGCTGACTGAGAGGTATCTGTTTCCACCGGCCGGAAGGTGCCGCAGTCCAAACAGAATTGACGTGCGGCCCTTCGGAAATGTTGCAGCCCCCTTTCGATACGGTTTGCCATAAGGCCTGCCGTTTCGGTACAGCGTCGTTGTCCCGTCATCGAGATAGACCATCGCCAGGTGCAGCATCTGATTCGGGGACTCTTCGGGCGTGGATTCCGGAAAGTCGTTCGTTCGGCTGAATCCGTTGCTGCCAGAGATCCAGTGTTTCGGCTTTCGTTCGCCAAGCACGATTGTGTCAAAGAAGTCACCGGGTCCCTGGACGCCCATGACTCCACCGCCCCTCTGGTTGACATCGAGCACTTTGCACCAGACTTCCAGAGTCTTCGCCCTGATGTCAATTGGCAGATTTCTACTTTGCAGGTAGGCACGCTTCAGAATGGCCATGCCGTCTGCGAACTCGACCTTGCCGTGAGCAGTCAGATCAAATTTCCCCACTGAGCTTGTCAGGTCGTCGAATTCCCATGCGGCAAAGGGCTTCAGGTCGACTGGCGGCTGATCTCCGGCATCTTTCCGTCGGGCCT
This sequence comes from uncultured Planctomycetaceae bacterium, assembly GCA_964431285.1. Taxonomy (GTDB): domain Bacteria; phylum Planctomycetota; class Planctomycetia; order Planctomycetales; family Planctomycetaceae; genus CAUZFZ01. The sequence continues at coordinate 8,514 of CAYSJO010000016.1, forward strand.
TGAGGAGTCTGTCTTTGACCGGACCGATCAGGGCTTCAAGTTGAGTCTTCGCCGTTGCAATGATTGCCTGCTGTTGCTCACGCTGCGTGTCGTTGCGGCGGTTCTGTTTGTCGATGCTTTGTCGGTCAATCTTCGGAGCCTGCAGCTCTGACGTGTACCAGGTTTTCAGAAACTCACTCTGATAGCTGAACTCTGGTGCGAGTAGTTCCACAATGGGGCGGTTTTCAATAAACGCCGTGTCGAACAGCAGTAGCGGTTCCAGCACCATCTGCAGACTCGCCGGGCGCTGCCTGTCGATACTGAAGAACCGTTGTTTGCCAGGGTCTGGTGTTGCGGCGAGTACATTCTCAAGCTGCATCCACTGAGCGGGGAACGTGTCCAGAAATCGTTCGATCTTTGGATCGGTCACCATGCGGTCGATCGTTTTCTTCAGAGTCTCTGGCTGTGTGAGTACACCTCGCTCTGCCAGTTGCAACAGTTCTAGATCGGGGCCACTGCCCCACAGAAAGAACGACAGCCGGGACGCGAATTCGAACTGTGTGTTTACTCCATCCGTATCTCCCGACCGGTAGAGAAACAGTGGTGAAGACAGTGCCGCAGACGTGACTTTCTTCATGGCATCAGTGAACGACAGGCCCTGCTGCATTTTTCTGACGGCGTAGGTCACATATCGGTCGCGGGTCGCGTCATCAACCGGTCCGCGGAACGCCAACAGGAGAAATGGATTCAGTCTGCTTGATACTTCCGCAGGCAGGTTAGTTTCGCCTTCGGGCTCTCTGAAGAACGCGTTCCAAATGCCAACCGTTTGCTCGTTGAAGTCCGGACTTTCAATGATGGACACACTCAGTCGCAGGAACGCATCCAGGAGCAGCGGCGACAACGTCAGTTGATTGGCCTGGTTGTCAAATCCATGTGATGCCCGCAGATCCTTCGGAAACGCACTGACATCCCGCAGTCCAAGTTCCGGCATCAGTGAGTGAGACTCCACACTGACCCGATCCGGCATGCGTCCATCGTTCGTCGCCAGGTAGTTGCTGTGACGTGTCATCAGCTTTTCAGGCAGGCTGAAGACGTTCCGATTCAGTTGGAACAGATCGCGCACGGCGTTGTTGTACTGAAAGCGGTTCAGTCGCCGGACTGGAAGTCGATTTGTCGGATCACCTGCAGTCGATTGACGCAACAGTGTCTTCAGTGTCCTGAGGAGCCTTGTGCGCTCAGACGCGCTCAGCTGTGGTTCGCCTTCGGGCGGCATGTCGTTCGCATCGATGACGTCGATCAGTTCCTTGATCAGTCCTGGTTGATCGAGAAACTGATTTGATGTTGAGATCTGCTGAAGGTCAAGCTTGCCGCTCGGGTCTTCGCCGGCGTGACACTGCACGCACTTCTGCATGAACAGAGGACGAACGAAACTGTCGAAGTCCTCTGCACGACACTCGCCAGCAGAGGCAACAAGCAGCAGCAAACACAGCGTCACATTCCTGGCGGGCATGAATGACGTTCCGGAATTCTGGTAGTGCCGAATCCTGTGCGGCTCGTGAGTTGATATGCGAAGCCTGTTTGACGGCGGCCGTCAACTCCACAGATCTGAGATCACGCCGTTGCTGTCGGCGAAGCTGTCAATCTCCAGACCCATGAGCTGCGCGAGCGTGAGCCACAGGTTGGAATTCAGCGTGCCGCTCTTGCACTTGATCATGCGGCCCTGTCTGACCTGGCCCTGGCCGCGACCCGCGACGATCATCGGCAAATCGAAGTACTGGTGAGTCGCTCCGTCGCCAAGCCCAGCTCCGTAGGTGACCAGCGAGTTGTCCAGCAGCGAACTGCCGTCCGACTCCTTGATCTGCTTCATGCGACTCACGAGATAAGCAAACTGCTGGACGTGGAAGATGTCGATCTTCTGGACTTGCTTGTAACCCTCGCCTTTCTGGTTGTGAGTCATGGTGTGATGATTCACGGGCTTTTCGAAGACGCCTTCGTACATCAGAGACGCTTCCCAGCGTTCCGGACCGATCATCAGCGTGGCGACATTGGTGATTCCCATCTGCAGTGCCAGCAGCATCAGGTCCGTCTGCAATTTAATGTAGTCGCCTCTCGGCAGGACTTCGTTCTTCGGAATCCTGATGTCAGCGCCGGCCAGCAGGTTCTCCATTTTCTTCATACGGACTTCGACGTTGCGAATCATCTCCATGAATTCATCGAGCGTCTGACGGTCATCGTGCGGCAGCGTATTTTTCAGCGTTCTCGCATCTGCGAGTACAAGGTCCGTCACATCAGTAATGTGAGACCGATAACTGCCGGCTGTGAAGAGCCGCTCGTAAAGCTTCTTCGGGTCTTTGATGGACGGAGCAATCCTGGCCGGACCGTACCACGAGATATTGTCGAAGTGGATCGACTCTTTTCCTGCTGTGAAGCCGTTGCAACTGACTTCGAGCGTTCGAAATACGGTCGAGTGGCCGACCTGATCGCCGATCACCTGGTCGAGGCTGCGTCCGTTGGGATGCCGAATTCCCTGTTCTTCTGCCTGCTGCGGAGACAGGCTTGTCAGGTAACAGGACGCTCCCTGAGCGTGTACGTCCTGGCCGTTCTTAAACGTCCGATCCAGACCCGTAACGAGCGTGATGTCATCCTCAAGACCTTTCAGAGGCTCCAGCGTGGAAGTCAGCTGCAGCGGATAGATCCCCGGGGTGTTCGGGATTCGTCGCTCGTTCTTGACCTTGTCGGCGTTGAACCCGCCAATGAAGCCTGGCAGTGCTCCTTCTTCTTCCCCCGGAAAAAAGCAACGGCGCACAAGCCCGTTGGGGACGTACATGATCACCAGCTTCTTGCCGGGTCCGGCCGTCTGAGTGCCGGCGCCGGCGGCCAGTGAATGCAGAAACGGCAACGTGACAAGAGCACCGTTGGCTTTCAGAAAGCTTCGTCGTGTTAGATTCATAGATCCGCTGACCTGTACAGAAACAACAGAGGTTGGGACTCCGTCTCGACTCATTTGTGGGGTCGGGACAGAGATTCGATCTGCCTTTCACAGCAGTTCGCCTAACGGCCCCGGCCAGAATTGCATTCCGCCCTTCCGGCTTCTGGAGCCCTCGATTTCCAGTTCATTGTTGATAGAGAAACGAATTTCGAAGTCGGGGAGGATACCAGAACGTTGCTGAAACATCCGCCCAAATCGACTCGTCGAATTCACGATCAGCTAACTGTTGTGACTCAGCACACCGCTGCCGAATTCGACCCCGGAACGAATGACGATGATACCAGAGGCGGTGGCAGATCGGCCTTCGCACTTATCGGAGAAAATCAAGGATCAGAATCAGTCAGTCAGAACGTCTTCCCCTGCATGTTTTCACGGCATTCCTGGCGGTTCTTGTCGAAGCGTACCAGATCTTTCGCGAGTCTTTCGTCGGCTTCGGTGATGGTGGCACGGTCGCCTTTGGCTCGCTGGATTGTCTGGGCGTGAACCGTGCGGGCGATCGTCTCAAATCGATCCAGCTCGGCGAATCGGGCCTTGTAGACTTCCTAGATGTCCTCAGCGTCTATCGACTCCAGATAGCGGGACATGGCCGATTTGAGCACGCAAGCCTTCTCCGGATTCTCGCGAATGACGTTCTCTTTTTCGCGGTAGTCTTCCGCAACATTGAAAAGCTTCTGCTCTCCGGTGAGGAGATGTTCCATCAGCTTGTAGTCGCCCAATCGGATAACACTGAGCGGCGGCGCAAAGTAGCACGGGTAATGAAAAACGAATCCTTGAACATCGCGAGTGACATTGCCCTCGTTGCCGTTCTCGAAAACGTTCCGCAAGCTGCCGCCGTCGAGCCCATCGGGCAGCGGCTGCTCGCTGCGAGCATAGTCGTGCAACGTCGGCAAAAGATCCCATTGCGCGATGGGGATGTCGCACTGGGCTCCAGCTTTGATTCCGGGACCAGCGACCACAAACGGAACCCTCAAGCCTCCCTCGTACAGATTGGCCTTTCCGTCTCTCAATGATCCTTTTGGTGTGAGTCCGCCACCATTGTCCGACGTGTAAATGATATAGGTGTTCTCAATCTGACCAGTCTTCCTGACGGCATCAACGACCGCACCAAGTCCCTCGTCCACTTCGTCAACCATCGCAGCGTACTGCAGTCGCCAGGAACTGATCCTTTTGCTCTTCGATATCTCCTCAGGCGGCAGGTAATCGTCGTCCCTGCAATACTTACCGCGCGGCAGTTTTCGGTATTTCTCGATCAAATTTGCACGAGCGGCGTGAGGAACATGGACGGCGTAGTGGGACACCATCATGAAGAAGGGTTGCTTGCCACTGTGTTTGTTCACGAAATCGACGGAACTCCTTTTGAGCGAAGCCATCCGCTTCGGGTTATCAGGCGGCAATGGAACGCGGTTTTTCAGGCTGACGTATTCACCGTGGAAGTTGCCATTGTCCGCGGGGCCATCGACTTCGTCAGTGACGTCGTAGCCGATCGTCTTCATCTGCTCACCACTCATTCCTTTACCGAAGTGTGCGGTGATGTAATCGGGATCAGCAGCTTTCACGATGTCGGCGAGTGACGTTTCATCTTTCCATTTCAGCTTTCGCTGTAACGCCAGAACGTCATGCACGAAAGTGTATTGGAGTCGCCCTGGTGTCTTGCCGAACTGAATACTCTTGCGGGACGGAGTGCATGTCGGGGACGGTCCGTCGGCACAGGAAAACTTCATTCCCCGGCGTGCGAGTTCTTCAAGATGAGGCGTCTGGTGAAAGTCGCTCGCCGAATCCGGATCGCTGTCCATCATCCTGACGGACGTGTCTGCCCAGCCGAGGTCGTCGACATAAATGATGATGAAGTTTGGAGCATCCGCGGCCGAGAGCCGTGTTGCGAAGAACAGGAGTAGTAAGAAAGTGAAATGTCTCATATTCAGTTCCAAGGCGTGGTTGTTTCGTTACGCAATTTGAAGAGTATCAGACCAGCCCAGGTTTGCGGAGATCATCGAGTGCGTCGGCGGCAGTGCGGTCCTTACTGACCGAACCCCGGTACTTCTCGCACCGACCGACACGGCCTCGGTTCTTCGCGGCCGAAGTTCGCTATCGCTTCACTCACGAAGCTCATACGGTGGATGTGCATGTCAATCGCGCAAGTCGGGCCGTTGAGGTGCATGTTGGCTGTGAGGTTGTGGGGCGTTGAGTCCTGGGACGTCACCAAAAGATCGACTGGGTGCTGGGTGCGGCATACTGTCGCAGCGTCCGAAAATTGCCATTTGAAATGTTGGTGAGACTGATCCGACACTCGGCACTTTGTTGTTGAGGCAACTGGAGAGAGACAGTGGACTTGCTTCGCGAATTGACGAGCCTGCAGGACGAACGCGGGTGGCTGAGTGACGACACGCTGCGTGAACTGTCAAAGAGCCAGCGTGTGCCACTGTATCGCCTGGAGGGACTGGTCAGTTTCTATCCGCACTTTCGTCGCTCACCTCCGCCCCGCGTGAGCGTACACGTGTGCCGGGACGTCACCTGCGCGATGGCCGGTAGTTGCAGCATGCGCGACGAGCTGCAGAGTCGGCTGGCCGGTAACGATGACGTCGAGCTGTGCGAATCATCGTGTCTGGGACACTGTGATTCAGGGCCGGCAGTGGCGGTGAATGATGTGCCCGTGCCGTCGGATTCGATCGACACACTGATGCAGTGGATTGACGGCGCAACTGAGTTGCCATCCAACACGCCAACCGATTCCCCGCGAGTCTGGAAAAGTGACCCGTACTCTTCGACGGGTGATCGTTATGCGACCGTCCGTGGTCTGGGAGATGAACTGGCCGATGTGTGCGTCGAACGATTGTCGGCGGCGGGACTGCTGGGAATGGGCGGTGCGGGCTTTCCAACGGGCCGCAAGTGGGACATGGTCCGCAACGAACTGGCGACTCCAAAATATGTGATCTGTAACGCCGACGAGAGTGAGCCCGGCACATTCAAAGATCGGGTCATTCTCGAGGAGCTGCCGCATCTGGTCATTGAGGGCATGGTGCTGGCTGGACTGACCATCGGTGCTGAGTCAGGGATTGTCTTCCTGCGACACGAATACGGCCGCGAGCAACAGGCGCTCGAAACTGCGCTGGTAGACGCCCGACAGCGCGGCGTTCTTGGTGAGGACGCTGCTGGCTCCGGCAGAGCATTCGACATTGAGATCTTCGTCTCGCCCGGCGGTTACATCCTGGGCGAAGAGACCGCGCTGCTGGAGGCTCTGGAAGACAAGCGCGGTGAGCCGCGAAACAAGCCGCCCTATCCCGGTCAACAGGGACTGTGGGGCCAGCCGACGCTGATCAACAACGTCGAGACGTATGCTCTTGCGACCTCAATTGTGCATCACGGGGTCGACTGGTGGGAGGCTCAGGCGGGCGACGGATTCACCGGGCTAAAGTTTGTCTCCATATCCGGGGACATCTCCAATCCCGGCGTGTATGAGATTCCGATTGGCACGACGGTTAATGAGCTGATCGATCTGGCGGGTGGTTTACCTGCTGACAGCACGCTGCAGGCGTTTCTGCCTGGCGGAGCCAGTTCCAACTTTTTGCCAGGGGACAAAGCAGACACTCCGCTCGACTTCGACGCGATGAAGGCGGCCGGCAGCATGCTGGGCACGGGAGCAGTGATCGTCATCGACGACCGCCACAATCTGTTCGACCTGGCCACAAACATCGTCCGGTTCTTCCGCAACGAATCGTGCGGCAAATGTGTGCCGTGCCGCATCGGTAGCCAGCGCGCCGTCGAGATTCTGGAACGCGTCAGTGACGATGCGTCAGTGGCAGGCCAGCTGGACGTTCTGCCAGAACTGGGCGAGACGCTGGAGCAGACTTCAATCTGCGGGCTCGGGCAGGTGGCGCTTAACCCGATTCTCTCAATGATGCGGCAGTTTCCCGAGGCCGTGCCGGTCGATCGCTGATGAAGCCCGGCTGCGTCGGGTGGCGTTACTGCAGAACAGTCCCGCCAGACTGCAAACTTGCGCGGAAGGCTGTTCTTTCTTCCGGCGTCATCGAGTTCTCGAGCTGCTCCAACTGAGTGGCGTTCAACGTGCGAGGATCGAGCAACGGTCGTCGCTGTTGCGGCGAACTGCGCGAAGGCGGAGTCGCTCCAGCCGGTGCCTGGGCAACCTGCAAAGGTGGTTGCTGGTGCCCGGATGCAGCATTTCGACGGGCAATCATGTTCTTCGGATCGCGTTCCTGACGAACGGTGTCCAGCCAGTGCTGTGCCTGGGCAAGCGTGGGTTTCTTGAGTACGGCCTGCAGGAATCGCTGTTCGGCCGGTCCGACTTCGCCGTGTTCGTACAGAATCAACCCGATGTTGTAATCAGCTTCCGCCTCACCAACCGCCTGAATGAAATGTGGCTCCGCTGCGGGAATGTTGCCGTGCCGCGCGAGCGCCAGTCCCATGCGATATCGCAGCCGACGGTTGCCCGGAGCGAGGTCCAGGCCACGCTGCAGATACTGCGCGGCTTCCACAAAGCGATCCTGTGTCAGATAGAACTGACCGAGCGCTTCGATAGCGACTTCGCTCGTCGGTGCCAGCTCGAACGCTTTCAGAAAATTGCGTTCAGCTTCCGGTGTTTTGCCGGACAGCAGATCGAGCCGAGCCAGGCCGAGGACTGCTTCGAACGACTGTTCGTTCTCCTCGAGCGCGGTTTCGTATGAGGTGCGGGCGGTGTTGAAATCACCGTTCTGTTCGCTGAACTGAGCGTACGTCAGGTGGACTGTTTCGGGGTCCTTCAAATCCGCGCTGGCGGAGTGATCCCAGAATCTGAAGAAGCCGGGCGGTGTCTGACACCCCGCCGCGCAGCATGCGCCGTAGAGAGCCAACGCGTACATCCAGCGGTGAGACAACATCCGGAATCTCCGGGAATGGTACGGGCGAGAGAGAATGGTTGAGAACGCGTGGAGACGATCGCATCGCCTCTTTTCCTTGCCTCTCAGCCCTCAACCCTTGACCGAACTCATCAGACGTCTGCGAAGAACCTTTGGGTCGCCTCGGACATCAGCTCTTGAGTCAAAATGAGACGCCAGTTCCTGAATCGACAGATCGACTGGATGATCTCCAGCAAATCCCTGGGATCGCTCGATCTTGGCTGCCTTCCCTGATCGTAATGAGAGGCATAAAGGTAGTCGACAGCCCGCGGTTCGTACGGAATCTGCCGTTGTTCGCAACATAGACTGAAGATCTCGGTGTACAGCTCGCGAGCCGGTGTGCCGATCTCGATCTTGTGCCGGATTCGTCGCAGGAACGCATCGTCCACCAGATCGCCCGGGTCGAGGTTCGTCGAGAAGATGATCAGTTCTTCGAACGGCACCGGGAACTTCTTGTCTGTCTCCAGCATGACGTAATCAATACGTTCTTCGAGCGGCAGAATCCATCGATTCAGAAGGTCTTTCGGCGAGACAATCTGGCGGCCAAAGTCGTCAATCATGAATACCCCGCCGTTGGCTTTGACCTGCAGTGGGGCCACGTAAAAATTGCTCACCTGGTTGTACCGCAGGTCGAGCATCTCCAGCGTCAGTTCGCCGCCGGTAACCACGATTGGTCGTCTGACGCGACGCCATCGCATGTCCGGGTGATTCTCGTGCAGCAAACGCCCAATGTCGTGCTGCGTTTCCGGCCGCTGCGAATCGCCCATCAGTGCCTGTACTTCGTCGTCGTCGGTCGTCTGATGCAGGCTCGGGTCGAAGATTGTGACAATGCTGTTTTCACTTTGAATGGCGTAAGGAACGTAGATCTCGCCGCCATGCTGATTCAGGAATCGGGCCAGTCCCTTTGCAATCTGTGATTTTCCATTACCCGGGGGACCATGCAGAAAGATCGATTTGCCGCTGCACACAGCGGGACCCAGCTCTTCCAGCAGAGCCGGTGGGATAATCAGATGCTCGAACGCTGCGAGGAGCGCTTCGGGAGTGCAGTTGATCCCGCAGACAGCCTGACGACGGCACTGTTCGACGTACATTTCCAGCGGCACGGGAGCCGGGCCGACATAACGGCAGAACTCGAAAGCCTCCTTTGCCCGGCTGCGACCCTCGTCAGTCAGATTGAACTGGTAGGAAACGCGGCCGATGACGTCGCCTGTGGTGACTTCGATGCAGTGATCGTCTTTGAGAAACCGCAGACACTCGTCGATCACGTTGAACGGCAGACGCGCGTTACGTGCGATCTCGACCCCCAGCAGTTTGCCATGCAGATACAGTTGCTTGAGCGTCAGTTCGCAAATCTGATTGAGCGTCAGGCCACTTTCTTTGGGCGTCCGCGGGCTGCGGGGCGGTGGAGCCTGGACCTGGTTCAGCAGCGAGTCACGCTGGCTTCGCTGCGGCGCGTTCCGTGGCGGTGGAGCGACGCCAAACAGTTCCGCGTAAAGGTCTGCCTGACCGGACACGTTTTTCGTGTCCTCGCCAGAACGCTGCGGAATGCCATACGAGGGACTGTCCGGGCGATCGTACTGCAGTCCCACCTCGGGCACGCCACCCGTGTGGATGGGACCGGACTTTGTG
>CAYSJO010000017.1:0-4155 GCA_964431285.1 uncultured Planctomycetaceae bacterium
CCGATTCAGTTGCGTGGACTGCCGATTCAGTTGCGACTGATCACGCTGCTGCAGGCGGGTGACTTCCTGTCGAAGCGCTTCCAGTTCGTGCATGCACGGAAGATAATCACTTCCCGGCACACGGGAAGCCGGGTTTCCGAAGTTCCGCGCACTTTCTAATACACTGCTCAGTTCTAATAACAAAGAGCAGGCATTTGCACTCGCAGGAAACGGCCGCGGCCTGGCCGTCGTCAGGCACGAACGACACGTCGAATGACGATCGTCTGCATCAGAACCAATGATGTGTTGCGTGACTGCAACAACGGCGGGACTTTGAATCGGCTGTGTAGTCGCCGCGCGAGTTATTCGCGCATGCAGAATGATGCCAAATGGCAACGTACGTTCGTAGTAACCGCATTCATGCGGTTACTACGACGCGGGTAAATGCTGTCCGGTCCACAATCAACCAGACAGCACACATTTCCGAGTCGCAACGAACGGGATGAATCCGGTTACTACGAACGCGAACACGATTGGGTCACTCTTTCGCGACAGCCCTCAGCGCGAGGTTAGCTGCGTCCTGAACCTGGATGACCTCGCTCTGTGCTGCGCCGATCAGCGCCTGGTTCAGGGCGTCGTCCTCGATAGATGCCACTGCAGCAATCTCCTTAACAGCTCGTGCCGCGCTCTCCTGCGACCGCCAGTCGCCCTTCGACAGGATCGTTGTCAACAGCGGAACAGCTTTGGGATTCTGCAGAGCTCCCAGCACGCGGGCTCCATACTGCCAGGATCTGGAGACTTCGCTGATTTCCGCGAATAGTGGAGTTTCTATCTTCTCTTTCAAATCTGGATTGCTGCGGGCGACTCGCGAGAGCGCGAATGAGGAGGCATCCCGCGCATTCAGCACGCTGTGGCTGAGCAATCCAATCAGTGGTTGAATCGCAGCCTCCGACGGATAGTACGCAGTCGCTCGAGCGGCGATCGCGGTCTTCCGCCAGTCGACGGGTTTTTCCAGCAAAGGCTGCAGAATCGGTGAGACGGCCGCCAGTTCGTCTTCGCTGGCCAGTGGAGCGAGTTGTTCCAGAGATTTGCCGGCCGCCTGTCGGACGTTCGACGTGTCATCACTGACGCACTCAGCGATCGTCTCAATGGCACCAGTGAAACCACTGGCGCCAAGGAGCTTCACGGAATACGCCCGGGCGGACCATTCCTTCGGCTGTTCCATCGACTCAGTCAACGTCTTTGACGCGATGGCCGCCACGCGAGAAGCGAACTGGCGATCAACCGTGCCGCCCCATTCGCGCATGATGCCAGCACGTGTTTTCAGCGACTCGGCCTTTTCCAGTTCAGTCAGCAGCAACGGATACAGTTCGGCCTGTCCGATGTGCTGGTCCTTCCTCAGGCCGTTCAGAATGCGTCGCGCCTCGTTGGTGACATTGACCGTCCGGTCACCCAGATTGCGAATGACGTAAGGCAGAGCTTCCTGATTTGACGGCCAGCCCCACTGCCAGATTGTCCGCAAAGCGTACGTTCGCATCCGCCACGATTCGTCGGTCTCAGAACCGTCCCCGTGGGTATCGGCAGCCTTAAGCACAGCCGCTGTCGAGTCCGCGTTCCGGATCTGGTGAAAGAAATGGACAGCCGCGTTGGAGGCATTCAGGATTTCGCTGCTGAGCACTCCAGCGAGTTTCTCGTAGTCGTCAGGTTGCAGACGGGCACCTGCACGAGCGGAGCGCTCGACTCCATGCACAATCGCCTGTTGAGTTCGCCAGTTTTCAGACGGCAGGCCGGCCAGTAGAAACTCGGCGTCTTCTGCCTTGGCAATCGTCGCCACCGCGCTGTGGACGGCGACAAGCACGGATTCCGAGGCGTCCGGGGCCTGTGCCTTCAGGTAATCGCGTGCCTCGTCAACTGGCAGGATCTTCGCGATCGCCTTGCCGGCTTCAACAGCTGCGTCGATGTCTTTGTCTTTCAACGCATCCTTGAGGGGCTCGACCGCTTCCTTGGCGCGGATGTTGCCGAGTGCCGTTGCTGTTTCCCTTCGCAACAGGCCGCCCTGTTTCGCATCGAGCTTCGTGATCAGTACTTCGATGACGGCGTCGCGATCATCACGAGCTTTGCCGCCGGGAGAGAAAATCACACCCAGGGACTTGGCCGCACTGGCAGCCACTTTGACGCTGTCGGCCTGAAGGTTCCTGAGCAGACGTGGAACAGGATCGATCTCTGTTCCAGCTTCCTGGGCCAGGCTCAGACCTGCACTGCAAGTCGCGACGGTGAGTATTGCGATCGTGAGCTGTTTCGTAAGCATGCTGTCCCCTTGGATGCGTCTGTCCTAGTTGGCACCGCACTCAGGCGGTATTCATTGACGATCTATTCCCACGCCCCGTGACACTTGCCGAACATCATCGTTCGTGAGACTCTGACGACTCGGCGGAACGAGCCGCAGGTTGTCCGCGGATTCTGACTACGCGTTTATCGACATGAAAGTGACTCGCATGAACAACAGTCGCAGCTGGCTGACGATGATTCTGTTACTGGGCCTTATTCTCACTCAGTGCCAAGTCGCGCCGGGTGAAGTTGGTGTGGGAGAAAAACCCGTGAAAGGGGCTGAGGTCATTCTCGATGGCAGTCGAAAGATGCTGGATGAGAAGTGGACTTACTGGGAAGGTCCGCGTTTTCAATCCTCACTGCCGATCAAATGGAAGGTTGTGGATGACCCGGTCGATGAGGGTGACGTCATCATGACCGACGATCCCGTCGCCGCCGGAGGGAAGTATGGGACTGCGGACATCGTGACGAAAAAGAAGTACCGCGACTTTCGACTGCACGTTGAATTTCTGGCGATGAAGAAAGGTGGCAACAGCGGTGTCTATCTTCAGAATCGCTACGAAATCCAAGTGCTGGACGGCGACACGTCCGCTCACGGAATGGGCGCGGTGATCAATGAACGCGCCGCTCCACCGGATCTCTACAACGGCACGGGAAAGTGGAACGCATACGACATCACGTTCCGTGCGGCCCGCTTCAAAGACGGCAAGCGCGTGCAGACGGCGCTGGTAACGATGTACTTCAATGGGAAGAAGGCGCACTCAAACCAGAAGATCAACAAGGTCTGGGGCGGACCAAATTCCGGGATCGATGGTGGCAATGATGGAGGGCGAGTCATCACCGATCGACCGGGCGGTCTGAAACTGCAGTGCGAAGGACACGATGTCCGCTATCGCAACATCTGGATCAAAGAACTTGATCTCGAAAAGCCGGATACGGAGTTCGAAAAGTAGGGCGGATGGACACACCAAACGGAACGAGCCACAGACAGCTATCGGACTGTGGCTCGTTGCTGTTTCTGGCCTGGACGAATCAGTTCGCTTCGAGGGAGCAGTCGCGACGCATCGTGACCCGGTTACCTCGTTCGTTGTATTCCACGGAGTTCATGAAGTGATTCATCATGAGTAGTCCACGACCGCCGGGCCGTTGTGCATCCTGAGGCGTACACGGGTCTGGAACACACTCGGCCCTGAAACCCGGGCCTTCATCTTCCACCTCAATCCAGACTTCATTACCGCAGAAGCCATAGGCCACTCGCACATGCCGGCTGGAGTCGCCGCCGTTACCGTGAAGAATGGCGTTTGTCACTGCTTCATGAATCCCATGACGCAGCGCGAGTGATTCGGAACCCGACACGCCGCACGCTTCAACGCGTTCGACAAACCGTTCGACGACATCGTTGGCAAGGTTGAGCTGGTTTGGAATGCGGAGTTCCCAGAAGCTCTCGCACATTAATTCCCGTCTGACGCTGGAGACCATATTCCTCTCTTTCCCCTGTTCGTGTCTCTCGGATCGTTCCATGCGACAGGGTCCCCTGACATCCGCCGCGCACAATTCCAAATCGGTCAGTTTTTCACCAGGCGTCCGGTGTTCTTTCGAAACCGTTTCACCCGGGATGCCCGTTCGGTTGCGGAGAACTCTACCCTTCGTCAGGTAATGAAAGACCCGCAAAACAAGGCATATTCCTCAAACCAGCGATGAGGAGTTCTAGGCTCTGTTTGAAAACGACGCGTATTAGAAAATGGCTCGCATGTACCGCTGAATGAACGCCAGGCGAACGATACCACCGAAGTTCAATGCGGTCTTTTCATACCGTGAAAACACACGCCGGAACTCTTTGAGCCAGCC
>CAYSJO010000018.1:0-13550 GCA_964431285.1 uncultured Planctomycetaceae bacterium
ATCGCTTCCCACTGTTCGTCGGTTAGTTCATGTCGCATCGTTGGCCTTCCTTGGCTAGCGGGCTGAGGAAGACGAAGTTTCGCTGACATGGCAAATCAGGGCCAGCTCAGTTTTCAAACAGAGCCTAGGCTTCTGCTTGTGGATGTCCTGGCAACCCGCCGCCCGGACAAGCCTCACACCCACACCAACGCGACAATCGACGACACCAGAATCGGAACACATCCCGATCATCGAGTGCCGCGTCGGCGACGCCGTCCGCACTGACGAATCCCGAGGCGACCACGACACGACACTCGGCACCGAGGTCGATCCACAAACGTGGAAGCACCTCGTCCTCAAATGCAACAAGACCGACGGCAGCACATCTGACGTCGAGCTCCTCCGCCCGACTACGTGGCTCAAGTTGCGGCAGGCGAAGGTCGGCGGGACGATTGAGATTTCGGTCCCGGAATGCGCAATTGAAGGCGATGCCAACGTTCTCGACATCCGCTCCTGCCCGAACCTGCAGCCCACCCCGCCAGGTTTCCGAACAGTCACTGGCACATTCCGTCACGAATCCGCCGACGTTCTCGACATCTACGTCAAAGGCATTTCCGAGTCGATCGGCACAACAGCAGTCCACCCCTTCTGGAGTGAAGACCGCAAACAATACATTCACGCCGCAGGCCTGACTGTCGGAGAGCACCTCCTCGGTGCAAACGGACCGCGGGCCATCACTGCAATCCGGGCGACTTTACAGCCGGAGCCGGTCTACAACCTTGAAGTTCACCATGACCACAATTTTCACGTCTCTTGCTATCCTGGTGCACAACAACGCAAATCGTGATTGCCCTGACGACATCTCCCGGAATTACAGAGGCCCCGGAGCAGACATTACAGTAACAATGCCGGACTGGCTAGCATCCGCAGGGATGGGGTTATCCACCCATCCAGAGGTGACCTTGCCAATCCGGACAGTCCGGATCCGGTCGGCGTGGACGTCGAAGTTGAAGCATTGGGTTCTGCAAGACCGGGGTTGAACGGGCCAAAGGCCGAAACTGGTGCAAAAGTTGAAGGTGCATACGTTGAATTCGACCTCCCGGACAACGCCATAATGGAGAGCCCGCCGCGAGGTGAACGAAACACTGCACGGATACCAACAAACAACCAAGCATTGCCGCTCGAAGAGATGAATCCTACGTTCGTCCACGCACCATGGTGGAAGCGATTGTGGTGGGGGCTTACGTGCATGGTCTGCCACAGCCGTGCCGCCAACTTTGTGCTTGGTCTCAACGTTCTGCAGATGAATAGACAGCACAGTTACGGCACGACTACGGACAACCAACTCAAAGTGCCGCAGCAACTGAGTGTCTTCACCGACGATACATTGCCCGGCAATCCCCAGGACCACTCGCAGCTGGTTAATCCATATGATGACCGGGAGGATCTAAGCGCGCGGGCTCGGTCTTATCTGCACGCGAACTGCTCCCAGTGTCACGTCGTGGCTGGCGGTGGTAACTCGCGATCAACTTGGAATTCGCCACCGAACTGGCTGGCACGCAACTGATCGACACGCTGCCACAGCACAGGAACTTCGGCACGCCGGGAAACCCGCTGGTCAAGCCCGGTGATCCGAGCAACTCAATTATCTACCAGCGTATGACGCGTCGCGGCAAAGGCCAGATGCCACCATTGGCAAGGTCACTGGTCGATCGCCGTGGCACAAAGCTCCTGTCCGACTGGATCAACAGCCTGTCTGTTAGAGCCGATGAACCGTAGGGTGGCTTCGTAACGCGTTATGAATCTCTTGCTGAATCTGGAGAACGACCATGACGAGAGCTTTCACGAAGACTGTCGCAGCCGCGGCAGTGGTTCTGAGTTCTGGCAACTTGCCGGGTTTGGCGCAAGCGGACGATATTCCCGAGGGACTGGCGGCGTTTCCGGCCAGTTTGACACCAGGGCAATTCGCCGAGTACCAGACCCTGGTCAGGCCGACGGCTGATGAATCACCGTGGGCGAAGATCTCGTGGCATGCGAGTGTCTGGGAAGCCCGCAAGCAGGCGGCTGCCGAGGGGAAGCCCATTCTCATCTGGGCGGGAGGCGGGTCGCCTCCTCTGGGCGTCTGCTGACAAGCCGGAGCCGGTGGCCGTGAGCCGTCTAAGTGGGAAAATGATCTTGAAACGATCCAGAAGCAGTTTGTTTGTGTCGCGATCAACGGTCGCACACAGGGCCGCGATTACCCGGACGCGAATTTCCTGCGTGAAGTTTGCGGGTTGACATTCTCTGGTGCCGGAGGAGACCGCGTTGTCATCACGGCCGACGGGAAGGTGCTGGGCACGAACTTTCAATCGTGTGTCCAGGATGCTCTGAAAACATGGAATGCTCTACCTGAGGCTCAGCGCATGCCAGGCGCAGTGAAGCTCGCTCAGCGAAAAGAAGGAGTGGACGATGGCCTTCCGAAACCGCCGCCGGGAGGGCTGGTCGTCAAGATCTACATGCGTGCTCTGGGCCGCGACAAACAGGGCCGGCTCCGCCACGCCCTGCGCAATGACTGGCTGGGAGACAGTGACGATCCGGACGAGCAACGCCGTTTCCTGATGGCCGGTTACCAAAGCATTCGCCCCGACATCGAGCTGAAGGTCCTGGAGAATCGGTACCGGAACATGCCGCACTGGTTTCGAGTCTCAAAGCGAATCTATCAACCGCATCCCGACTTCATGTGGATGACTGAAGCGGAATGGAAGTCGTTGATTCCCGCCAGTCCGAAAGTCGGAGACAAATATCCGTTTCCCGAGCGAATCTTTCGGTTTCATCTCGACCTGAACCGCACGATCGGCGACCCCATCGCACAGAAGGTCATGGCTGGCGAGTTGTCACTTAAGGTGGTGAAAGCATCGCCCGAGGAGCTTCGGTTGCAAGTGGAAGGACTCGCCAAAGTCCGGGATGGGTACACTCAAAAAGCAGACCTGACTTGCAAGTTCGAAGCGCGATTGTATGGCTATCTCGATTACGACCGGCAGAAAGAGTCCTTCACACGTTTCGACATGCTGGCTTTGGGCGATACCTACGGCAACTTTGAGGCTGGACTGGGCCACTTTGGATACTCGCGTCGTGGCCGTTCCCCTTATGGCATCGCTTTCGAGTTAGTCGGCGACGATTCGCCCGTCGAACGGCATATTCCTCCGCGCGGCAGCGGAGCGACCTACACCTACGAAGGTTATTTTGGAAAACCGTAAACGAACGAGTGGCCAGTAAAGAGGGACGGCACATGTGTATGAGCAGAGTTCGAAGAACGAACGGACGGACGGTGGCCGCTGCATTAATAAGTGGTTTGCCTGGACTTCTCGTCTGGATGACAACAACGACGTTGGCTGAGGAACCGGCTTCGCGCAAGGGCGGCTCGGCAATCAGGCAAACGGCGGAAGCCGATTTCGACCGGCTGCACCGGATGGTCCTTCCACAGGACAACGAACTGAAATGGGTGTCGATTCCCTGGCTGACCAGCATCACACACGCCTGTCATCGGGCGGCCGTCCAGGGGAAGCCGCTCTTTGTCTTCGCCGATACCGGCGCGGGATTCGCCGACGCGCTGGGCCTGTGCTGAGGCGGCGCGGGTGGCCGGTCGGGCGACTGGCAAGGACTGAGTGACGATCAACTTGGAATGCTGAAGCAGGAATTCGTCCCCGTCGTGTTTAACACGGTCAACAAGTCTCTTCCCGAAGATTCGGGCGTCTGGACGAATGTTTTCAAATCGTGGGTGTGCAAGCCGCGGGCAGCACTGCCGCTGGAATCTCGGCTGCCTGGCACAAAGACAATGTGCTTCTTCGCAGCCAGTGGTCGACCAATCGAAATCGAAGCCGCAACCCGTTCTGAACCTTTGGAACAACGGCTGGCCAAAGTTCTGACTACTTTTGAACAGCTGCCTGAAACGGACCGCAAGCCGGTCGATGCACAGAAGCGGCTGGACCTGAGTCAGTTGAAGTACGCATCCGGTGGTGGGCGCTACCGCGGAGAAGAACCGCCGCCGGGCCATCTGGTTCTGCGAGCTTACAATCGCATTCTGACTCGTGAAGCAAACGGAGACCTGCATCCGGCGAAGATCAACCGCACGCAGTTTCTGCTGGGCGAGGGAGGCGCGTGTGTGGAAGGTCATCCGGAGTTCAAGTCCGAGAGATCCTCGCTGCCGGAACCGATCAAGGACATGTTCTGGTTGACAGAAGCGGAATGGAAGTCGCTGGTCCCAGCCGGTGTGAAGAAAGGCGACGTGATTACTGTGCCACATTCGGCCAGCCGAAGACTACTCTTGTGGGGCTGTCACAACTGGTGGGCTGCCGAAACGCTGATCCGATTATGGAAACCGGACGCCATCAAACAGGGCGACGTGACCGCGACAGTCATCGAAGCATCACCGACTGGTGTTACACTCAAGCTGGCCGGGGACTTCGACATGGCCAACGACATCAGCAAACCAAAGACATACAGGGCTGCCTACAGTGGTCAGATAAGTGGTGTCGTGCAATACAACCGGGCCAGTGAGGAATTCACTCGCTTCGACATGCTCGTCCTGGGCAACTTCCAGGGTGTCTGGTACTGCCGTTCCAATCTCGACTGGGGTCCAAAGCCGGTGCCGCTGGCATTCGCTTTTCAACTTGGCAAACAGGGTTCTCCCGCTGACGATGTGATCCCAATCGGATTGAATAAGGGCGGCAAGCTGTATTGGAACAGCGAGGACAAGTAGTGGAAGTGAATGGGCTCTCTATGGAACTGCGTCTCGGTTTAAACAAAAGTGGCAATCTGTACGGGAGTCATGCGATGAGGCTTTTCGGCGCGAGTGTTCGTGGCAGTCTGGTTTGTCTTCTTGTCTTGTCCCCTCCGCGGATTTCCACACCGGCCGAGATTATCCCGGAAGGCTTTGGATCTTCGTCCAAAGGCGGAGCTGACGGGAAGGTCCTTATGGTGACAACACTCGCCGATGACGGGCCGGGTTCGCTGCGCGAGGCCCTTACGGACGACGGGCCGCGGATCATCCGATTCGGAGTCGAAGGAGCTATCGAAATCCGCAGCCCGCTGGTTGTGCGGCACGGTCGTGTCACGGTAGACGGGACGACTCCGGCCGGGAACTCAATCACTGTTGCCCGGCACGGTATCTGGTTTCTCGACCAGAGCAGCGACATCATCCTGCACAACCTGAGACTGCGACTGACCGAAGGCGCGGCCAACGGCGACGGGTTGCTGTTCAATGGCCAGAATGAACGGGTTCTGATTGACCACTGCTCGGTGATGTGGGCGACCGATGAGAACATCGACACCTGGGGTCGTGTCAAAGACCTGACCTGCCAGTGGACCATCATCGCCGAGGGCCAGCGATACGGAGACCATCAGAAGGGCAAACACAGCATGGGCTGGCTGTGTGGACGCCGGAACGATCGTTTCACAATTCACCATTGCCTGTTCGCCCACAACGCCGACCGCTCGCCATTGCTTTCCGGCGGCGTATTCGATCTCGTCAACAATGTGGTCTACAACTGGGGCGGCGGCAGCAACGCCACAAAGATCTTTGACGGAGCGAAGGCCAACGTCGTCGGATGTTCTTTCCTTCCCGGTGCGGAGTCCGGTGGCGGCGGAGTGATCTGGCTCAATGATCGAGAGCCGGCCCCACGAGTCTTCGTGTCGGACAATGTGACTCCATTCGCTAAGACCGGCGATGAGGATCCGCGGTTGAGTGTGCAGGCGGGGAGCACATTTCCCGCTCCCCAGTCAATGGTCGCCCGCAAGCCGTTCGACACACCGGCCGTGACGACTCAGTCGGCACCGGAAGCCATGGAACTCGTGCTGCGGAAAGCCGGGCCGCTGCGGCGTGACGCCGATGAACAGCGGGTCGTTCAGGAAGTACGGGATCGGACTGGTCACGTGGGACGTCGCAACGAAGAGGTCAACGTGGCGGACAGGCTGCATGGTCGCTTCCCGAAGGACAGACTTGACGCCATCGCGAAGCGGTTTGCCGGACGCATCGGCTTTTTTGTTCGCGACCTGGCCAGTGGTGCCGAGTACGGCTGGAGCTCCGATGAGCGTTTTCCGCCCGCCAGCGTGATCAAGTTGCCGGTGATGATCGAGCTGTACCGCCAGGCGGCTGACGGGAGACTCAACCTTGACGAGAAGCTACACCTCCCCGGCGACCTTTCGACGCACGGCACGGGTATCCTCAAAACAAAGGATGCGCCCGTTGAACTGCGGCTCCGCGAATACGCCGATCTGATGATGATTCACAGTGACAATATGGCAACGGACTTCGTCATTCGGACAGTCACGACCGAGGCGACGAACCGGTTCCTCGACGAGCAGGGCTTTCGCAATACGCGCGTGTCGCTGGAACTGGGCCGCTGGCACTACATCGTGTGCGGCATCCCCGACCTGCCGATCACGCCCGAAAACGATCGGCGTCTGATCGAGCAGATTAAAGCCGGTCGGATGGACAACGACGGCCTCGGCTATTCCGACTCGCTGAAGAATAACGTATGTGCTCCGCGCGAAACCGTGTTGTTGCTGGAACGGCTCTACCAGGGCCTGCTCACCAGCGATGACCACACGCGGGCCATCCTTGATCCCATGCGCGCCTCGACGCACAAGCAGACAATCGCGCGTTATGTGAAAGACGGCATCAAAGTGGCCAATAAGTATGGTGGCAGCCAGCGGATCGCCGCCGATGCAGGGATTGTGGAAATCCCCGGCCGCCCGATTGCCATCGCGTGTTTCGCCCTGGCCGATGATCCCACCAACCGCTCGGGTCGAGACATTCTCGCAGAGATGTCACGTCTGGCGATCACGGCCCTCGCTCCGCATGCCGTGAAGTCCGATGAGTGAGCCTGCGCCATCCAACAGCAGTCGGGGCGGTTGCGTTCTCGTCAACTCAAACCAGAAACGTCCATAACTATTGACCAGGTGCCGTTGAATGCTTCTTAACCAGTTCTCGCGCGGCAAGTGGATGCTTTCATTCACATGGAAGTGCGCGGTGTGTTCCCTGGTGTTGGTGTCTGCTGTGTCGGGGAGCGATTGGCCGGCGTACCGTCGTGATGCTCGGCGCAGTGCAGTTTCCACAGACCAGGTGAGTTTTCCGTTGGCTCTGACCTGGCATCGTACGTCGAGGCTTCCACCTCGGCCCGCGTTTGCTGATCCGGTTAAACACCCGACGAATTTCGACTTCGCATTTGTCCGGGATGGTGCTGAGCCGGTCCTGGTGGATTTTGACCATGCGTATCATCCAGTCGCCGCAAGTGGTCGCGTCTACTTCGGATCGTCGGCAGATGATTCCGTGCGCTGTCTTTCGCTGGCGACTGGCGAACAGCAATGGGCCTTCGTGACAGGTGGCCCCGTGCGGTTTTCGCCGCAGGTGGTTGATGGCCGTGTTTATGTCGCTTCGGATGACGGGTTCGTTTACTGCCTGTCAACGGCCGACGGCAAAGTGATCTGGAAGTTTCAGGCGGCTCCGTCCGGGCGGCAGCTTGTCGGGAATGGTCGAATGATTTCCCGCTGGCCACTGAGGTCCGGAGTAATTGTGCTGGATGACACGGTGTACGTGACGGCCGGTATGTGGCCGGCCGAAGGTGTCTTCGTTTATGCGCTCGATGCTGCGACTGGCAAGGTCCGCTGGGTCAATGATACGAGTGGTACGCTGAATCAAACGTCGAACGCCTATGCAATTTCCGGTGTGGCTCCCACGGGGTACCTGCTGGCCGGGAAAGAAGCTCTGGTCGTTCCGACAGGTCGCTCCGTTCCGGCAACGTATTCGCGCGAGGACGGGCGACTGCTGGCCTCCACCGCGCCGAGTTACCAGAACCGCAGAGGGGGCCCCGCCGTCTGTATCGACACGCATGGCAGTGTCATCTTCGGTTACACCCGAGAACGTTTGTCACCAAGAGCCTACAGCGTCCACTACGTACACCGACTCCCGAACATGACACAGTACGGGACGATTCGTGCCGATCGCGTTGTGACTGATGATCGCAGTTTCGTGACCACAAACGACCTCATTCGCTGCTACGACGTCAATGCGTCCTACACGAAAGTGAAGGTCGATTGGCAGCAACCCTGTCCATCCCGCAGTGTGCGCTGCCTGTCACTTTCGGCCAATGCACTGTTGATGGGGATTGACGACCGAGTCACCGCTCGCGACCGCAAGACGGGCGATCTTCTCTGGGATCACGACGGCCTCGATGGTTACGTACAGTCGATCGCCGTGGCAGACGAGCAGTTGCTGGTGGCGACGGATCGCGGGAGTGTTTACTGCTTCGCCACTCAAGGAAAGTCGGGTACGGCGGCCGGTTCATTAATCGTGGCACGGAAACCGGGGCGGGAAGAAGTGCCCGCATTGGGAACCAGCCATCCGGAACTGCAGAAGGAGCTGGATGCCGCACGAGTGAGTCGGGGACTGGCACTCGTCATTGGAGAACGTGACACGAAATTCGCCGCTCAAATTGCGGCGGAAACACAGTTGCAGGTTGTGCTGCTACTCGATGATTCGGAAGCAGTGGCGCAGGCACGTCAGCAACTGATCGACACGCACTCGGCACATGCCGGGCAGGTTTCTGTCCGACAACACATCGCTGGCGAGCCACTGCCATTCGCTGACTTCGCGTTCAACCTGATCAGCGCGACCAGTGACGTGGCAGTCGCACGGTCGTCGGAACTCCACCGCGTGCTTCGGCCTGCTGGTGGAATGCTGTTCGTCCAGGACGCCACCGCCGAAGTGCAGAAGACATTCGGCATCGTAACCCGAAGCATAAGCGACGACGCGGAAAGCGACCCCTCGCTGACGCGTCGGGTTACTAATGTGGGCAACGCATTGGTCCTCCGACGTGGGAAACTTCCCGGCGCGTTGGACTGGGACTCAGTGACGACGAGGGACGAGCGAGTCAAGTGGCCGCTGGAACTGTTGTGGTTTGGCGAGCCTGGTTCGAAACGCACCGGCGACGGCAGTCGACCGCCAATCGCGGCCGGTGGTAGAAACTACGTGATTGGCAAGAACCACCTGATCGCTCTGGATGCGTACAACGGGACCGAGTTGTGGTCGCGGACGATGCCCTACTTCTATCGCAATATCGGTCGGCTGGTCAGTGCGCCTGGTCCCATCCGAGCCTGGTTGACCGACAGCGTCAACGCGGATGACGACCACGTCTGGCTGAATTTCGGGCATGTCGTCTACACGCTGGATGCCGCGACTGGTGAGCAACTGGCCGTGCATGGTGAGCTACCTGCGGCTCCTCCACTGCCACTGACCGAATCGGGAATTCAGTTCGTTCTGGATCATTACCAGAAGCCGGGTCCGCGCAGATTGAGCAGTACAAGAACGAAAGTCTCGACTCCGGTTGGCAACATTGACATTCGTGCGGATGACGACAGTCACCTGACAATCACGCTTAAGTTGCAGCACGATGTGGTGATTGACGACCGACTTTACTGGGAACTGTTTCTCGACGTGAGACCATCGGCGCAGATAGTGAATCTCTACGAACCGGGAATCTTCCACCTCCTGGTACGTCCGGCGACAGGTCAGGTCGAAACGGGCATGGGTCACGTTCACCCCGCAGTGTCTGTTTCGGCAACTGACAATGGTCGACAACTTGCCGTGTCGATGCCCATTGCAGAACTCGAGAAGTTGCGTGGCGGCAATCTCGACGACTTCTGCTTTGCCGCCGCTTTGAATCAGCCAGCTGGTGCGGATCAGAAAACCATGGCAGGCAACCGCGTGTATCTGCGATGGGAACTGTACGCCGATCATTTCGCGACCGCGTTTAATAATGGCTGGCCGAGAATTCACAGAATGGCAATCCGTCCCGACGCAGCAACCGGGTCGGAACAGAATCCCAATCGGCTTCCCGCGATCGCGGAACTGCCGGAGCTGGCATTGAAGTCCGGGCGCATTGGAGGCATTGGTCAACGGGCGGGCAGCATCGTCAAGTTCAATCTGGAGCGTGAGACGCCACTAAGCCTCGAAGTGAATAACTTCGAATTTAACCGCGGCAAAGGCTGTGGAATCCTGGTGTCGTCGCGGGGGCTGCAGGTGTTGCGATCCGGGACACTCGCTTTTTACGACATGAACGACGACAGCGGCATGCGATACTTCGGCGGTGTGCGGCCAGCCTGCACGATCAGTGCAATTCCAGCTCAGGGCCTGGTATTCGCGGTAGAAGGCAGCTCTGGCTGCAGTTGCAACTACAACTTCAAGACAACGCTCGCCCTGGCTCCCGCGAAGCAAAGGAAGCATGAGGACTGGGCTGTGTTCACTGCTCCGCTCAGTCCTGCTGCTCAGTTGCAGACAGGTCGATTCAATCTCGGCGCTCCGGGTGATCGCCGCGATGATCAGGGCGATTTGTGGCTGCAATTGCCACGTGCCCCCACGTATTCCAGTCGTGTACTGGCCCATGTCGCCCGGACGATTCCCGTCCCGGTTGAATTGACTGGTTCGAAGCTCACGACGTATCGAGTGAATGCGGATCGCGTCGCCATCGCAAACACGGACCGTCCCTGGTTGTATGCGTCGGGTTATGAAGGGATCGAAGGAGTGCGAGTAAGGCTCTTCATGAGCGACATGGAAGGCATCGTGGTATTTCCCGGGAACGCTCCGAAACTGGACGCTGTGCTGGAACCGGCCGCATGGGAGAGACGTTATGCCGTTCCGGCCGGTACTGGCAGTTCGCTTTTTCTCTCCCATGACAGCGACGCGTTGTACGTCGGCTACGAAGTTGTGCCTCCACGGGATCGTCGCGGCAAACAACGGCCATGGACGACGCGTGAAGGTCGTGAATTACCACACTCGGCTGCATTCGAGGTGACGGAGCAGGCAGATGACACAGCGGTCTGGGAAGAGGATTCGCTTGAGTTTCTGATCAGTGATACATCGCTGAAGACGATTGTCCATTTAGGTGTCGGCATCTCCGGCGGACGCTATGACGGCCTGTGGTCCTCATCCACAAAGAAAGAGGACAACGCATACGCTGGCGCGTGGTCAGGCGGGATCAAAGTAACCGCTGACAAGGCCGTGGCCGAATTTGTCCTGCCATGGAAGATGTTATCCGACGCCGGTCTCGATCTGGAAAACCTCGTCATCCGCCCGCGCACCAGGCAACCGCTCAAAAGGCAACCACACATCAGCCACAGCTTCCGTCCCGTGCTTGTCCAGGCAATTCAGCCCAAAACGAAACACTATCGCGTCCTGTTGCACTTTGCTGAGATTCGTGGTGCGGCGGCAGGCGAACGCGTCTTCGACATTCAGCTTCAGGGAAAGACGGTAGTCACGAAGTTTGACCCGGTTGCCGCAGCGGGTGGGCCGAACCGAGCTGTGGTCCAGACGTTTGAAGGTGTTCTTGCCGATCGCGCCTTGGACATTCGGTTTGTTCATTCCGCTGACACTGGTGCGACAGCAAGGCCACCGATCCTGTCCGCCGTCGAAGTCCTATGGGACAAGTGACCGACCGGATCCTTATGCAAAACCCCACAATGCCTTTGCGTTAAGGCCCAGCATTCTGGCTCGGTCAGATTTCGAAAAGAACGGGAACATGCCCACCAGGTCAATTTCACTGGCCAGTGTTGGACGCTTGTAGGCTGTCCGAGCCGACCCCGGATAACCCGTTCCGAACAGCAGACGATCGGGACCGAATGCCTCATAAACGCGTTTAACGTACGGATAGGCATCCGGAAATGGGTACTTGCCGGATTTGGAAACGGATGACAATTCGGACACCTTAACGAACACGTTGGGGTATTGGGCCATCGACAACAACAACCGCATCTGCGGCTCGGGATCTTTGCCGAGATCTATCTGGCTTAAGTGATCGAGTGTGATATTCACTTCGGGATGAGCCTTCACCATCCTGGCGAGCTTTGGCAGTTGCCTTGGCCCAATGAAGAAATTGAAGACAGATTCAATCTTTTCCGCCATTCGCCACAACCGGTGTGTCTCCGGAGCGTCCAACCACGCGTCACCACCGTGCTTACCGTTCTGATAGTAGATCGGGCTGAATCTCATGCCGTGCAGACCGTGTTCCTTGACCCAGTACTCCAGCTTGTCAGCCACCTTTGGATCTGTCGGATCGATCAAACCATGGGCCTTGAGTCGGTCCGGGAACCGCTGAACGCAATCTGCGACGTAGGAATTGTCCCACCCGTGGTAGATCACCTGGACGAGTACGGCGTGCGTGCACGCATTCTGATCCATGTCCTTGATGAGCATTTCCACCGTGCCTTCGTGTGGGACATCCTTGATAGAGAATCCCGGCACGTAGGGATGGGGAAACGGATAGCGTTTGTCGTCGTTGCTCCACACATGCATGTGAGTGTCGATGAGTGGAATGTCCTTCTTTGCAGATGGCTCTGCCCGCGATGATGCAGTCACCGCGTTGAATGCGAGCAGCGATCCTGTCTGGATGAAGCCACGTCGCGTGATGATTCCAGTTCGTTTGCAGGCATCGTCAGCATTCAGTGAGGGGGTGTGCTGTTGCATGGTGGTCCCGTTACTGGTTGCGCTGAAAGTTGTGGTGGACTGGAGATGAATCAATCTTTCCTCTGACCGATGCAGTAGAGGTTCTCGTACGTTCGAATAAACAACTGCCCGTTTGATGGTGCGATCGCTGCTTTGATGTGTTCTTTCATCGCGTTCTCTGCGATCCGTTCGAACTTCGGGCTGGCGGCGAGGACAAATACGTCGCCCTGCGTGTTGCTCACATACAAACGGTCGCCAGCCAGCACGATCGATCCCCACAGGTTTCCACCAAGCCGCTCTTTCCAGACCGTGTCGCCGGTCTTGACGTCGATGCACTCGCAGATACCCGGTGCGTTCGAGACGTAGAGGTGACCGTCGCGAACGACGCCCGATCCGATCCTTTGCTGTGTCTTCTCGACATGCCACAGTCGATGCGTTGATGTGATGTCGCCACGACCGCCCATGCGGACAGCCATCATCGACTTCTGAAACCCACTGACGCCGATCAGCACACCGTCTCCGATTGCCGTATCGGGATAATTGCTGGGGCCCAGACCGGCGCATCGCCACAGTTCTTTACCTGTCAGCGGATCGAATCCTTTCAGCTCACCCGGCATGGACAGCACAAATTCATCATGGTCGCCGGCACGGTAGATCACCGGTGTCGACCACGAACCGTAGAGCTTGTGGTTTTTGCCCGTTTCAGAGGTATCCCAGACGGTTGTGCCCGTCCGTTTGTCGAGCGCGACGATGTGCGTCGGCTCGCCGGGACCGCGGTGGATCAGCAGCAGGTGCCGGTAAAGGACGGGCGTTGTTGCGGGACCAAACACAGGAGCGAGACGTCCGAGGGCGCGACTCCAAACGACGTCGCCGGAAAAATCACATGCGACAACTCCGGCCGAACCGTAGCTGGCGTAAACCAGTTGTCCGTCGGTTGTTGGTGAACCCGAGCAGAACGGGTTGTCGTTGTGAGCTGTTTCTTTATGCGGGAAATCGACGTCGTGTCGCCACCGTTGTTTGCCTGTTGTGCGATCGAAACAGATCAGACTGCGAATCTTTCCACCGTCGATTGGACAAGTCACGAAGATCGAGTCCT
>CAYSJO010000019.1:0-12754 GCA_964431285.1 uncultured Planctomycetaceae bacterium
TACGGACGTCGTCTGTACCGCCGCCGTACGGCGATCGAGCGGCAGTTCGGCAACATGGCCATTCGCCCTGAAGGTCTGGATCAACTCCCGGCCCATGTCCGCCGTCTCCCCCGAGTCCGCCAGTTCGTCAACGCCAAGCTGCTCCTCAACGGATTCCGTATCCTCAAAAACAAAAACCAGTTACAGCTCCAAGCCCCATGAATAAAGTTCCACGCGGGAGAGGGGACTTGTTGAGACAGGGTTTGCCAGTGATCCATCCTCACTCCCCGCCCATGAGGTCCCGCCGTGTTGAGAACAACGCTTTCTCTCGTGTATCTGGCTGTGATTACTGGAACCGTGCATGCCGCAAGTCCGACAGACTGGCCTCAGTTCCGCGGCGTCGACCGCACCGGTTTGTCGAAGGACACCGGGTTGCGAAAAGAGTGGCCTGAAGGTGGACCGCCGGTTGCCTGGCAGGTCGACACGGTGGGCGAGAGTTATTCGTCACTGGCTGTGGCGGATGGACGCGTCTTCACGCAGGGAAATGTGGGAGATGAAGGCCGCATTCTGTGCCTGAGCGAAGAGGACGGATCGATCATCTGGTCTGTCCGTTCGCCGACCGAAGAAAAGGTATACACGCATGGTCGCGGTAACGGTGCGCGTGGAACGCCGACCGTCGACGGCGATCTCGTTTACGTCATTGGCGGCGGAGGAGACCTGACTTGTCTGAAGGCGGAATCCGGTGACGTCGTCTGGGCGAAGCATCTCGTGAAGGGTTTCGGCGGTCGCCGTCCTGGTTGGGGATACAGCGAGAGTCCACTGATTGATGGTGACAACCTGATCGTGATCCCCGGCGGTGGCGACGGGTGCATTGCCGCATTGAACAAAATGACGGGCGATGTGGTGTGGCGCAGCGAGGGAGTGAAGGACCGGGCTCACTACTGCTCAGCGATCGTCGCGGAATCGAACGGTGTCCGGCAGATCATCACGTTTACCGGCGGAGCCGGAAGGCGAGGCTCGGACGCTCCGCCGCGCGTCCTGGGGGTCGATGCTGGTTCGGGGGACCTGCTCTGGTGGTACGGAAACTCGGCGAATGGAACGGCCAGCGTGTCGACTCCGATCTTTCACAACGACATGGTCTTCTCGGCATCGGGATACGGAACGGGTGGTGGAGCTGTGAAGCTGGTGAAAGGTGAAGACGGATTCACGGCTCCGGAAGTCTATTTTGAAAAGAAAATCCAGAACCATCACGGCGGAATGGTGCTCGTGGATGGCTACTTGTACGGCACCAGTGGGGCGCTGATGTGCCTGAACTTTGAGACCGGCGAGATCAAATGGCAGGCACGCAGTGCAGGTAAGGGATCGCTGTGTTACGCCGACGGCCATCTGTACTGCTACGGCGAGAGAAACGAAGTCACGCTCGTTGAAGCAAACCCCGAGGAGTACGTCGAAAAAGGACGTTTCAGTGTGGCCAAAGGCAGCAAGCCCACGTGGGCTCACCCGGTCGTCGCCAACGGAAGATTCTATCTGCGGGACATGAAGAATCTGACGTGCTATAACGTCCGCGCTGAATGACGATGGTTACAAGGTTGGCTTTCGAACTTTCTGACCCGGACTCTCCGGAGAGCCCGGGTCATTTTTTGTTTCGTGAGGATTCAGACGATGTCGGAACAACAGCTCAACAAGTTCAGTGCGAAGATCACGCAGCCGCGTTCACAGGGCGCGTCGCAGGCCATGCTGTATGCAACCGGCATGACCGAAGAGGACATGAACAAGGCTCAGGTCGGCATCGCGAGCATGTGGTACGAGGGAAACTCGTGCAACATGCACCTGCTGGACCTCGGCCGGAAATGCAAAGAGGGCGTCGGAGAGGCCGGCCTGCTTGGCCTGCAGTTCAATACCGTCGGTGTCAGCGACGGCATCTCGATGGGTACCGACGGAATGAGCTACTCGCTGCAGTCCCGCGACCTGATCGCCGACTCGATCGAGACGGTCATGGGCGGGCAGTGGTACGACGGGCTGATCACGATCCCTGGCTGCGACAAGAACATGCCGGGCTGTCTCATTGCGATGGGCCGCGTCAACCGGCCGTCGCTGATGGTCTACGGCGGAACGATTCGAGCTGGGTGTACCCCACGACATGAAAAACTCGACATTGTCTCGGCATTCCAGTCGTACGGTCAGTATCTGACGGAGCAGATCGATGACGAAGAGCGGCAGGAAATTGTGCGGAACAGTTGCCCGGGAGCGGGTGCCTGCGGCGGCATGTACACAGCCAACACGATGTCGTCGGCGATCGAGACGCTGGGCATGTCACTGCCTTACAGCTCGTCGATTCCGGCGGAAGATCCACTCAAGTTGGGTGAGTGCATGGAAGCTGGCAAGGCAGTCCGAAAACTGCTGGAACTGGACCTCAAGCCGCGTGACATCATGACGCGCGAATCGTTCGAGAATGCGATGGTGGTCGTGATGGCTCTGGGCGGTTCCACTAATGCCGTGCTGCACCTGATTGCCATGGCACGAGCGGTCGATGTCGATCTCACGATCGACGATTTCCAGTCAGTCAGCGACCGCATTCCGTTCATCGCTGACCTTAAGCCGAGCGGCAAGTATGTGATGGACGACCTGCATCAGGTGGGCGGGACACCGGCAGTGCAGAAGTACCTGCTGGAAAAAAGTCTTCTCAAGGGTGACTGCATGACAGTGACCGGCCGGACTCTGGCTGAGAATCTGTCCGAACTGGATGGACTGGCCGACGGGCAGGACATCATCAGGCCGATTGAATCGCCCATCAAAGAATCGGGACACATCCGGATCATGCGGGGCAATTTCTGCCCGGATGGTGCGGTCGCCAAAATCACGGGCAAGGAAGGACTGCGATTCACCGGACCAGCACGGTGTTACGACTCGGAAGAAGACATGCTCCGTGGTCTTGAGGACAAGGAGATTCAGAAAGGTGATGTCATCATCATTCGGTTCGAGGGACCACAGGGCGGTCCGGGCATGCCGGAGATGCTGACGCCGACTTCGGCAATCGTTGGCGTGGGTCTGGAGAAAGACGTCGCTCTGATTACAGATGGCCGATTCTCGGGTGGCTCTCACGGATTCATCGTCGGCCACGTGACTCCGGAAGCTCAGGCAGGCGGCCCGATCGCTCTTGTGAAGACCGGAGACGAGATCACGATCGACGCAGAGGCGAATCGCATCGATGTGGCTTTGTCCGATGCCGAACTGGAAGAGCGGAAATCGGCCTGGTCAGCTCCGCCGTTCAAGTTCACACGGGGAACGCTGTTCAAGTACATCAAGAATGTGAAGTCTGCATCTGAGGGGTGCGTCACGGACGAGTGACTCGTGTATTCTGTCTGTAGCTGAATTCGCAAGAATTCAGACGTCGTAAAACAGTTTCGACACCGTCCTTAAGACTCATCTGTCGAACGCGCGTGGAATGTCCGTGGATGTGTCAGCCAACTCTGGTCGATGACCTGTTCAGGGCCCGAGACTTGTATCGACACGCGCGAACGAGCAGACCTATAGTCCCGTCATCCCTTCCCATCTGATCGGCATCCTCCGATCTCTCCGCTAATCACATCTCCACGCGATTTCCTCACTTCAACCATGGATGGTTGCCGAGATGCGCGCACTCCACTTCTGCCTCACGACTGGTCTTTTCCTGACTCTGTCTGGCTGCCAGTTGCCGCTGTTTGACGACGGCTTCGGAGACATCTCTCCACGGCGCGACCGTGGTCGTGACATCGACACGCCCGCCCGCAGTGTTGCAGATCGCCAGAATCGCGATGCCAATCTGCGGGCGCCCGGCCCGCGGCAAAATCTCGATCCCGCCAGGGTGGCGAGTCTGAATACGTTTCTGCAGCGAGGTAATCTCTCGCTTAAGAAAAATGCCCTCGTCGATGCCCGAATCCAGTTTGAAACAGCATTGCAGATTGATCCCCAGAACGCGCACGCCCTGCACATGCTGGGTCGCATTGGAGACCAGGAAGGGCGATTCGAAGACGCCGAGTACCACTACCTGCGCGCGCTGGCCTCTGGCCGGAACGCCAACCTGCTGAGCGATCTGGGGTACTCGTACATGCAGCAGGGCAAGTTGGACCGGGCCCGTGAGACTTTGCTGAAAGCCCTGGAGCATCAGCCGGATCACCGTATGGCGATCAT
Organism: uncultured Planctomycetaceae bacterium; assembly: GCA_964431285.1. Taxonomy (GTDB): domain Bacteria; phylum Planctomycetota; class Planctomycetia; order Planctomycetales; family Planctomycetaceae; genus CAUZFZ01. The sequence continues at coordinate 4,150 of CAYSJO010000019.1, forward strand.
CAATCTGGGGGCCGTCTATGCATGGTCTGGCGACCAGGAAGGGGCATTGGCCTGGCTGCGTCAGGTCGGAACTCAGCAACAGGCCGTCGCGTCCCTGAATGACATCCTGAGAACTCGACCACCCGGCGTGGGCGGCGGGACGCAGATAGCTGAACAGCGACAGAACGATGATACGGAGCCGGTCGATTTTGAAACCATGAAACAACAAATGGCGGAAGTGCGTCGGCAGAAGGAACTGGCTGAAGAACAGCAGGCACGCCGCCGCATTGACGCAATGCTCAACCAGGGCATTCAACGCAGTGGATTTGAACCGGAACGCCGGCGTCAGGAGCCGGCGATTCGGCATGCGATTCCACCCGGAATGCGATCAGGAGACGGTGGTGCAGTCTCGCCTCCAATGCCAATCGAAATCGGCCCGAACGGGTACGTTCCCGCCTCCGGACAGCCGGTTCCACAACCGCCGGCGGCGCAACCGTATTACGGTGGCAATGTGATTTCCTCGGGTGGGCAGGCAAACAGCACGATGCCAGAGCAGTGGCCATATCAACCGCCAGCAGGACCCAACCAGAATTTCGGCGGGTCCACAGGTCAGAGTTTTCCGCCAACAGGACCAATGATTCCGCCCCCAAATATGCAATTCCCGCCGGGGCGTCCTGGCCTGCAAGGCGTTACATCAGGTCAGCCTCCTCAGGGTTACCCGACATCCGGCAACGGACCTCAGAATCAGCCGATACGGACTATTGACCAGACCGCAAACTGGAACGCCGCGGGTCAGCGCAGTCAGGCTGCGAATGCCGCTGCTCGGGTGGGCATGTCTGCTGGCCCTGGTGGTCTTTTCCCCGTCAATTCTCAGCCACCGGACTCCACGCCACAGAACCTGGCGCCGCCGAATGGGTCGCCGCCACAGAATTATGGTCCAGCATCAGCACCGACAGGTCCCGTCGGCCAGCAGGACGTATGGCGACCTGGCCCGCAGAATCCAGGTCCACCCAATCCTGGCCAGCAGAACTTCAATCAGGGCGTCGTGCCGGGTGGTGCGGCTCCAGCTGCCCCGTCGCACATCAACTGGAACCAGGTGCCGCCCAGCCAGAGTCTCCAGGTCCCATCGCCCACATGGAACATGGACAACCATCAGCCCCTGTCCCGGCAGGGGCAGTGGTCACAGGCGGCAGTACTTGGTGAGCAATGGCAGACCGGATCACTCGCACCGCCGACGGGAAACATCAGGACAGCGACCGATAACCCGCAGTTCGCTCAGGCCCGGTATTACACGCCGTCGCCACGCAACGACGGGCAGCCCAACATGATCAACCCGGGCTCACGCTGAACGCCACTCAGCCGGCCAGCAACTGTTGCTCGAGCGAGTCAATCACGTCGGTCATGTGCCACTGCCGGCCGCCGATGCTCAGTGATGTGTCCAGGTGCAGCCAGCCTTCGACTTTCTTTTCGGCGGCGACCACCGTGCTGTGATTTCGTCCGCCGAAGAACGTGCCGATTTCCTTGTAGGCAGCCTGTGTATGTCTGCGGGCCAGAAACATGGCCAGCATTCGCGGCTGACTGACACTTCGCGTCCGACGACTCGACTTCAGTTCGTCCGACTCAACACCAAACAGTCCGCACACGGCCGCTTCAATGTCGTTCAACCGAATGACACGGATACAGTCGCGTTCCAGATCCGACAGCACCTGTCGGGCTGTCTGAAGCGACACAGGCTTGCCGGTCATGGCGTGCCATGTCTCCAGCGTATTCAATGCACCTTCAATCTCACGCACATTCTGCACGAACCGTCTGGCCACGTACTCAAGTGCCGCCTGATTGATCTTCGCCGATAACTGTGCCGCTTTATGTCGCACGATCGCCAGCCGTGTTTCCGCATCCGGAGCTTCCAGACGGCAGACCATCCCGCACAGAAATCGCGTCACCAGTTCTTCGCTGACGCGCGAGTGCAAACGCGGATGTACGTGCGCCGTCACGATGAGCTGTCGACCGTGACTGGTCAGCTGCTCGAACGTATGCAGAAACTCCTCCTGAATTCCCGGCTTCCCGTCCAGAAAACTAACGTCGTCGATGATCAGAACGTCAACTCCACGAAACCGCTGCCGGAAGCCCGGCAGAGCGTGTGTGCGCAGTGCGTGCGTGAACTGATTCGCAAAGCTCTCGCACGTCATGAAGAGCGACTGCAAATCGGGGTGCTGCCGACGGACGTCGCAGTAGATGCCCTCCGCCAGATGCGTTTTGCCGGTACCCACCGAGCCGTGCAGATACAACGGATTGCATCGCTCGCCGGGTTGGTCGCACACATGTCGTGAAGCGGTCAGAGCCAGTTCATTACAGACTCCGGACACGAATTCGTCCAGCCGTGCAAACCGGCGGTTGCGAGTCGTACGGCCATCGGAACTGACGGAACGTGTCTTCGGGTCTGGCCGAACGCCTGACTTGCCCGCTCGGCCCGCATCTGTTGCGTGAATGGCAACGGCCGGACTGCTAGCCGGGCTTGAGTTGTTGTCGGCGGCGAAGGCATTGTCGTCTGATGACGATTGCTCGGGTGACTCCACACCGAGTGTCGTGTCGACATCCCAGACAACCTGATCGACAGATGCTGTCTGTCGGGCAGTCTCGGAGACGAGACGGCCAAAGCGGCGTTGCATCCATGACTGGAGAAAGCGGCTCGCTACTGCGATTTGCAGTACGCCGTCCTGCAGCGAAACTGTAGAGCGACCCGCAAACCAATGATGCCAGTTGCGATCCCCGATGGCTTCGCGCAGCACATGCTGGAGATCATCATTGCCGAGAGAATTCGGAGCCGCCTTGATCGGGGCGGATTGGCCGCCAGACTGCTGCGAGGCAGACGTTTCCGCCAATGGCAATGTCGTCAACGCCAGAGATTCGGGCGGCATCTTGCAACCCCTCTGAGCGCACTCCATCCATAGATGGGACTGCTCTGATCGGCACGGCCGTCAGAAGCAATCCACAATCCATTGCGCGGCCGCGGCCGGTGTGCTCGGTTCGCTCAAATGACTTTGAGGATGTCGGCCTGCTGACTCGAACCGAACACGCACTCCGTTTGCCGGCGCATGAATCCTGGAACGGATAATGCGTAAAACCAGGGAATACGGTAGACGTCATCACCCGGTCTGACACTTCCCCAGGCGCCACCCTAGCAGGACGTGCGAAGGAGAGAAATCACTCCTTCCGATCGATGCGATCACGAAACCGCGTCACTCACTCAGTGGCGGCGATACTACTCTCGAAGGTCCGGCTGTCAAACCAAAACGACAGGCTTTGTTTGACCGGATTTGATGCGCGCCGGAAGTCAACTCACCAGACGGAAACTCGTGGGTAAAATCGACAATCAGTGTCTCAGGCGATGGGGCCGTTACGTGTCGACAACGTGTCGAGAAGCGCTTTGGGCAGCCGATGACGTGCTCGTGGCGGCCCTCTGATTCTTCTGATAGATTGAGTTCCTGGGCATTGAAAAACACCCACGACGTGCAGTTGGCGCGCGGACGGCGATCGCATGCATAGAGACTTACTCGCACCGAGACACGAAGCATGACCGACACAAAGAAACTGGCGGCCGATTGCTTCAAACGCGGCAATGAAGCGATGGGCAAGGAAAACTGGGACTACGCAATTCAGATGCTGTCCCAGGCCGTCCGCTTTGAACCGGGCAATCTGCTGTTTCGACAGATACTGCGCGGCTGTCAGAAAAAAAAGTACGGTGACAACAAGTCCGGCGCGAAAATGTCCAATATGAAGCTCATAGGTCCGCGTGGACGCATCAAGAAATGCCGGATGCAGAAAGACTGGGAGGGAGTCGACAAAGCAGCCGAGGATGGCTTGGCGGTCAACCCGTGGGACTCGCAACTCAACGCGGACCTCGGCGACGCGTGTCGCAACCTCTCGATCCTGAATACTGCCTTGTTTGCCTACGAGCTGGCAGTCGAAACGGATCCCAGCAACAAGGATTACTGGCGGGCGCTGGCCGAACTGAATGAAGAAAAAGGTGAGTTCCGCCAGGCAACCGGCTGCTGGGAGAAGATCTGCAAGATTGATCCGATGGACGGCGATGCCCGCAAACGCGCTCAGCAGGCAGCGACGCGAGAGACGATCAAGAAATCCGACCTTGAAGGCGCCGATAACACACGTGATGTGGCTCGCACAGCACGCATCGCGAAGAAGATTGGCCTGGATCAGGGCGATGCTCAGGCCGACGGGCCCGGACAGTCGGAAGAAGCGGATATGCGACGAGCTATCCGCAAAGAACCCGACAATGTCGACCACTATGTGAAGCTCGGCGAGTTTCTTCGGCGCAAGAAAAAGCTGGAAGACGCACGGGCGATGTTCGAGAAAGCAGTCGAACTGTCTGGCGGAAGCCTCGATGTTGCGGAGCTGGTCGAAGACATCGAGCTGGACATGATGAAGGCCAACCTCGACACAGCCAAAGAGGTGTCGCGGGAGAATCCCGATGATGACGAGGCGAAAAAGAAAGTCGGTGCGATCGCAAGAGAGAAGTTGTTACGTGAGACCGAAGTCCTGCGCAATCGCGTGGAACGCTACCCGACAGACCTGAAGATCAAGTTTCGTCTTGGGGAGTGCTTCATCAGGGACGGCAAGTACGCCCAGGCAATTCCGCTGATGCAACAGTCGAGTCAGGATACACGCATGGAAGTCAAAGCTCTGGCGAATCTCGGTGACTGTTTTCGCAAGGAGAAAAAGTATTCGCTCGCCAGGCGGCAGTACGAAAAGGCCGTTCAGAAAATCAACGTGCATGAAGAGGCGGACCTTTTCAAGACCGTGCATTACTGGCTGGGTCGACTTTGCGAAGCTGCGGGAGATCAGGAGTCTGCGGAGCAGCACTACAGTGAGGTGCTGGCGGTTGATTACGAATACCGCGATACCTTGAAACGACTCGAAGACCTGCAGGAAGGCGGCGGGTAAATGCCGCCTTCAAAGCTTCCTCATGGACGCTTGCGCTTCGGGCTTGGGCTTGCATGTCGGCCGTTGTGCCGTTTCGTGCCATTCGTGGATGTCAGTTGTTACGTCATCCGTCCAGCGCAACATTCACAAACTTCTCGAACGACTCAGCAGCGATGTCTTTTCCGGTGATCGACTTCACCTGTGTCGCGATCCTGTCCATGTAAATGCCGCGAGGTTCGACGACTTTTGCTCGGCGCTCCCGCGCCTGCTTGATGAAGTCGCTATCGAACGGCATGTCAGTCACATCGCATACTGTCATGCGAGTCGCCAGATACGACGGGTTGAATTCCGTTTTGTGACTGCCCAGAGGCATTCCGGGCTCCGCCAGCACGACCACGTCGCACAGTGTGTTGTACAGGTTGCCGAACGGCACGAAGCGGACATCAAACTGAGTCGCGACCTGCTTCGCTGCATCGTCATCCGGCGCCGTCACGCTGACCAGGCCGCGGCGTTTGCCGATGCCGTACACCATTGAACGTGCCAGACTGCCCGACCCCACAACCAGCACATTCTGCTTGTCGAGCGGACGCTTATCACTGCTGGTGCCTGACAGCTTCTTCTCAAGTTGTTTGACGGCGCTCCGCCAGATCGAGTTCCAGGCCTGCCAGCCGGACCCTTTGTTGAGCAACAAGTCCGCGTGCTGTCCAAGTTTCGCCGATTCTTCCAATTCGTCGGCCAGGGGGAGGATGACATCGCCCAGGTCGCGACTGGTCACGATCGCTTTGATTTTCAGCGTGTCGAGCATGGACTTCAGTTTGTCGATTTCGTCACTCATCAGCGGCAGGCAGCGGGCGTTCGTTTTCAGCGCTTTGAATACGGCGTTGAAACATTGGCACGTGATGTTCTCTGCCCCTCCCATTCCGACGACACCAACGAACGCCGTGCTGCTGTCGATGGCACGCCAGCCGTAATAATCATCCAGATCGCCGACTGTGGCCTGGTCGTCGTACGCTTCCATGCCCTTTTCCAACGCCGCGTAGATCCACGGCGAACCGTACTTGCGTCCCAGCAGTGAGAACGTCATGCCGGCCCGCCCCAGTCCCATGCCGACTGCCTGAATCTGGCGTTTTTTGGACACGGCCGACAGTAATGGCCAGGCGGCTTCCAGCGTCGGCGTCGGCCAGGTGAATTTCACGACGTCGCAATTCAACTGTTTGGCTTCGTCGAAAATCTCTTCGATCTCATCCTTGCCGAATGGCTTTTTCAGGCTCGTGTAACTGATGACACGCTTCGTATCGCCAAACCTCGGGATTGTCTGGGCATCCTCATAGTCCAGCTCGATGTACGCCGGGCCGGACACAATTGCCTGTCGCAGCAGAGTCAGCCGTTGCTCATCGGAACCGTCGAACTGTCCACCGTCGCGCTTGCGTCGGCAGGAGATCATCACGGGCTTGTCGATCCCCTCCATCAGATCACCAACGTCCGGTTCCTTGACCAGTCGATCGAGACACAGTTCGACCAGGTCGCATTGCCGCGCGGCGTTAAGCATGTCGGCTTTGGCAAACGTTCGCGAAGCGGGGCACACAGAGATGCAGATCATGGATCAGTACCGGGCAGAGATGACGTGATGAGTGAGGCCGGGCCGGCCCGCCCGCGTGGATGAGCTGCTAAGAATAGACGCTCGCGATTCAGGTGTCACTTTGTCGGCTTCGAATCCTCAAGTGTGCCCATGAAGAGCCCGCGAGCTTTTCCACGACGCCGCCTCCCGATATCAATCTCTCAGGGGACTGTCCCACCGTGACACGCACAGACCATCAGGAGAGCGGCAGACTGACGTGAGGTCGCAGCTAGGACGTCATCAGTCGCTACCTGAAATCAGAGACAGGCAGGAACTCAGAGATGAACCGTCGATGGAGCTGTTTCGCGATTGTTGCCGTTCTGACATTGAGTGGCCCGCTCGAGTGGGCAACTGCCCAGTTCGATGAGGACGACATACTTGCCACCGGTGTCCTGCCCGAATTCGACCGCAACGGACGCCGCGTCGAACAGATCGATGTCGACATCTCCGCCGACTGGGGCGAGGCTTCTCCGCATTCCGATCTCCAACCCGGGATGTTCGCGGCGGAATGGACGGCCGAACTGCTGATCCAGCAAGCAGGTCAGCATCAGTTTCATGTGTTTGTCCACGGACAAGTCTCCATCGAACTGGATGGCGAGACGGTTCTTGAAGGCAAGGCGGACGAACCGCAGTGGATCAGCGGAGACAAATTCACTCCGAGTGTCGGGCTGCGTCCATTGAAAGTCAGGTTCCAGAAGACAGCCGCGACAGCCCGAATTCAATTGTGCTGGTCATCGGAGACATTTCCGCTCGAACCTGTGCCGCCGCATCTGCTGTTTCGCGAGGGCGGGCGGCATGACCTGGCTCGTATCGAGCGAGGACGGAAGCTTTTCGTCGCGCATCGCTGTGCCCGCTGCCATTCCGATGCCGAGTCCACTTCGCGCGGACTGCCGGCCCCTGACCTCAAGCGATCGGTTGCGGAAATCAACACACACTGGCTGATGCACAAGTTGATGGGAGACGAGGCAGTTCGCGGACGCATGCCGCACTTCGGGCTGAATCGGGAACAGGCTGCGGCCATTGCTCTGACTCTACTGGACGCCGCGAAGACACAACCGCAAGTTGATGACAAACTTCCAAAGCCAGCCAAAGGCCGTGATGACGCAAAAGACACTGCGACCGGGCACACGCTGATCAGGTCGCTGGGCTGCCTCGCCTGTCATTCGGTCAAAGGACTGGGAGCGTCGGGTCCGTTCGCTGGACCGGACCTGTCGGCGATCGGTGAGAAACGCACATTAAGCTGGATATTACGGTGGCTGAAGAACCCGGCATCGCTGAATGCGAATCACAACATGCCCGTATTCGAGCTGTCCGATAAGGAGCGGCGACAACTCGCGCTGGCGCTGGACTCACTGAAACTGGAGGTTGTCAGCCCGCTCGCCCTAGGACCAACAACACCAGAGGTCCTTGCCCGAGGAAAAAAACTGATGACCGATCTGCGGTGCGCCGCATGTCGCGGTGACCCGCGCATGCCAGTCGAGATCCCAAAGCGGGCAGGGGACCTCGGTGCGCCTGTCGCTGACTGGACAGTCTCATGCCTGGCGGACAAGCCCGACATGGCGAAAGCCCGGCCAGCGTTTCCCGGAACCGACCACGAGGCTCTGCAGGCGTATCTCGAGTCAACACGCAAAGCGGTGTCTCAGGTTTCAGTGATTGCACAGGGACGCGAGATGTTCGAAGTGCAGAACTGTTCGGCATGCCATCCGCGTGGTCGGTCGCGTGGCGTCATCGGCGGACTCGCGGCAAAGATCGCATCGAGCGACGCAAGCTTGAATGGACTGAGTACTCGACTCGTTCCACCGTCATTGTCGGGTGTCGGTGATCGCTTTCGAGACGAAGCCCTGGCTGCGGCAGTCCTCGGCAAACAACCACGCCGCCTGCCGTGGCTGCACGTTCGCATGCCGAAGTTCAATTCTGAACGATTCGACCCAAAAACACTTGTAGCTCATTTCATTGGACACGACCGGATTGCCGACGGCGCTCCAACATGGAAGCCGGCACCGCCTGATCAGAAAGTCTCGGACGAGGAATTGATCTACGGTCAGGAACTCGTCGGAGTAAAGGGCT
>CAYSJO010000020.1:0-10289 GCA_964431285.1 uncultured Planctomycetaceae bacterium
AGAGTCTGACTGCCACATTGCTGGGAACTCTGATCAACGATGGCGTGTATTCACTGAATCAACCCGCGCCGATTCCTGAATGGCAAAATGACAATGACCCGCGCAGGAAGATTCGCATCGCCGATATTCTGCACATGTCGAGCGGCCTGAGATTCCGAGCCCCGCATGATCCGGACTTTGATCCGGCAGGCGGCTATCCCGATCATCGCTACGTTTATACGGGTGCCGTCAACTCGTTTGAGTGGGCTGTGAAGCGGCCTCTGCAATGGGCTCCGAACACCGTAGGCCGTTACCGCAATTCAGATCCGGTCACTGCGAATTACCTCATCCGCCTGGCCGTCGAGAAACGTGGAGACGACTACCACAGCTTTCCCCAACGCGCGCTCTTCGACAAGCTCGGGATGCGTGACATGGTTCTGGAAACCGACCCGTACGGCAACTTTTTGTTGCAGGGATACGAATTCGGGCCCGCTCGTGACTGGTCGCGACTCGGGAACCTCTATCTGCAGGACGGAATCTGGAACGGGAAACGCATACTGCCCGAGGGTTTCGTCGAATTCGTCAGCACACTGGCCCCTGCCTGGGTTGCCGACGGCAGACCGATCTACGGCGGCTTCTTCTGGATCAACGGAACAGAGCGGTTTCCGATTCCCAAAGAGGCGTACTACATGGCCGGTGCCGGAGGCCAGTACACGATCATCATCCCATCGCACGACCTGGTCGTCGTGCGAATGGGACACTACAAAGGATCAGATGTCGGTTTTGAAGCACTCTGCAAATCTTTGTCGCTGTTAATGCAGGCAATACCCGAACACGAAGCGAAGTAGAAAATGACCCGACGTCGCTGCCTCATCGCTTTCCCGCTTCTACTCGCCGTCGGTCAGTTTCATGCGATCGCTCAGGTTCCCAATGAGCCGGTGGACATCGCGCGAGGGGTTCCGCAGTTCTTCATTGATGACTGGCTGATCGATAACCCGTGTGGTCAAAAAACTCCGCCGACGCGCGAGGCCCTACGAAAGCGGGCCTTCCTGCCGGAAGCAGGTCACGGTTTCGGCCGACGTCGAGCATTGACCACCGGCCGATCGCGGTGCATGGTGGAGTCTTTCACCTCATCTTCGGACCGACTATGGACTTTATTCTGCAGCCATGGCAGCTGTACCTCGTGATTCTGGCGGGCTGGATGAACCGACAGCAGCAGGAAGTCATCGAATATCTACGGACCGAGAACCAGGTGTACAAGGAGAAATTCGGCAAGAAGCGCATCCTGCTGGACGACGCCCAGCGACGTCGGCTGGGAGTCAAAGGCCACATTCTCGGGCGTAAGCGATTGGAAGAAGTCGGCACGCTGTTCACACCCGACACAATTCTGCGCTGGCATCGGATGCTCGTGGCTAACAAGTGGGACTACAGCGACCGGCGCAAGAAGACACCCGGGCGGCCGCCACTCACCGACGAAGTCAGGCAACTCGTCTTGCGCATGGCGCGCGAGAATCCCAGCTGGGGCTATGACCGGATTGCGGGAGCCGTACAGAATCTCGGCCACACTGTTTCCGATCAGTCCGTGGGCAACATCCTGAAAGAGCACGGCATCGAACCGGCGCCGGATCGGAAGCGTCAAACGACCTGGAAGACGTTTCTGAAAGCACACTGGGATGTGCTGGCGGCCATCGACTTCACGACGGTTGAAGTATGGACGAGCAAAGGCCTGACGACGTTCTATCTCCTCTTCGTGATGGAACTCAAAACACGGCGCGTTCACTTCGCCGGCTGCACGGCGCGGCCCTTTGAAGCGTGGATGAAACAGACCGCCCGCGAACTGACCAGCTGCGACGACGGATTCCTTGACGGCAAACGCTATCTGATCATGGATCGTGACACGAAGTTCTGTGAATCATTCCGCTCAATCCTGTGTCAATCGGATGTGCAGCCCGTCATCCTGCCGCCGAAAAGCCCGAACCTGAACTCGCAGCTGGAGCGATATTTCGGTTCTCTGAAATCTGAATGCCTCGATCGCATGATCTTCTTTGGTCAGCGCTCGCTGGAGCGAGCCGTCCGTGAATACGTCGAGCACTACCACGGCGAGCGAAATCACCAGGGGCTCGGCAACAGTCTCATCGATCCAAGTGAGCAGATCGGACAGCAAGAAGGAGAAGTCGAGTGCAGCGAACGACTCGGGGGGCTGCTGCGGTACTACCAGCGGACCGCTGCCTGAACTGCTTCCCACATAAACGCAACCAGCCCGGAACCGTTTCCACGCAGCACTGTTCCGCTGCTTCGCGATTCGGTCGCCCCGATACTTCCACTGCGGATTCACCTCAGCCGAGATTGGCAACTCCAGACACAGTTAAGAGTCGATGGCTGCTCGACTTTCGGCTCAGTTCAGTTTTTTGACCACACGGGAAACTCCGATGAACCACCCAGCCGTCCTCGACGGCTTGCAGGGTTTCGCCGTGGCAGGCAAAGACGGCAATACCACTGGGCGAGCGCGGTGATTGACGGCAATAGCGTGGTGGTGTCCAGCAGCGACGTCCCGAAGCCAGTCGCTGGCCTGGGAAAAAGCCGCGCCCTTTGATTCTCCGCACGCGCGTGATCAAAACCGCGAGCATTCAGTAGACGTCTCCCGCACGGGGAAGGGCTTTTTTCAGATTGGCGATTGCTTGTTTGGAGAGGCGGTCGCGTGGCAGGCCCAGGCGGGCGAGACGCTTGAGCGACTTCAGGTGCTCCAGACCAGCATCAGTGATCTTCGTATCCTTGAGGTTCATGTCTGACATGGTCGGAATCTGGCCAAGATACGCCAGACCCGCATCTGTGATGTTACAGCTTGATAGATACAACCGATTGAACCGGGGCAGGCCAATGAAATGCTTTAAGCCCTCGTCGGTCACGCGTGTGTGGTCCAGTGAGACGGCGAAGAGTTCAGGAAACACCTGCATGTGAACCAGTCCGGCGTTCGTGACTCTGGTGTTGTCCATGTAAAGGTGTTCGAGTTCTTTCAAGTCCCGCAGGTGGGCCAGTCCGGCGTCGCCGATCTGTGTGCCATTCACAAACAACAGTCGTAGTTCAGTCAGGCCGGCCAGGTGCTCCAATCCGGCATCAGTCACATCGAGACCCTGCAGCCGCAACTGACGCATCGCACCGAGCCCCGATAAATGCCTGAGACCTTCGTCTGAGACGGACGTTTCGCGCAGGAACAGATTCTCGAGTCCCGACAGGCGGCTGAGGTGTTTCAGGCCGGCGTTCGTGATGCGGGTGTTGGCCAGGCTCAGCGAGCGCAACGCCGTCATCTTACTTAGATGCACAAGACCATTGTCCGTGATGGGCTGATCGGTGAACGTGGCGTCATGCAGTTCGGTCAGTCGAGCGATTAGAGGCATGTCGCTGTCATTGATCATCGCCTTGTTCGTACGCAACGTTCCGGGGGCCGGGAAGGTTGCCCCGCGTTTCATCAGAACGGCGACGGCATAATCTCGAGGCCAGTTCAGAATGCGTCGGGCGCGTTCCGCTGTGAACCGATTCGCTGATCCGGCCAGTTGCTGCACGGCGTCGCGGGCACCGGTGGCGATGCCGTCGTCATCGGAACGCGTCATTTCGAGCAACACCTGAAACGCACGCGTTCTGGCTTCCGCGTTGTCACCCCCTGCGACACCAGCAAGCTCGGCAACCGGAGGAGCGTTCTTCGCCTTGAGAAGCTCGCACGTGGCCTGCTCGCGCTGGATGTGCGATGAGCTGCTCAGCGCACTGATAAGCCGTCCGGCTTTGCTGGCAAGAGCATCTGCGGTGGCAACAGCGACATTCTCCGCCTCTTTTGCCGCCGAACCCAGCAGGGTCGTTGAGTGTGGCCCCAGGACTGCCAGGACGTTGCCATCGGTTTGCAGATTCCCGGCCGGACCGACGGCCTCAGTGTTTTCCTCACCGTCGGACGGCCGTTTGGAAATCAGCAGTGCACCAGGATTGAGTCGCCCGCTCAGCTCACCCGAATGAATGGACATGCGCACGAGTTCGCTGCCTGTCGGGATGTAGACGCCATCATCCGCGAGACAACCACGACCGTATGAAGGCTTTTCCAGCACTCGCTCCCACACGGTGTTTCCGGTTGCGACTTCGTGGCAACGGACAATTCCTCCGCCCGCAACGATGATGCGTGTTTCCGTGACACCGAGCACATAATCAGCCTGAGCAGCGTTGGCGTCTGTGGTGCGAGGCACTTGCCACAGCAGGCCACCATCACGGCGATCAAGGGCGAACACCCGGTTGCAGTCGGGCGTCACGACGAACAGTCGGTGGCCTCGCGGAATCAGCCGGTTGTCACGCCACCCGTCCAGATTAGGTGAGGTAATGGTGTTCTGACCTCGCCATTTCGTACTCCGGCCGGTGCGTGGATACGTCACGGCCCAAAGCGATATGCCTGTCGATGAGTCGAATGCAAACAGGCTGCCAGCTCCAGTCGAGATATACAGATCGCTTTCGGACACCGTCATGCCGACCGCATCCCAGGGAGAGCAGCCACCGTACGGTTCAGTGGTCAACCAGCGTTTCCATCTCAGCTTCCCGTCAGCTGGATTCAGGGCGAACAGCCATAGCTCACCGTTGTCGGTGCACGGCACGAACAAACTCTCGCCGTCAGATTCCGGTGCTGCCAGAAAACCCGTCTCGTACGGCCTCTCTTTCTCGGCAAACTGTCGAGCATGGAGTTGCCATCGAAGTCGGCCAGTGGACACGTCGTACGCCGACAGCACGCTGGCTCCAGTTCGGCGAGGGATGTGCCTGGGCATGGCACTGCTGACTGGTGGCTTGAATTCCGGCACTCCCGCAAGCGTCGTGTCTCCCTCGACGCTGTAAACTGAGCCGTCGACAACGGTCATAGCCTGATGCAGGCGGTCGTGAAAAAGCTGCATCTCGGATGGTGTGCGACACTTGCGCCCGGCTTGCTGTGCACCAGTGAAGAAGGACAACGGGTTGCGTGCATAGGCACCGGGATCGGCCGCACGCCATCGCAATGCACCGGACCGCGCGTCCCGACATTCCAGACGTTCATCACTCTTGACCAGCAGAACATCCTGGGAAAACACCGCGAGTCGAGTCGGTTGCCACTGCGCGGACTTCCAGAGTTGAGCGATTTCATCTGGAGACGAACTGACAGCAAGGGAATCATCAACGGCGCGTCCGCACGGCGATTGTCCGGCCGTGGCCAGCCAACTCGTGGAGCGAACCTGTCGAGAACTATCTGCCCCGTACGTGAGGCGTTCGATCAGTCCCGCGGGCTGGTTTGGCCCAGGATCTTCCGCCTTCTGCACTTGGAGTGATGCGGTCTCGATTTCCCCTGCCAGAGCGACGCCGATCGGTGTGTCTGTGGTGAGCCCAAGTGATGTCAGAGTTTCAAGTTGTTCTGCCGCAGTCGCAATGTCGGAGATTCGGGCACTCGCCACGACGAGACGCTTTCGTGTGCCGACCGTTTCACGAGCGCGGCGTGCGTTCATCCGCAAGTAGATCAGGTTCAAGCGGCTGGCAGATACGAAGTCACCTCGATCCAGACGAATACACGCAAGCCGGTCCAGTGCGATTGAACCCGGTGTCGTCAGCAGGAAACGTCGTATCGTCTCGTAATTCGTTGTTCCGTTCTGCGTCCCGAGTGCGCCGCTTGCCTCGCCGTCGTGTTGCCGTCTCCACTCCATAATCAGATCGGGCCTGTGGTCTGCAAGTTCCTGGGAGAGCGCAACAGCCAATGGACGATGCACACGAAATTCAAGATTGGAGCGACCCGTTTGCGAGCCGACGAGTGTGGCAAACGCGTGCGGATTCCGGTCAATCGCTGACTGCCAGAATTCGACTGCTTTAACGACGCGGCCTGCCCGAAGATGCGTTTCAGCGCGACTGAGTTTCTGTGCGAGCAAACGATCCGTGGTCAGCAGACGGAAGGTCAGGACATCCCTGCTGCCTGAGTCCGTCTCGTCGGCCGAGGCCACGCCTGTCATCAGGAGTGAAGCAACGGCAATTGTGGGAGCAATTCTTCTCATTCGGCCGAACCGATTGCCATGCTGGTGAATCGCAGCGCCATGATGATCACGTCGAAAGGCACACAGATAGTGCGTCCAGGTCATCAGCCAACTCCTGCAAGTGATGCCTAGGGCGTGGTCATCCACGCGGTAGTCCCGACACGATACAGATCCAGGACGACATCCAGGAATCCAACAAAGGACGTTCGCCAATGCTATGGCGATCGCGACAGTCGAAAACCGAGATCGTCGCTGCGGGTGACTTGATCTCCGTATCCGCGAAATGCGGAGCGGCAGCGGACGGCGCTGGTCCACCAGTCGCCGCCGCGAATCACACGTCGGGCTCCGGATGCAGGGCCGTCCGGTTTGCTGCTTTCAGGGAGTCCGTAGAACTTCGGGTCATAATAGTCCTGGCACCACTCACCGATATTTCCGTGCATGTCATACAGTCCAAAGGCATTGGGCTGTTTCGATCCCACCGTGCGAACCGGGTTACTGCCCGACTTGAAATTGAACCAGGCGTATTTCGACAGCGTCTTGTGTCCGTCTCCGAAATGAAACTGTGTCGTCGTTCCTGCCCGACAAGCGAATTCCCACTGCGCCTCGCTGGGTAACCGGTAGCCCTTGGACCGAGCATCGAGTACCCAGTTGTTTTTCGCGTCTCGGTGATACGAAGGCGTCCGCTTCTCCCGTTTGCTCAACCAGTTGCAGAACACGACGGCAGCGTTCCAACTCACCTGCGACACGGCGGCCGCTTCCCGCTGCGCAAAGCCTGGCGAGCGCCAGGTAAACCCGTTTCTCTCTTTCGGTGCAGCCTTCTCCGTCGCCGCCGAGTTGCCCGTCCCGAGGACTTCCGCCTCGGTCTGGTACGCAGTTGCCGTGACAAAAGTACGGAATTGGGCGATTGTCACTTCCGTGGCAGCCAGCAGGTACGGCCCGGTCAAAAGCATTCGATGCTGAGGTCGTTCCTGGTTGCAGATTCGATCCTGAGTTCGTTGATCGATCCTCAATTCGTCCGCCATCTTCAATGCCGCTTCGATCTGTTCGTCACTGCTGCCCATCAGGAATTCGCCGGGCGGAATCAGCACCATCGTCGTGCCCAGGGAATTGGTTGACGTCACGGTCGTCCCCAGCCGCTTCGCCCAAAGTGCCTGATGAGCCCTCGCCTGGTCTGTATCAAACGGAGCCTTTGCCACCGGAATCGATTCACTCGTCGTCGGAGATTTCGGCTGCTCCGCAGAATATGACGACCCGCAACCCACCAACATTAAGAGATAAGTCAACGATCGAAGCATCGAGGATTCCTCAGGAACACGCGTGAAACAATGTGGGTGCTTTAGGGCCAGTTCGGAAAACGCACCTGACGCGCCGAAGCCTTCGGTTGGCCGTTGAGCAAAACCTGAACAAATCGGAAGGCTGTCAAGTTTAACCGGTCTCTGGGGTAATCAACTGCCCAACGCCTTGGACCGACCCAAACCACCAGGCTCCCTGACCACTCGTTACAATCGCCAAATGAGTCTCTCACCGTTTTGATGACTGCTCCTGGATTCTGCCCCCAATGCCATTTCAGTTCGACAACTCCTACGCGCGACTGCCCGAAGAATTCCATGCTCTGATCGAGCCCACGCCGGTCAGTGCACCTGAGATGATCCGACTCAATCAGGGTCTGGCAGAGAATCTGGGGATCGACCTCACCCGACTCGATTCGCCGGAAGGACTCACCATCCTCTCGGGCAACCAGCTCGCGGACGGGTCTGAGCCGCTGGCAATGGCTTACTCCGGGCACCAGTTCGGTGGCTTCTCTCCACAACTGGGCGATGGTCGAGCGATTCTACTTGGTGAGGTCGGCGGTGATGACGGCGTGCGTCACGACATTCAACTCAAAGGCTCCGGACCGACGCCCTTCTCACGCCGGGGAGACGGACGGTCCGCGCTAGGTCCCGTCCTGCGCGAGTACATCGTCTCGGAAGCTATGGCCGCCCTGGGAGTGCCGACAACCCGGGCGCTCGCCGCCGTTGCCAGTGGCGACAGCGTGCAGCGCGAAGGCCCCATGCCCGGCGGAGTCTTCACACGTGTTGCACAGTCGCACATTCGCATCGGCACATTTCAATGGTTCGCCGCTCGCCAGGATCACGACAACCTGAAGGTCCTCGCCGACTATGTCATTCAACGGCATTACCCGGACGTTCAGCACGCCGAAAACCCTTACCTCACTTTGCTTGAAAGCGTTATCCAGCGCCAGGCCAGACTGATCGCGCATTGGATGCAGCTCGGATTCATTCACGGCGTTATGAACACGGACAACATGAGCGTTTCGGGTGAGACCATCGACTACGGTCCGTGCGCTTTCATGGACAACTACCATCCGTTGAAAACATTCAGTTCGATCGATCACCAGGGACGTTACGCCTACGCCAGACAGTCCTCGATTGGCCAATGGAACCTGACGCGCTTTGCCGAAACGCTTCTGCCTCTGCTCGACGACGATCCGAAACAAGCGGTTGCCCTGGCCGAATCAGCCCTCGGCACGTTCGCCGAATTCCACGAAACCGAATTAGAAAAACGCCTCACGGCAAAGATCGGCATGGAATCTGGCGAAAGCGGCGACTGGAGCATGGTGGAATCATTGCTGGCAGCGATGGCCGATGGGGAAGCCGACTTCACTCTGGTGTTCCGCCATCTTTCGGACGCGCTGGAAACAGGCAACGACGACTCCGTCATTCCACTCTTCAATCAACCAGAAGCAATCCGCGAGTGGCTGATCCACTGGCGGGCGCGGCTGCACGATCGTGACCGATGTCACGCCATTGACGTTATGCGTCGAACAAACCCAGTCGTCATCCCCCGCAACCATCACATCGAGCAAGCCATCCAGGCTGGTAACGATGGTGACTTCGCACCCTTTCATCGCCTCAACGAAGTGCTTCAGCACCCGTATGCAGCACAAGCGGAATTCAGCGAATTCGAAGCCGCACCAACACCCGACGAAGTCGTGCAAGCCACCTTCTGCGGAACCTGAGACACGCAGCCGAGCCGGTTTCGGCAGGCCAATCGGCGTCGAAACTGCTCAACGCACGTTGTCATCGCCACGAAGGAACTCGCCGACGGTCACTTGCAGCTTCGCATAAAGCGGGCGTGACGACGCTCGTGCTCACGGCGGTCGAACATCGTTACCCCTCATGGAACGAACGAGCGTGAGCAACGAGAAGTGCGTGAATCCAGAATCGACCGGAATCCGTAGGTTCGAGCAGCCCATGATCGATCAGTCGTCTGACGAGCTTCATCGCCATCGATGTCGCAGACGCCAGCCATCATGTCGAGGCGTATGTCGCCGGCTTGGGAACAGCCGGCCCCGCAAGTGCAAGCGGCAGCCGCTCTATCTCACGCACGAGTTGGCGGCACTCGCTGCTGGTTGAATTGATTCGTTTGCGGCAGACCCCCTGCCATCTCCTTCAAGTCCAGCCAGTCGACAACGTGCCGCAGAATTGTGCGCACAGTTGCCTGCGACAATCATCGTGATGCTCGCGGCCGGTTACCCGAACAAATCCATGATTGGTTGGCCCGTGGTCAGCGTCCGTGAGATTCCACTGGCGTCTGTCGGATCGTTGATAGGAATGTCGAGGGCGTGGTAGATGGTCGCAGCCAGTTCCTCGGGGCGAACGGGGTTGTCGCTGACATACTCGCCTAACTTGTTGGTCCGGCCATACACGTTTCCTCCTTTGATGCCTGCTCCCGCCAGGATCGAAGAGAAACATTTTGGCCAGTGCTGACGTCCCGGCGGGTTCTGCTTCAAGACATACGGAGTGCGGCCAAACTCGCCTGTCACAACAACAAGTGTGTCTTCGAGCATCCCACGCTCGTTAAGGTCGGAGAGCAGCCCGGCGACCGCCTGATCCAGACGCGGCAAACAGAATCCCATACCGTAAGAACCGTTGCCGAACGCGTTGCCCATGCCCATGTTTCCGCCGTGCATATCCCAACTGCTACTCGGTGGGCCTTGTTTGTCGTACTCGGCCTGTCCGGTCCAGCCGTTGACAGTGACAAAGCGGAC
This sequence comes from uncultured Planctomycetaceae bacterium, assembly GCA_964431285.1. Classification (GTDB taxonomy): domain Bacteria; phylum Planctomycetota; class Planctomycetia; order Planctomycetales; family Planctomycetaceae; genus CAUZFZ01. The sequence continues at coordinate 10,045 of CAYSJO010000020.1, forward strand.
GCCCGATTCCACCATGCGTCGGGCGAGCAGCAGATTCTGCCCCAGTGGATGCATTCCATAGCGTTCGCGAACCTTGTCTGGCTCCTGGCTAAGATTAAACGCCTCCCGGCCTTCGGCTCGCGTCAGCGCTTCGTAGGTCTGCTCGCGCAGGTCTGACCAGTCGCGGACCTGCTGGTCCGTGTCGAGCCTGTTGGACTCAAGGCTGCCAAGCAGCGTCTTGCGGTAGGCGAACCGTTTCTCGTCGT
>CAYSJO010000021.1:0-5840 GCA_964431285.1 uncultured Planctomycetaceae bacterium
CGTGTTGGCATCGATACTACCCAAGGCATCCTGCATTGATGCATATGCCAGCTCGTGCATCATCGTGTGACCGGCCAGAGTGGCGTGATTCGTCTCGACGTTCAGCTTCACGATGCCTTCCAGGCCGTTTGCCCGGATGAAGTTCAGACAGGCTGCACAGTCGAAGTCGTATTGATGTTTCGTCGGTTCCTTCGGCTTCGGCTCGAACAGAAACTGTCCGGTAAATCCGATCGATGTCGCGTGTTCGTGGGCCATGTGCATGAAGCGAGCCAGATGATCCAGTTCTCGTTTCATGTCTGTGTTGTACAGATTGTGGTAGCCCTCGCGTCCGCCCCAGAAGACGTAGTTTACACCACCGAGTTGATGCGTCATCTCAATCGTCTTCTTCACCTGAGCGGCCGCATATGCGAACACGTCGGCGTTACAGGATGTCGCGGCTCCATGCATGAATCGCGGGTTCGAGAACAGATTGGCCGTACCCCACAGCAGGTCGATCCCTGTGCGTTCCTGTTCGGCTTTCAGCTTGGCCGCGATCTTGTCCAGGTTCGCGTTGCTCTCGCTGAGGGACGCGCCTTCTGGAGCAACGTCGCGGTCGTGGAAGCAATAGAATGGAGCGCCAAGTTTTTCCATAAACTCGAAAGCGACATCCACGCGCCGGAGTGCATTGTCCACTGAGTCAGTTCCATCTTCCCACGGTCGGACCATCGTGGGAGCCCCGAACGGATCGACGCCAGTGGCCCGGAACGTGTGCCAGTAGCACACGCTGAACCGCAGAAGGTCCCGCATGGACTGACCTTCGACGATTTCATCAGGGTTGTAGTGGCGGAAGGCGAACGGATTATCTGTGCCCGGACCTTCGTACGCGACCTTGCCGATCTCAGGAAAGTAACTCATGGCAGGCTCTACAGTTATGGTGAGAGGTCGTAATCGGCCGGAGTCTTGCCGGCGGCCAGTTGCCGAACGGAGAGGCTGAAAAACGACACAGGGTGAGCGACGGAGCAAGGCGACCTCAGTTGGTGGCGGCCTCGCTCCGTCGACCCACCCTGTGAGGCGGAAAGGCTACCGAAACCCGCGCGGAGAATGAAGCAACGTTGTGTTGTCGCTGGCATGTCATGATGTATCCCTCGGATCGTCTCACTCGTTCATGCTATCATTCCCAACTGGCTCGACGCGTCTCACGCCCCCATCAAGTGGAACCGGGAAATGAAACCTTTCCGATCAACCGATCACATTCAACAAGCGTCATTCCCACTGGTTCTGGTCATCACACTGTTCCTGGTGACTGGCTGCTATACCGCAGAACCACAACGGCCAGCTCAAGTACCAACGGCGGAGCCAGAGCAACCGGCCGTCGTCGCTGTTGAGGACGGAAATGAAACGCCAGTCGATCGACCCGTGGATATTGAATTGCCGCCAGCATCGGAGGCCGTGCCGATCACTGCCGTGCAGAACGATGAACCAGCCGAGCTCCAGACGCTGACGGTGGCGGGTGGCTGCTTCTGGTGCACTGAAGCGGTTTTCGAATTGATCGAAGGTGTCGAGAACGTTGAGTCCGGATACTGCAATGGTGAGGTCCCGAACCCGACCTATGAGGAAGTCTGTTCTGGCAACACCGGCCATGCTGAAGCCATCCGGATGAAGTTCGACCCGAATGTCGTGTCCCTGGAAGATCTGCTACACGTGTTCTTCAAATCGCATGCCCCGACGACATTGAACCGCCAGGGAGCGGACGTCGGCACGCAGTACCGTTCCGGAATCTACTTCCACAACGAGCAGCAGAAAAAGCAGGCTGAAGCGGTCATTGCGGAGATTGACGCATCCGGTGAATTCTCACGCCCGATCGTCACGGAAGTCGTTCCGGCTGAGAAATTCTATTCGGCCGAGGGATACCACCAGGATTACTTTGAGCTGAATGGCCGGAAGCTGTATTGCCAGCGTGTCGTTAAGCCGAAGGTCGACAAAGTCCGCAGGATCTTCAGCGACAAGCTGCGTCCGTAGTGCTGTAGGAGACCCCGCCCTCAGGCGCTTCACTTCCATTCCGCCTGTCGGCGGGACTTCAGTACTGGACACCGCAGATGACGTCCCCTTCGCCCGATGATCTTCAGTCCCGCCTGGACTTCGCGATTGATGCCGCCGCGCAGGCGGCCGATTTCATTATGGGGCACTATCAGTCGCCCGACCTGGCCGTCGACCGCAAACGCGATGCAACCCCAGTCACCGCAGCCGATCGCGGTGCTGAGGAACTGATCCGCAAACTGATCGCGGAGGCGTATCCAGACGACGCTGTGCTCGGTGAGGAGTTCGGAAACTCAGAGGGCACCAGCGGCTGGCGGTGGATTCTCGATCCCGTCGACGGAACCAAGTCATTCATCCACGGCGTCCCTCTGTTTGGAACACTGATTGGCCTTGAGCACAACGACAGGCAAGTCGTCGGCCTGTGCAGCTTTCCGGCTCTGCGTGAGGTCGTTTACGCAGCGACGGGACTTGGAGCCTGGTGGAAGATCGGTGCGCGCGAACCCGTGCCGGCTCGGGTTTCAGAGGTCGCCGATCTCTCGGAATCTCTGTTCTGCACGACGACGATCCAGGGTTGGTCGCGCGTCGGTCAGCAGGCATTGTTCGAGCGACTCTGTTCCGAATGCCGTCTGTCTCGCGGCTGGGGCGATTGCTACGGACACATTCTGGTTGCGACGGGACGTGCGGATGTGATGGTCGACCCCGAGCTGAATCCATGGGACTGCGCGGCGCTCGTGCCCATCATGCAGGAGGCCGGCGGCCACTTTGTCGACTACTCAGGAAAGCCAGACATCCATGCCGGACGCGGATTATCCGTCAACGCTCCGTTGCTGAGTCCTGTCCTGCAACAAATCCGTGAGACACTCGTCTGACGAAACCGCTACAAGCCCGAAGCGAGGTCTCTGCCCAACTTGAGCTTCGATCAATCGCGCACCAGCGCTTCGAGGATGCGTTCGGCCAGTCGATCTGCAGCAGGACGACCACGAATCAGGCTCATCACTGTCATCGGCTTTCCCGAGGCGACGTGAATCTTCAGGTTCGGATACTGCGTGCTGCCAATCGACATGTTGGACGATATTGTGACGTCGTTGATGTCACCCCGCTCAACACGATGTTCGCGAGCCAGGCCCGGCCACCCGTGGCGAAACGTGATCGCGTCCCTCCCAATCTCAACGCGCGCCGAACTCAGCAGGAGATCGACCCAGGTGTAGGTGATCAGCAGGCATCCAAGACTTAAGACGATGGGAAAGAGGATGGGAGCGTCGACGTTCCACAGAACTGCACACATCGAATCCCAGAACAGAACAACGAGGCCCAGACCAACCACAGGTTTCATGTACCGTGCGACCGGTGCAATCACAGTCAGTGTGCCGTCCGACTGTTCGCGAATCCGCAATCTTGCATCGGTCAGTGCGGCATCCGGGAACACTTCATCCAGCCGTTCGTCCACTTGAGCCCGTTCTGCGTGGACCTCCTTTTCCCGTTCAAACTCGCGCGAGCTCTCTTCGGTCTGGATGACCGGCACATCAAATTCGTCGTTGTACTCGCGTTTCGTCCGCTCGCTCCTGACGGACAGTTTCCATTCGAACGTTGAATGCCCCTCAAGGTCTGTCTGAGGAGCGGTGTATGGAATCGCGAACTCGAACGGGATTGCACATTGACCCCTACTGTGTCGTGTCCCCTCAACCGTCTGCTCGAACTCACAGACCACGTCTTGGGTTGCGTGTTCACCAGTTCCCATTTCCTTCGTGCAAGTAAAAGTGAATTGCCACATGGACCGCGGATCGACGTCGTTCTCAATCAGGAGCATCCCCGACATGAGGCCGCCCGTAATCGCCGGAAAGCGGTCGAGCTGCACGCGTGATGCTCCAAAAAACCACCGCTGCCTGTGCTTACGAAGGGCCGAGCGTGCAATCAGAAATGCGATCCCCGGAATAATCAGACCGAAGACGGACAACAGTCGGCCATGAGCAATCGCATTGATCGCCCCAGACCGCCTGGCAGTGCGGCAACGACCCAGTACACGGCCAGCCAGGTTAACCAGCCAGACGCGCCTTCGGGGCGCAGGAATTCGTCCGACCAAGCGGGATTCCACCGCCACGGTTCGGCCGGAAACTGCTCACGTAGTCGAGCCTGGGCACGACTTGCGGGAATGGACATCAGCCCGCTCAGCATCAACGCCCCCCCCGACCGTTCCGAAGATGGCTCCAAACACGCTGAGAAAGGAGAGCATCTCCCAGCGGAGGTCACGGTAGAGGATCGAACTGGCAGGATCGGACGTGTCGACAAAACAGCGAAACGGTTGACCGGACTTGTGGTGGCTGGTCAGTTCACTGGCGACGCGTTGCTGGAAAGACCCGATGTTGTCAGAGCCGAAATGCAGGCTGACCTGATCACCCGTGTGAAGTTTGCCATTCCACTGGTATTCGTATGTGGCTTCCGTACTGATCGAGTCGTCGCCCGATTTCACATCGACCGTCAGAATTCGGGCTGGAGTTTCCTGCCAGTCCAGAACATCGACCCACCGGAACACTGAGTAATAAATCGCTCCGCTGGCACCCACTCCGACTACGGCGAATGGCAGACCGAACAACGTCAGAAACAGGGCCATACCGATCGCGCCAGATGATTTCATGACTCATCGTTCCGGCCGTCAGTCTTTAATCAGGCTTACCTGGTAGTTGCGGCGGTCGTGATCGAATTCGAGATCGATCAGGTCGTTGTCGGCGGCGTCTTCCAGCAGTTCCGAAAAGCTGCCGTATCCGTAGTAGTCCTCACTGAACCCCGGATAGACACGGCGGATTACCTGCTTCAGGAGCGATCCCCAAACCGGATCGTAATCCTGCTCGATCGAATCCAGCACTTCCACGACCCGTTCGCGCGCCTCGTCCTTGCGGTCTTCCCCTCGGTCCTTGGGACGACCCGCAGCGCGTTTCGCCTGCTTGCGTTGAGGTTTAGTTCGCTGCGCCGCCTGGGCCAGATCGTCGTAATAAATAAACTCGTCGCAGTTCCCGATCAGCAGTTCGGACGTGGAGCTTTTCACACCGCAACCGATGACGCGCTTGTTGTTCTCTTTCAGCTTCGACACCAGCGGCGAAAAGTCGCTGGCTCCAGAAATTAATGCGAACGCATCGATGTGGTCCTTGGAGTAACACAGGTCGAGTGCGTCAACGACCATGCGAATGTCCGCGCTGTTCTTGCCGCTCATGCGACTTTGCGGGATATCAATCAGCTCGATGCCGTGGCCATGAAATTCGCGAACTTCGTCCCGGTAGTTCTTCCAGTCGCAATAGGCTCGCTTATAAACCAGCCGGCCTTTTTCCAGTAGCCGCTTCAGCACGAGTCCGATCCGGAATGAGCCGGACTTCATGTCGCGGACGCCCAGGGCGAGGTTCTCAAAATCAACAAAGACGGCGATCAGTGACTCGTCAGCCATTTGGGCCTCCCGCCCGGAGTTGTGGCGTCTGCTTCATTCATCCCCGGGCAGAGCAGTGTCACCCAAGGGCGCGGATTGTTTCGTGTGTGAGTGACGTTTGACAAGGCCCCGGCCATTTACCGGCCAACGACCGTTGATGTCTTGCGGTAGCTCTTGTCGCGCATGTAATTCGTAATTTGCGCCTTGCGACGTGTCGCGTCCAGTTTCCACACGTAGAGCGCCCCCTCTGGCCCGCGCCGCCCGTGATGACGGTCCGCTCGTCGCTGCCGACCCAGTTGCCGGTTCGACTCACGTTGATGGGTCGTGTTCATGTCAGAGAGAAAGCGTATCCACGTACCATTTCCAGTGTTCCAGGTCGTATCCAGCCTCTCACGAAGTGCTTTAATCAAGC
>CAYSJO010000022.1:0-7500 GCA_964431285.1 uncultured Planctomycetaceae bacterium
GACCCCGTCTCGATCCACAGTTCCCGCTGCTTCTCAGTGTTTCGCCGCCGCAACGACATCGTCTGACTCCATTCAGAAAACGAACACACGTAGAATAATCATTCCCCGTTACACGGCCAGGTTCTTCAACGGGCTGCTAAGCCCTTAGTGAGTAGGCCGGATCAAGCGAAGCGCCGCTCCGGCAGTCGAGAATCCGCGGAAAATCAAAGATGCCGGAACATCGTCGCTTTGCTCCTTGGTCCGGCCTACACGTTTTCGCCGTGCTGTTAGCAGTCCTAATCCCTTAGCGTTCAGCCGACCCATGAGATTCCGCTACTCAGCCTCAGGTCCCGATGGTGACGTCCTCGTTGGTTTCGTCGAAGCCGACGATGAGGCAGCTGCGCGCGATCAACTTCAGGCTCGTGGGATTCAACCCGAACTGATCGAGCCGGCAGCTGACGAGTCTTCTGCAACTGAATCCTCGGCGCGGCTCAGCCAGTCAGAACAGACCGAAGCGATTGGTCAGATCGCGGATGTCATCAGTGTTGGGATCCCACTCAGTGCCGGCCTGCGGACGCTTGCTGAGGAGATGCCGTCCAAAAGATCGCGAGCAGTCTTTCGCAGTATGAGTTCGCAACTGGACGAGGGGCATTCCCTGGATGACGTGCTGTCGAGCCATGCAGATTCGTTACCGGGTTGGCTCGCGGCCGTCTTGAAGTCTGGCTCGGAAACGGGCCAGGTTGCAGAGAGCGTTCGGCACTACGTGCAGTTTACACGTCTGCGATCCGCTCAGCTTGGTCGGCTCGCAGTGTGTCTGCTGTATCCAGTGATTCTCGTGCTGGCAGCACTCGTGCTGATGAGTTTTCTACTCATGTGCCTCCTCCCGATGTTCCGTAAGATCTTTGAAGACTTTGGAACAGAATTACCCGGCGCTACTGAAGCGCTGTTTGAGTTTTCCGATATCACCGTGCCGCTCATTGAGTATTGGTATATCAGCCTGACAGCTCTGATTGCCGTGTTTACTGTCACACGGTCCCTACTGCGCACATTCGTCGGACCGAGCGGGCTGCGTCGGTTGTTGTATGAAGTGCCCATTATTGGACGCATGTTGAAACTCACAGCGTTGTCCGAATTCTGCCACCTGCTGGCTTTGCTCGTCGAGAACCGGACACCACTACCCAGGGCGTTCGATCTAGTATCCGTGGGCGTCCGCGATCCCAACCTGTCGCTGGGAGCCGCGGAAGCCGCCGCTCAACTCACTCAAGGAATTCCAGCGACTCGATTGCGAGCATTCGTTCCTGAGTTACCTGACGAACTCCTGCGGATTTCCGGTTGGGAATCCGGTGAGCAGGACCTGGCCGACTCTCTGCGAGCTGCCAGTGATGTGTTCTGTATTCAGTCTGAAGTCACAGCCCGGTCGGTTGCGGGTTTCGTTGCACCATTGGCGGTGCTGGGAGTCGCGGTCGGTGTCGGTTTCTTTGTCATTGCCATGTTCATGCCTTTGGTCAAGCTGCTCAACGATCTGTCCTGATGGGGCAACCCGATGTCTGAATTGTTTCTTGGCGTACTGCTCAGCACGCTGCCGATTCTGCTGGTTGTCTTCTGCAACTGGCGAATCGTGCGGAACATTGCGCGGCGTTCCCCCAGTACGGCTTTGCGGACGGCGCGTCGTATTTCCATCTTCGCATCGACTGCGATTCTGGTCCCCGGTGCTGCCGTGTTCTGTGGGCTTGGCGGTGTGGTCGTGATGATCGTCAACTCCGGGTTCGAGAACCTCGAAATCTTCGGGTACGTCGCACTCGGCATCGCCGGACTCCTGGGCGGGCTTTGTCAGATCGCGACGTTCCAGCTTGTGACCCACCTGAGAAACCTTGTTGATGACGACCAGGACAATCTCGAGCTCAGCATTGACCGCTGTGCAGGTTGGGTCGAACGCTGGAGCTGGCTGATTCTGATCGTAGCAGGACTGGCTCTCAGCCTGTTCGTACCCCCGCTATTCCTCGTCGCCGTATTGTTTCTGCTTTTCGTAGTGCCGGCTCTGATCTGGCAGCGACGACGAGCCCGGGAAAGTCAGCTCCTGTGGGTGCTGGCATTGACTGCACGTCACAACCGCGATTTTGCACGCGAGGTCATGCTTCACGCCCGAGGCTGGACCGGATTTCACGCCTGCCGACTTCGCGAACTCGTAGTTTACCTGCAATCCGGTCGCAAGCTGGGGTTCGCACTGCTGATGGTTCCGGACCTGCTTCCAAAATGGATCGTTGCCGAGATTCAATCCGCCGACGAAACCGGCTCGCTGACTGAGGCACTGACCGAATCCGCCACCGGTCACGTCACCATGATGAAAGACCGTTTTCGAGCTGGTTCGCCAGCCGGCCTGATCATTTACGGCGTCGCATATCTCACGATCGCCACGCAGGTCGTTGCATTTCTGATGCTCTGGATCGTGCCTAACCTGAAAGTGATCTTTGAAGGATTCGGAACTGAACTTCCACAGGAGACGCAGTTCTTCATTGCTGCGTCAGACCTGTTTGCCAACTATTTCTATGTCTTCATGCTGTTACCTGTTTTTCTATTGTGGGTTATCCATGTCGATCACCGAGGCTGGCGCACATTGAAGCTGCGTGTTTTGAAGAGATTCTACCCGCTGTTCGACGCATCAAGCGTACTGAGGCAACTGGCGCACACGATCGAGATGCAGCAACCGCTCTCACAGGGTCTAAAGTCGCTGGCAAATTGTCACTATCGGCCCAACGTGCAGGATGCGATGGCCACCATGTATGTGGATGTCGAAGGCGGAGACGATGTCTGGACGCTGTTGCACTACGGCGGGTTTATCAACCGTCGCGATCTGGCCGTCCTTCACACCGCGGAACGAGCTGGGAACCTTCCGTGGGCGATCCGCGCTGTGGCGAATCTGCGTGACCGCAGATTGCAGCATCGACTGGACATTGTGATGCAGTTTCTCCGTCCCGCACTTGTGCTGCTTCTTGGTGCCGCCGTCGGGTTCATCTGTATTGCCACGTTCGCGCCGCTGACAAAGTTGTTGAATGATCTTTCATGATAACCCTTCGGAATAACCAGATGCGCAGGAATTCGTGCCACCATCAACTCTCGTCAGCGAGCTTGGCTGTCAGACGCCGAGGAACGTCGCTCCTTGAGCTAGTGGTGGGAGCCGTGCTCCTTGGTGTTTTCCTGACGGGCCTGGTTCCGATGCTCCGCTCGGCGCACGTCGCCAGTCGATTCAACGAACAACACCAGTTGGCCGCACAGGAACTTGCTAACCAGATGGAGCATCTCGCGGCTTTGCCCGTTGGGAGAATCGATTCCGAGCTCCTCGCGTCACTGGAGCCATCGCTGGCCGCACAGTCGAGATTGCCAGACGTCCAACTGACAGCAGTTGCAGAGCCGGCTGACACCAGCATGCAGAAGGTTACATGCGAACTGATGTGGAACACTGACACGACAAACCAGGCTGAGCCAGTTCGCCTCACAGCGTGGTTCCCCGTGGGATCAGCAGCCGCAGACCCTGTCACGGAGACTCCGTGATTCACTCCATTTACAGACAGCACAGTCAGTGAACGACGGCCATGAGACGCAGAACAAATAAACCTCGACCAGCCTTTGACCGCGGCAAATACCAGCGGGGATCGGCGTTGATTCAAATGGCCGTCACAATGACGGTCATGAGCGTCCTCCTCAGTGTTGCCGCGACTGCCCTGTTTCGCATGTATCGACAACAGGGCCGGCAACTGGAGCGCATTGCACAAACGGCTGCCTGGCAACGTCTCGCTCGCGACTTCCGCGACGACGTCCATTCCGCGCGATCGGTCAGCATCAACGAAGACGACACATCACGACTCATTCTCGACAAGCCTGACGGAACAGTTGTATGGCTCGTACATGCGGATGAGATTCGGCGAATTCAGCAGCGTGGAACTGAGGAAGTATCAGCCGCCCAACCCGGTGAACGTTATGTCTTCCCCAATGCCTCGCTGAAGTTCTCGATCATCGTGAAAACAGCTCGTACAGACATTGCAGTCGTCGAGGTTACTCCTCCTGCACCCCCGGCATCTGTTCCGCCTCCGGCTATAGCACTTCATGCCCGAGTCTCACTCGACTACCGCCATTCACCGGCCAGTGTTGCCACATCGGGCGACCTGACCAACTGAGTAATATAAGTCCTGGGGTATTTCTACAGACCAACCATGAAACGAAATCAGTCATACAAACCGGACACAGCAGGAACTCGGCGCAGGGGCACGATTCTGGTCCTGTTCATGCTCAGCCTCCTGTCATTGTCGTTGACCGTTGGAGTGCTGATCCGGTCGACTGTGTTACAGAGGAATCTGGTACGCGGTGACCTGCAGCGCGTGCAGGCCGACTGGCTTGTCCATTCGGCTGCGTCGAGAGCGGCGTCTCAACTACATACGAACGCTAATTACACTGGCGAGCAGTGGTCCATTCCGGCGGAAGCGCTGAATCAACACGATGCCGCTCTGGCGAATATCCAGGTCGGGACAGATCTCGATTCTGAGACGCGACGGCTCGTAACGATCACAGTTACTTACCCACCGGAGGGAGCACAACGCGTACTGGCGACACGAGTGATACCAGTCACTGTCCCGGCAGCCGGAACGAATGAATGATCGCGCAAGCTCATTGTTCGTACTGCCTGATACTACGTTAAGAGACTGCATTCGTAGGAGTTATAACAATGAAACGACACGCACCTGGTTCACATTCGGACGGAAAGTTGCGGCGTATGGGATTTACGCTGATCGAACTGCGCGTGGTGATTGCCATCATCGCGATGATGATCGCGATACTGCTGCCAGCCGTGCAACAGGCCCGTGAGGCGGCGCGGCGGACGCAGTGCAAGAACAACCTCGCGCAACTGGCCCTTGCTCTGCTCAATTACGAAATGGCCCATGGCGTGCTGCCACCTGGTTCGGTCAACTCTGCCGGACCGATCGAGGCCACGGAGGAAGACTATCACATGTCCTGGACGGTGAATCTGCTTCCTCATCTGGAGCAGGGACCATTATTTCGCGAGTTCGACTTCGACAAAGGCGCCTATGAGCAGTCGCGGCTGGTTGCTGAATCCTCTTTGAATGTCCTGATGTGCCCGTCTGACCCGGGCGATTATGGCCAGTCGAGTTACGCTGGATGTCACAACGGTACGGAGACTCAGATCCACACCGACAATGACGGTGTCTTCTTCCTGAACAGCTCACTTCGATACCGAGACATTGAGGACGGCAGCTCGAACACGATTTGTCTGGGTGAAAAGGAGATTACACCGGCTGACTTCAGTTGGCTGTCAGGGACTCGCTCGACCCTGCGCAACACCGGCGCGAGGCCTAATGCATTCACATCGGGTAGCGGGCAGTACAGGATCTACAAAGAGTCACCAGCCGAGTTCGAGGATGTTGCATTTGTTGGTGGGTTTGGAAGCTGGCATACCGGAGGAGCCCAGTTTGCACTTGGGGATGGGTCTGTTCGATTCATTAATGAGAATATTGAAGCCGAAACATTCGAGCATCTGGGCAGCCGCAACGACGGAAAGTACGTGGTAGGCTTCTGACTATATTCTTGAACGTCCTGGCCGTCCGTTGAAAAGCGGCCTTCAAGGTAACCCGACGCGTTAGCGAGGGATGGAAACCAGTGACAACAGAGGATTTACATTCCTCGCTTACGCGTCAGGTTGAACGGGCTGCCAGCAGTCCGTTGAAAAAGTGAATTTAGTAGGCCGGATCAAGCGAAGCGCCGCTCCGGCAGTCCAGATCGCAGGTGCCGGAACATCGTCGCTTCGCTCCTCGGTCCGGCCTATACGTTTTTCAACAGACTGTCGGCCTCCTGGCCGGAACCAGCGTCACAAAACTAAACTGCAGATCGCAGGAGTAATCAGAATGAAACGATACGTAGTGGAATCAAGACAAAGTCAGGCCTCGCCACGAAGAGGCTTCACACTGATCGAACTTCTGGTGGTGATTGCGATCATCGCGATTCTGATCGCGTTGTTGTTGCCAGCCGTGCAACAGGCCCGCGAGGCGGCTCGACGGTCGCAGTGTAAGAACAACCTGGCACAACTGGCATTGGCCCTACTCAACTACGAGATGGCGCATGGAGTACTGCCGCCAGGTTGTGTGAACACCACGGGGCCGATCGAGACGGCCGAGGAGGGGTACCACATCTCATGGACAGTGAATCTTCTGCCCTATCTTGACCAGGGACCGTTGTTTCGCGAGATTGATTTCGACAAAGGTGCTTATGAACAGTCCGAACGGATCACTGACGCTCGGATGTATGTGCTGTTATGCACGAGCGATCCGGGTGCCTACCCCGACGTGTCACAATCCAGCTATGCGGGTTGCCATCATGGTGTTGAAGCGCAGATTGACGTCGACAATGACGGAGTGTTTTTTCTGAACAGCTCGGTTCGTTACCGGGATATTGGCGACGGTAGCTCCAATACGATTTTTCTTGGTGAGAAACAGATCACGCTGGGCGACCTGAACTGGCTGTCGGGGACGAGGTCCACGTTGCGGAACACCGGCAACAAGCCGAATTCGCTCGCCCTTCGAGGAACTGCGTTCCGTACACAGAAGCCCGCAGAGTATGAAGACGCCACTGTTGTCGGTGGATTCGGAAGCTGGCACGCCGGCGGTGGCCAGTTCGCGTTGGGGGACGGCTCGGTCAGGTTCCTCAACGAGAGAATTTCGCTCGAGACGTATCAGTACCTTGGCAGTCGCAACGACGACAACTTCGTCGGTGAATTCTGAGTCGACTAGGACGACGATCCTGGTTGAATCGCACGCTGTCGGTGAGCCCGTTTGCTAGACTCCGGACAACGTTTCTGAGTCGCGTGCAACAGGCATGCGGTTCATTGAACCAGGTCTTCGACGGAGTCCTCAGTGAATACTCGCCGAGTCAGTCTCGCTGCTGTCCTTGTTGCGTCCAGTCTTGTCGCATCCGCCGCGGATCCACCGCGATTTGAATTCACTCGCATGGTGGCTCACTGGGCGAACTACTCCGACGTGGAATACCTGCCTTTTCTGAAGGAAGCACAGCCGGAAGTCGTGCAGCTTGGATTTTACGGCGGCCATTTCTGGAGCCTGGCTCATACCCCTCAGTACAAGGGATATCCGGCTCACTTTCCGCATCAGGGACTGAAGGAAACTGGAGACTGGTTCGAAGAAAAGAACACGGCGATTCATGGATTGGGCGGCAAGGTTGTCGGACACTTTAACGTCGAGTTCCTGGTCGGTGAGCCGGACGGAGAGAAAGGGCCGCGTGGTTTCTTTCACTTCTACAGGAACCTGTGGAACGAAGACGAACTCGGCCCGAAGCCCGTTTCTGATCCTCTCGAGATGATGGAGAAGAACGCCGACGGAACGCCAATCACGAATAACAGCTATTCGATCGGCGGCATGCGTGAATACTGGGCGTGCCTGCGAAATCCGAACTGGCAGTAAGTTCTGAAAGCGTGGATCAAGCGCGGGATCGATCGCGGAGTGG
>CAYSJO010000023.1:0-10746 GCA_964431285.1 uncultured Planctomycetaceae bacterium
CAGCACCATCATTCCCCGAACCGTCGCGGTATGCTCTCCTTCCTCTTCTTGAGGTGATTCGTACCTCGTTCGACTCAGGCCGGCTCCGCCCGGCCGACTGCAAACAGACCGCTTTCACCAACACATTCCGGCGACGAACCATTTTGTTTGAACTTTTTAAGAAGGTCGTCATTGCTGACAACATGGCTCGGCTGGTCAACACAGTCTTCGCTGTTCCGGCTTCTCAATTGACGGGAGCCGAATGCCTGGTCGGCGTGTACGCGTTCGCGTTTCAGATCGACGGTGACTTTTCCGGCTACTCGTCGATGGCTCACGGGGCTTGCCCGCTGGATGGGATTCGAACTGATGTCGAACTTTCGAATGCCGAATCTCGCCGTCTCGCCGAGTGATTTTTGGAGACGCTGGCACATCAGCCTGTCGCAGTGGTTGCGCGACTACCTGTACGTCGGACTGAGCGGTAAACGCCTTGGCAAACTGATGACGTGCCGCAACCTGATGCTCACGATGGTCCTTGTAGGACTGTGGCATGGAGCCGGCTGGACGTTTCTCGTCTGGGGAGCCTTCCACGGTCTGCTGCTATGCGGCTACCGCCTGTTCGAAGGACGTGGGTCAAAAGATCAATCAGCCCGCGTGTTCCGAGTGTGGATCGCACGACTTCTGATGTTCCATTTTGTCTGTATTGGATGGCTGTTCTTCCGAGCAGATTCCATTGAGCAGGCATGGGACATGATCGTCCTGATGTCGACCAGCCTGTCGTCGATCACACCATTCGCAATTTCGGGAGTGGCCATGATCGCGTTGTTTGCCGGCCCGATGCCGGTCTACGAACTGTGGGTCGAACAGGGCAAAGATGAGTTCAGTCTCGTGAAATCGCATTGGCTCGCTCGCGGTCTGACCTATTCATACTTCTCACTCATGCTGCTGTTCTTCCTGCCGCCGGTGACACATGACTTTATCTACTTTCAGTTCTGACAATGCCGCCGTGGCCGTCGCGCCCGATGAAACGCGGACTGTCTCGACGACGGATGTGACGTTGCGTCAGCAGTCGAAGCAGCCGCGATCGATGTCCGGAATACTACGATTCGCAAGGAAAGGTGAAGTGGCCGTCATCGGGTTCGTACTCGTCGTTCTACTTGTGTTTGAGGTCGGAATTCGGGTGTCGGAGCCGCGTTTATCCAAAGATCTGGAAATGATTCGTACATTTCCAGCGATAGCAGCGTCGCTGGACAGTTCACAGGCCGAGGGTCGATTTCGCGTTCTGTTTCTGGGCAATTCACTGCTCCGCGAAGGCGTGAATGCAGGAATTATGGCCGATGAAATCTCGCAAAATTCGGGCGAGCCAGGATTCGTCATCAAAGCGCTCGCGGATGGAACGGAGCTGGTGGAGTGGTATTATGAGTTCAAGAACTGCTTCGCAAATTCCGGACACGTCCCCGACGTTCTAGTGCTCGGATTCGAAGGTGACGATGGTAGCCACCTGAGTGATGCCCGGAATACCGACCCGGCTGCACTCGGTCATTTGTTCTGTGAGTTCAGCAACGTACCTGAAGTCATGCAGTACAAATTGACCGACCACCGAGATCGGATGGACTTCCTGTTGGGTAGTGTGTCGGCGGCGTACGCGAATCGGGAACCTGTACAGCGGCGACTACTGGACGCCGTCATCCCTAACTACCAGAACACGCCCAATCGCATGAATGACGCAATGAAGGAGTGCCAGTCGGCTACACCGCCGAAACCGACCCACGAACGGCTGGCACGTCTGATCGAGGTCGCCAACGGCCACAATGTTCAAGTCGTGTTTGTTGCGATTCCAGTTCCCAACGAATATGTCGTTGACCCAGGTCTTCTCGAATTTGCTTCAAAGCGTGAGATCCCATTGATTGATGCTCGACACATCGACGGAGTTCAAGCCGAGATGTTCCCAGACGGGCTACATATGAATTCCGTCGCAGCCGCGCGATTCAGCCATGTCGTCGGCCGGCAACTGCCGCCGAGGCTCGGTCCGCGCTGATCGTTGATTCATGACGGTTATTGCGCTTTGGACTCTCTGATCCATCGCTCCAGTGCCGACATCATTTCGGCGACAAGGAAACTCCTACAGACGAGTGTCCGTGCGTTCAGGTCGATTGCCGCGTGCCTGAAGTGGCTCTGCATCGTGTCCAGGAACGATTTCAGTCGGACGGGTGTCGTAAACTCGATCAACTTCAGGTCGGCTACCGCGGGCACGTGTTGCTGGAACGATTCGGCCAGGTCGTGGTCCGTGAAGATTGCGACGTGCTTTTCACCGTCGCCCGCGACTTCGGGTGCGAAGATTCGCATCAGTCTTTCAAGAGGAGCACCGCCAGCGGCCTCTTCCGTCTCGTCACTGTGCGCGAGAATGTAGCAGGGAAAGGTCCATGCGAAGTCGGACTTCGTCATTAGTGGCATTCTCCGATGCTGTCGCTGCGTGGCGACCTGTTGCCTGAGTCGCTCTTATCAACCAAACAGCTCGCGAATCGGCTCGACTCGATCGAATGTCGAGATGAAGTCGCGTGACAGACCTGGCCGAGATTGGACAGCCGGCATGTCAAAAGTGGCATGCAGAACTGTGCCCAGCAGCTGGTCCAGTGTGACCGGGCGCGATCTGGGTTCGCCGCCTCGTGCGTCCGATTTGCCAATCACCTGACCCATCTTCAGGCCGCCACCGGCAAAAGCCAACGTACTCAACCGTGGCCAATGGTCACGTCCGCCGTTCGATTTGACCTGGGGAGTGCGCCCGAATTCCCCTGTTACGATCAACAGAATGCGATCACTCAATCCTCGCTGGTCAACGTCTTCCAGAAATGCCGACACAGCCTTGTCGACTGGTCGGCCCAGTCGTTCCATTCCGTCCGGCATGTTGAACTGGGTCGATCCGCCATGCATGTCCCAGCCGGGGTTATGCACTGTCACGAATCCGCAACCGGCCTCACATAACCGCCGAGCCAAGAGCATCTGCCGTCCGAGCGTGGAGTATCGTGTCTTGACTCGCAGCGCCGTGTTGAAGCTGCCGGTGTCGTAGCGATCGATCAGACGCGGCGCCTCCTGCGACAGGTCGAACGCATCGCGCGAGCGGCCCAGCACAATGTCCAGAGCCTGCTGTTCAAAGCGACTCAGCGATGGCCCCGTATCGACGTCTCGTTGCAGCCGATCAAGCGCCTGCCGCAGCGCACGCCGATCTTCCAGTCGACGTGCTGGAACACGCAATTGCAGATTGCTGGCCAGACCCCGGTGTGTGCCGATGTCGAGAGGATCGCTGCTGCCGCCCAGCAGCCCCGCCGCCGATGCGGCGCGCAGACGGAGTCGCTCCTTGTCGAATTGCGGGTCGGGCTCGTTGATTGCCATGTAAACATGATTCGGCATCCTCGTGCGTGGATGCGTCGACCCTCGCAGCCGCGTCAGCAGCGAACCCATGCCCGCGTCGAATGTATTGCCACACTTCATCACATCTTCGACGGCGCCGGTGTGATTCGAGTTGTCATGAGTGAACGACCGCACGAGGGCCATCCGGGATGCGTGTTGGGCGAGCAGGGGAAACGTTCCACCAAACGTGATGCCAGGGACGTCGGTAGCGACCTCGCCGGTCACACTGCGGCTTTCCAGCGGCGCCGTCATTTTTGGATCGAACGTCTCGATCTGACTTGGTCCACCAGTCAGAAACAGCAGCACGATGGACTTATCTTTCACGCCCGCGCCGCCCTGAGCCGCATCGGCGCGAGCTGACAGAAGCTGTGGCAGCGTCAATCCGCCCAGACCGAGTGTTCCAACCTGCAGACACTCGCGCCGCGAGACACCAGCACAGTCGCGTGATGTGCCAGGTGTGATGAGGTTCAGCATACAGCAGCCTTTAAACGCGATACGTCTCACAGACGTCCGGAGGGATCTGTTGCCTTCAAGACTCAGCCTTGTCCCGTGAATTGTTAACAATGTCCAGACAAATCTGCCTGGCAAGATAAGTGAACAGGTTCTTCGAGCTGGCGTTCATGCTTTGGCAGGCCAGGGACGGCACGTGCGAACATGTCAGCCTGAATGGGTCGCAGCCGGCGAATGCGGCCTGCACAGCCGATTCCTGCGATGACCCCGGTTTCTGCTCGTTACCCCAATACGCCTGTCGTGCCCGGCGAATCACCTTCGACTCCAGTTCTCCACCATCCAGACAGTTCGGTTCGCGACGAAGCTCTTTGATGACGACCGCCATCGCTTCCGGAAACAGCGGCAACGGAGTTTCACAGGCGGCTTGGAATAATGTGATGAATTCCTGCAGAATCGACCGGGCGGCTGGCAGTGTGGGTGGATTGATGGTGATGTCGTGACCGCCGCCTTTGTTGTCGCTTCGGCCGACCAGTACGGCGGGATTTCCGCATTTTCGTCGTCGGGCCACAGTCGCCAGTATGGTGTCCAGCCACAGTCTGGGGGCACGCTTTGCATCGATCTTCGAGAATGTCGCACGACGAATCGTTTGTGCCGACCAGCCGTCGATATCTCCGACAATTCGCACGTTGCCGATTTCAAAGTCGATGCTCAGTCTTCCGCCGACTGACGTGATGTCCGCTGCGCGCGCCTGCCGCAGGACTTCGTCGGCCTGACGGTTCAAGTCGTCGAGTGCGAGCCTTCCCAGGGCACCGGCGGGAAGCTTTCCGGACCGTAGAAGCCAGCGCGACATCTTTTCAGTCGATTCCCCGGACAACCGACCGTTCAGCCAGCGGTCACCGATGCCCCACCGTTCCAATGAATCCAGTACGAACGGCTCACGATCGGCTGCTGCAGAGTCTTCTTCGTGCAGGGAAACTCCCAGGCGTTCGAGGAACAGCGTCCATGGTCGCTCAAGGAGTCGACGCAGGTCATGGACTCGAATCTCTTCGATCGGGTCACCACGCCGATTCAGCGGAGTCGCGAATGTGGGAACAGCCGTGACTTCGCCGTTCAGTCGCTGAGCGGCTGCGAGTGCGTTGCGATCGAATCCGAACAGCCGCGAATCCGCAGTGTCAAAATACCGCGGGCTGAACCGCTGCAACGGATGCCGGACAAAGATGACGTCCCGGGCTCCCACGCGGCATTCCGTTGACTCGGCTTCAGTGCGTTCAATTGTGTCGAGCAGTTCTTCGACGACAGTTGCGGCCGGTCGTTGCTTCTGGTCACGTTCGCTCTGTCCCTGAAACGTGATGATGATCTGGGTTCGTGCAGCCAGTAGAGCTTCCAGAAACAGATGCCGGTCCTCGTCCCGTGGTGTTCGGTCGCCTGGTTCAGCACGCTCGGTTGTAAGATCGAATCGCAGAGAACGATCGGATCGTGGAAAGGCGCCGTCGTTCATTCCGATTAGCCCGATCACTCGAAACGGCAGCGCCCGGAGATCGTCGAGTCCGCAGAACGTCACGCCTCCGACTCGGACGCCGGCGCCCCCGGTCGTCGATTCCACCTGCTGCGACAGTTCGCGCGCAACGACGGACAACGGAAGCGGCTGAGTGAACTCGCTGGCCTCCGCCAGTTGCAAAAGGTCGTCGAGTGCATCAAACAGACGCTGCAGCCCGATGTCGTCGGTGGACTCGTCCAGAAACAGTCGAGCAAACCCCGTCAATGGTTCACGCCAGTTGGCCAGAGGACGCGGATCACTCATGCGATCCCGCCAGTTGCGGAGACGAGACAGGAAGGCCCACAAGCGTCCCAGGAGAACGCCATCCAGCCCCTCGGCCCGGTCGAGGGTTAACACGTCTCCAACCAGACACTCGTTGCCGGGTGGCATGGCATAACCAAGCAGCAGTCGATCCAGCCCGGTTCGCCATGTGTTCTGATCGGACGGGGGCAGGTCTTCGGCCTGTCGGTGATTGGCATCCAGACCCCAGCGAACTCCGGCGTCGGCGATCCATTCGGCGGCCTTTGAGACGTCGTCACGACTGAGTCCGGCGGCAGACCCAATCGGCTCGACGCTCAATAGATCGACGATGCTGCTCGCCTCAAATCGTCCGCCGAGTGTGTCGAGCAGGCGAAAGAACGCGTCGATAATCGGGCGAGTCCGGTGCAGAGACTGTCCCGCCAGATGGAAGGGAATATGCCCCGGACGCCCCAACTCAGTAACGCCGAACACGGCACGAATCAGTGGTGCGTACGTCGGCATGTCGGGGCAGAAGACGGCGATGTCCTCCGGAGACAGGTTCGGGTCTGCCTCCAGAGCATCTCGAATCTGGTCTTGGAGCACTTCGGTTTCGCGCATGGCAGTGTGACAGCTGTGAACGCGAACGCTTCTGTCAACCGGCAACTGCAGGCGGTGTGGTTCATCTGCCGAAGCAATGTCCGACTGCAGCACACCCAGCAATGTCTCCCCGACGAACTCGTTTCCGTATTCGGGTTCGTGCCCTTCCTGAAACATCCAGGGTTCCGCATCGCAGTCCACCATCAACATCTGCTGCTGCCGAGACAGGTTGCCCATCGACGCCAGCAGCGGATGCATCAGGTCGAGGTGGTTCTCGCGGCAGAACTCACTCAGCGATTTCCGACTCTCTCGCAGTTGCCGCAGCATCTGACGTCGGCCGCGCATGTCGCCCCAGAATTCACGGGCGGGTGTCAGCGAATAGATCGCAACCGACGAGTGCCGGCCGATTGCCTCCAGAAACGCCAGGTGAACTGGAGCGATGCCCCCGCTCAGCCACACGGAAACGCGTTCGGGCAGTCGGTGTGATTCCACCTGACCATTGTCGAGCTGTTGTCGCAGGTCATTGACCATCGCCCGGACACAGCGAAACCCACGACGTTCTTTGATGTGCAGCCAAAGCGTTCGCTGCCATGAAGCATGAGTCGGGACTTCGATGTCGTCGCGGGGCCAGAGTCGGCCGTCCTCCCACGCTTCGATCAGCTCCGATCGATACAGCAGATACCGGTCGAACAGACCGGCAATGCAGCGTGACAGGTCGATCAGTTGACTTGGGTCTGAGTCGCCGGCTGAAGCCAGGTAGCCTCGCACCGCGCCGAAGTCGGCGTTGTGGCACAATTCGGGCAACAGAGCCGCGATCTCCCAGATCAGCGCATCGGGCTCGCGATTCGGGGCGAGTTCCGGGCCGAGCAGCTGGCTGAGCGATTCGCCAATCCATCGGCCGGGCGCCTGAAAATGAAACTGAGCCCAGCATCCGAGTTCGGCTGCCAGCTGCTGATTGAACCAGGTCTCCCAGCCGCGCCCGGGCACAACGATCCGCTCAATGGCCAGTGGCGACGACTGGGGCTGCGCGACGGTTGCCCGAAAGCGTTCCCACAACGGTTCGAAGCGAGTCGACTCGTAGACGTCGATAGCCATCGAACGATTCCGTAGAGATTACGAGCCGGCAGTCTCGGCAGCCTCAAACCCGCAGTAGCGATGCGAGCCGTCGCAGAACGGTCGGTTCTTCGAGACACCGCAACGGCACAGGGCGATGGTCTCTTTTCCGCCCGTGTCAAAGGCGTTGCCTTCGTGGTCTTCAACGGTGACCGGTCCGGTCACAAGCAATGGACCGTTCTCGCGGCACTTGATCGATACGTCAGACATTCGTGTACGTCCTGTTAGTTGTGAAACACGTCATCCAAGCCTGCAGGCGGTATAGGAACTCGAACGGTGACCTTCAACGCTGCCCGTGCGATGTCATTTCAAAATCGAGACACGACGCCCGGTGATACGATCCAGCCCGAGCCGAAAAATGATCCACACGGCCCAGGCCGACTCTTGCCAGTTGATTTTCGATGTTCCGAAGCGACGATCCTCAAAGGTGATCGGCGTCTCCTCAAAACGGCAGCCTGCGCGGCGGCACATATAGAGAATCTCTTCCTGGAACGAATACCCGCGCGAACGCACCTGATCGAAGTCGAGTCCAGCCAGCTTCGAAACACGAAAACAGCGGAATGCTCCGCTGTTGTCTTTCGTCCTCAGTCCCAGCAGCAGACGGGCGTAAAGATTGATCGAGCGGCTCATGAAATGCCGCATCAGACTCCAGCCGACGACTCCGCCTCTGGGGACGTAGCGCGATCCAATGCCCACATCAGCCGATTCCATGCAGTGCCGCAAAGCCGTGATGTGTCGCGGGTGGTGGCTGAAGTCTGCATCCATGTTGAGCAGGAAGTCGTAGCCGTGTTCGATGGCGTAACGAAATCCCGCGACTGTGGCCGAACCCAGGCCGAGTTTGCCCTCGCGGTGCAACACGTGAATCCGGGTGTCCTGGACTGCCAGCGAGTCGGCCAGTTCGCCGGTCCCGTCCGGAGAGTTGTCGTCGATTACGAGGACATGTGCGTCGGAAGCCTCGTCGTGAATCTCAGACGTCAGTTGCGGCAGATTCTCGAGTTCGTTGTACGTACACAGCGTGATCAGCAGTTTGCTGTCAGCGGCTGGATGCGGTTCGGAGTTCGTCATGATGCGTTACCAGGCAGGAGTATAACCGGGTACGCCATCATTCCATGATTGAACGGACAGGTAAACGAGGACTCACGCACAGGCGCGAAGACGCAAAGCTCACAATGCCCCGCTTTGCGCCTTTGCGCGAGATTTAATAACGAGCACATGGTGTGCATGTCTCACGACTGAGGAATTGAAGTCAATACCGCTATGGAATTTCTCTCACAGGCTGGAATTTCTGCAGGCGTTCGCCGCCGACTTCCGCGACGTACAGGTTTCCGGCTTCGTCAAACGCCAGCATGTGAGGCAAGTTGAATTGTCCGAGTGCCTGGCCTTTGCTGCCGATGCGCATGTCGATCTGACCGTTCGGCTTCAGACGCAGAACCTGATTCGCCCGACCGTCGGCGACGAAGACACGATGCTGCACATCGATTGCTATTCCGAAAGGCGCGAATCCCTTCCAGATACTGAGTCGTTTTCCGTCCAGGTCAAATATCTGGACTCGATCGTTCTCGCGGTCACCAACCAGCACGCGGTGGTCTTTGTCGACGATGATGCTGTGCGGCAGATTGAATTCTCCCGGTTGATCACCGGGTGTGCCCCACGACGTTACGTAGCGACCATCGGCCTCGAATTTCACCACCCGAGTGTTCTCGTACCCGTCAGACACGAATACGACTCCCTTTGGACCGAATGCGACGTCAGTTGGCTTATTGAATTGATCACGTCCGGCACCAGGGCGGTCAACTTTCCCCAACGCCAGCAGCAGCTTTCCCGTCGGACTGAATTTGTAGACCACGTGATGCCCGATGTCCGTCACCCAGACGTTGTCGTCGCGGTCGA
This sequence comes from uncultured Planctomycetaceae bacterium, assembly GCA_964431285.1. Taxonomy (GTDB): domain Bacteria; phylum Planctomycetota; class Planctomycetia; order Planctomycetales; family Planctomycetaceae; genus CAUZFZ01. The sequence continues at coordinate 9,212 of CAYSJO010000023.1, forward strand.
TTCGCAAACCGTGAGCCACACCAATCAGGTCGTCTCCCCAAGCACGCACGAACTTGCCTGACTTGTCGCAGCAGATGATGGGCTTCTTCCCTCGATGGAACAGATAAATGTGTCCGTCACTGTTGATCGCGACGGCCGAGCATTTGCCCAAAGTGATCCCGTCGGGCAGTTTCAAAGGATCAGTCACCGCCGTGTAGACGGGTGCATCGTCGCCCAGGCAGGTGGAGGCATAGAGCATCACTGAAATGATCACTCCGCAACACAGCAGGCTCTCGGGAAACGTCTTCATGGCTGAACTCCATTGAAATAGCGAGAAGGTGGTACCGGTCCACCGAATAACAGACAGGCAGTCGGCGACCGGCTGGCTGGGTCAGAGCTTCCAGCCTCCCTGCATCTGCGCCAGTTCAGTTCCAGTTGTTGTCCGTGGGAGGTGTACGTGGAAACGGAGAACCATGCCATCTAAGAGCCGCTCGCCAACGCCTACGGACGCTCGCTTCCGCCCCAACGCCGGCGGACTACCTCTACTTCACCCACTTTTCGTCGCCGATCGTGGGCTCTCCGAATCGTTGTCCGTCTGGTGTCATCAGACGCAGATAGATCAGCGGGTCGATCCTCGTCGAAAACTGCTCCGCGCTCCCGTCTGCGAAGCCCATCACGATGACTCCGTCGTGATTCGAACTCGGTGACGGCGACCTGCCTGGTACACGCCCGGCCTGTAGTCCAAACGGGCCGAGGTCTGCCGACTTCAATCCGAGAACAGCCTTCGAGTCCGGCGACTGGCGGAACCGCATCCGCTCGATGGCAGCCACAAATGCGATATCCAGCAACTCGAGTGAATTCCATTGTCCGGCATTCAGGTTCTCGGTGAGAAGGATTGTGTTCGACTGTCCGTCTCCATTGCCGATGAAATCAAGAGTTGAACGGACAGTTGTCGAATGCTGCCGCCAGAAAACGCCAGTCGACGCGCCAATTCGCTCATCGACGCCCGTCACGCTACCGTCGCCATCCCAATCGAAGTTGCCTGGCGAGTGTGTGCCAACTTCGGTGACTGCGCTGGTCCGTGAATCGTCGGTGAACAGGCCATAGCCCGCATTGGCGACGTAACTGAGTTCGGCGGCATTCTTCTCGAGTTTCTGTGTGTCCTCAGGGCAGATCAGAACCTTCAGTTGCCAGTCAACTCCAGTTCGTTGTTGTGGTGTCAATTCGTCCCACGCTCGTCTGACGGCAGCCTGGTCAAGATCTGTAACAAGGTCTACGACCCAATTTCGGTCACGCTGACCTGCATACCCTGAAACGAGCCATGGTAGCTGGCCATTGTGACGAGATGCGTAGTTCATCATCGCGGTGGTCAACTGCTTCATGTTGTTCTGACATTCGGCGCGTCGCGGGACGCCGCGGGACGACCCGATCCTTGGAGTCAGCAGCGTGAACAGTGCGAGTAGAATCAGAATGGTCACGATGACTTCAAGCAGAGTCAGGCCGCGAGCCGCGAGCGACGTTGCTGTTCGGCATGGTGTTGCCAGCATCGGTCGGCC
>CAYSJO010000024.1:0-5169 GCA_964431285.1 uncultured Planctomycetaceae bacterium
CAAGGGCATGACGCGCGGCGTGTGCGTCCTCTGCATCAGACGCGGCAGCTTAGCCCTCGCCTGCTCGTAGAGTTCGAGGTCAACCCCCGCGTCTTTGTATGTAATCTGTGACATCGTCGGGTCGTAATCTTGCTCAGATGAAGTGCCAGCCAGCTGAATCGAGCGGGCCTGACCGGCATCTTAGCAATCGCGTTCTCTCCCAACTATCAGGGAGGTTGTCTCAACTGCTGGCTCGAACGCGACAAATCAGATCTGGGAGAAAGAGATCACGCAAAGCCGCCAAGGCGCAAAGGATGTACTGCGTCCGGCTCGTCCTGTGGTCCCTGAGTGCGAATCGCGTTGCAAGAATGGTCTGACTGTTGGAAACTGGTGTTTTCCAGTCGTTTCAGGAGTGCATCCCTCGTGCGACCATCATTTGTTCTCGTCGTGCTGTTCGTGTCACCCGCTGCGTTGATCGCCGACGGTCTGGCTTTCGAGGCTCACGTGCGACCGATTCTGAAGGTCCACTGTTTTCAGTGCCACGGCGAGGCGGGCGAAAAAGAAGGCGGCCTCGACCTGCGACTGCGTCGATTCATCGTGCGTGGTGGCGAGTCGGGTCCAGCCGTCGTACCGGATTCCGTGGAAAAAAGCCTGTTGCTCAAACGAGTCCGGTCCGGTGAAATGCCGCCTGGTGATGACAAGCGAGTCAGCGATGACGAGATTCAGATTCTTGAAGCTTGGATCAAAGCCGGGGCGCTGACGGCTCGTGAAGAGCCCGACGAGATTGGGGATGGTCCCATCTTCACCGAGGAAGAACGAAGTTACTGGGCCTTTCAACCGGTCGTGCGGCCTGATGTGCCGTCGCCGGCAAGCAGCGACCGGGTTCGAACTTCGATCGATGCATTTCTGCTGGATGCAGACGGCATGAGCGGGTTTGCTCCGGATGCTGACACTCATCGACTCGTTCGTCGTGCCTGGTTCGATCTTGCAGGCCTGCCACCGACTCCGGATGCGGTCGCTGAGTTCGTTGCTGATGCCTCACCGAACGCATGGGATCGGCTGATCGATCGGTTGCTCGCGTCGCCGCACTACGGCGAACGCTGGGGGCGTCACTGGCTTGATGTCGCTGGATACGCAGACTCGGAAGGTTTCACGGATGAGGATCGTGTCCGACCGCATGCGTTCCGATATCGTGACTACGTGACCCGGTCGTTCAACGCCGACAAGCCGTTCGATGAGTTCATTCAGGAGCAACTTGCCGGCGACGAGATGGTGCCGCTGCCGCATCGCAATCTGACACCGGACGCGATCGAGAAACTGACGGCGACTGGTTTCCTGCGGATGGCGCCGGATGGCACGGCTTCGGGAGGGATTGATCAGGCCGTCGCTCGTAATCAGGTTATGGCCGACACGCTGCAGATTGTCGGTACGTCACTGCTGGGCCTGACAGTCAACTGCGCTCAGTGTCACGATCACCGCTACGACCCGATCCCGCAGTCCGACTATTACCGGCTGCGAGCGATCTTTGAACCAGGCCTCGACTGGAAAAACTGGAGAACGCCGCCCGCCCGACAGGTATCGCTGTACACCGACGCTGACCGGGACCGGGCAAAGCAAATCGAAGCCGACGCCGTCGTGGTCGAGCAGGAACGGCAGAAGAAAGCCGACGGCTACATCACGCGAACTCTGGAAGAAGAACTGCTGCTTGTCCCCGAAGGCGTCCGCGAGGCACTTCGAACGGCATACCGCACAGAGGCAGCGAAGCGAAACGACGAGCAGAAAGCCATGCTCAAGGAGCATCCCAGCGTCGCCAGCATCAGCGTGGGTTCTCTGTACCTGTACGACCGACGTCGCGATGAGCGTGCCCGAAAACTTGATGCGGAACGTCCGGCAAAGGAGAAGCGGCTCGTCGCCGAGACCGCGAAGCGGGAACTGGACAAGGTTCCGGACGACGAGCGAGCAGCCGTCGAGGCTGCACTGAAGACACAGGTCGAACAGCGCAGCGAAGTCCAGACAGCATTGCTGCAGAAATACCCTGGAGTTCTGGTGACATCCACGACGTTGTCGCAGTTCAACGCAGAGGCCGCCGCTGAACTGGAAGGTGATCGCAAGACAGCGCAGGAATTAAGGGAGAGCAAAGCCGCCGTTGACCTGAAACGGTATGCCGACCGGGCGGCAGAAATCCGGGCTCGCAAGCCAAAGGAAGGCTTTGTCCGCTGCCTGACGGAAGTACCGGGAACAGTACCGGCGACGTTCCTGTTTTATCGCGGAGATCCCGAGCAGCCAAAACAACAGGTGCATCCCGGCGACCTGACCATTCTCGGTAGCGAATCACAAATCTCGGATCAGAACCTGGGACTGGTCACGACCGGTCGTCGGCTTACGTTCGCACAACACCTCACGTCAGGCCGACATCCACTGGTTGCTCGTGTCATTGCAAATCGGATCTGGATGCACCATTTCGGCCGCGGACTCGTCGCGTCGCCCGGAGACTTCGGTGTGCTGGGAGATCGTCCCACGCATCCGCGCCTCCTCGATTGGCTGGCATCCGAACTGGTCGCCAGCGGCTGGAGTGTCAAACAACTGCACCGATTAATAATGGCGTCGACCGTTTATCAGCAGTCGTCCGGCCCAGTCGCCGAGTCCGATCCCGACAACCGGCTGTATTCGCGATTCCCAATTCAACGACTCGAAGCCGAAGTCATTCGCGACGCCATTCTCGCAGTGACCGGTCGGCTGAATGAAAAGCTGTACGGTGAAGCTGTGCCGGTCATGGAAGACGAAGTCGGCCAGATCATCATTGGTCGCGAAAACCTGGACGGTGAGCGCAAGCCAACCAAGATGATCTCGCTGGAAGGCGAGGAATTTCGCCGCAGCATGTACATCCAGGTCCGCCGCACGCGCACGTTGTCGATGTTCGATACATTCGACGCGCCGTCGCTGAGTCCCAACTGCGATCGTCGCAGTGTCTCAACAGTCACACCACAATCGCTGCTGATGATGAACAGCGATTTTGCGGTCGAGTACTCCGGTGCACTGGCCGACCGAGTCATGCACGATGCCGGCAGCGATGACCGCGACCGCGTCACCCTGGCCTGGCAGCTGGCTTTTGCTGAGCAACCGGCAACTCAGGATGCAGCTGAGGCCGTCAAGTTCATCACAATACAGCGTGACCTGATCGGTAAACTCGATCCGAACCTGAAACCAGATGAATTCAATCGCGAAGCTCTGGCCGTCTTCTGCCAGACTCTGATGAGTTCAAACAGGTTACTTTACGTGGACTGAAACCTTCAGTCCCGGTAGGACGGAACTCGTCCGAAAGGTATTCCGCAACTCATCACTCAAGAGTCCCATCCCAATCAGGCCTTTGTGGATCACTGGCGCGTGTTGGCCCTCAACTTGAGGAAATTCGCCGTCGGGAACTGGGATCATGCATTACGAGAACTCACTTCACTGAGTGAGTTGCGCGATGACACATCGGCGGTTGAGCGACTCAGTAACTTACAGGGATCATGACATGACCGGGATTAACAACACTGAACCGCTTTCCCGACGCCGGTTTTGTCATAGCGGCGCGTTCGGTCTGGCGCCGGTTGCGCTGGCGTGGCTGCTGAAGCAGGATGGAGTGATGGCTGCCCCGGTGAAGCCGAACATTCATGGGCAGGAAATCTCGCTGGCAAAGCGGCCGACTCATTTTGAGCCGCAGGCAAAGGCCATGATATCGCTGTTCATGCAGGGAGGTCCCAGCCAGGTCGATCTGCTGGATCCAAAGCCAGAACTGAATCGGCTCGATGGGCAGAAGTTTCCAGGCACGATCAAGTACGACAACGCGGCACAGGCCAGCTCCCGCGTGCTCGGCAGCCCGTGGAAATTCCGAAAATACGGTGAGAGCGGTACCGACGTTTCAGAGTTGCTGCCCAGCGTGGCTGACATTGTCGATGACATCGTGGTTGTCCGGTCGATGCACACGGGCGTGAATAACCACGGGCAATCGATCCACGCTTTGAATTCCGGACGAACGCAGCGAGGACGGCCATCGCTGGGAAGCTGGCTGACATATGGGCTGGGTGCGGAAACGCAGAATCTACCCGCATATGTCGCGTTAACCGACCCGCGTGGAATTCCCGTCGAAGGCGTTCTCAACTGGTCCAACGGCTGGTTGCCGTCACTGTTTCAAGGCACAGTCGTCCGATCACAGGAGCCTCGAATTCTCAATCTGGATCCGCCCGCGCGACGCAAGGGGCGTGTTCAGGAGGCTTATCTGAAATACTTGCGACGTCTGAACGAGCAGCACTTGGCGGACCACCCGGAGAACTCGGACCTGTCTGCACGCATCTCGAATTACGAGCTGGCAGCGCGGATGCAGACCGCCGCTCGTGAGGCACTCGACATCGGCCAGGAAACCAAAGCCACACAGACGATGTACGGCATCGATCAGAAGGAGTCGCAGGAGTATGGCCAGCGTTGCCTGATCGCGCGACGTCTGATTGAACGCGGCGTCCGCTTCGTGCAGGTCTTCACGAAGAACCAGTACTGGGATCACCACGGTACCATACGGACGCGATTACCGGAGGCGTGTCGTAAGACCGAGAAACCCGCCGCCGCCCTCGTCAAAGATCTCAAGCAACGTGGCCTGCTGGATTCCACGGTCGTGCACTGGGGCGGAGAAATGGGTCGACTGCCGGTCATTCAGAACGATGCCGGCCCCAGCAAGGTCGGTCGTGATCACAATACGTATGGCTTCACGATGTGGCTGGCCGGCGGCGGGTTTCGCCGTGGTGGCACCTACGGCGCGTCCGACGAATTCGGGCATCATGCCGATACCGATGTCGTCAATCACTACGACTACCACGCCCCGCTGCTGCATCTTTTCGGTATGCACGCGGACGAGCTGGTCTATAAGCGAAACAGTCGCGAGGAGACGCTGCTTGACGGGCAGGCCGGCAGAATTGTGACGGGACTGCTGCAACAATAGCCGCCGCTCATCTGATTGATGATTGGCGATTGATGAGTGTTGATTTTTGAAGTGAAAGCGGCGCAGGTGTCAGTCTGTCCTGACAAAACCTTCGCAGATCAACACTCATCAATCGACATTCATAAATCAAATCCGACTAGGCTCTGTTTGAAAACTGAGCTGGCCCTGATTTGCCATGTCAGCGAAACTTCGTCTTCCTCAGCCCGCTAGCCTAG
>CAYSJO010000025.1:0-8286 GCA_964431285.1 uncultured Planctomycetaceae bacterium
CGCCGTACTCAGTCGCTTTCTGCGTTCTGTAAAGACTCCGATGCCTGCGACGCCATCCGGATCACAAATCCGCTCCCGCCGAATAAGAAGACTCGTGACAATGCAGATCTGCCAATCCCTCCGTATTTCAACGGCCTGCTAGCCCCGCGGAATAAGTCCGGCGGGGCTGGCTACTCATCAATTCGTCTTCACATCGGTCTCAGAACCCGTTCAACGTGGCCAGTGCATTCAGCACGGCGTTCGGAATCTGCAGATTGGCATCGTCGAATTCTGGCGGTGCCGCATCGGCCAGAACGTCGATTCCTTCACCGCCGTTGAACTTGTCAGTCGATCCATTGCCTCGCAATGTGTCGTCACCCGCTTCGCCCAGTACACGGTCGGCTCCGCCACCTCCGATGAGATTATCATTGCCGTCGCCACCGAGAATCGTGTCGCGGCCACCCATCCCGTTGATCGTGTCGTTTCCATCGCCACCGGCGATGATGTCCGCTCCCGAATCTCCATCGATAACGTCGTCGCCGTCCCCGGCATCGATTGTGTCGTTACCGCTGTCACCCGTGATCGAGTCATTCCCGTCGCCGCCCTTGATGGCGTCATTGCCCGACTGACCTCGGATCGTGTCTCGACCAGTGCCCCCATCCAGCGAGTCGTTACCGGCTCCACCCAGCACGGTGTCTTCGTCCGGCCCGCCTTCGACCAGATCGTTCCCGGCGCTGCCGTTCAGATTGTCGTTTCCGAAACCACCGTCCAGTGTGTCATTGTCGTTGTTGCCATTCAGGACATCGTTGCCAAAGCTGCCCAGCAACGAATCATTCCCGTCGTCACCGTTCAATGTGTCGTTGTCCAGACCGCCATTCAGTGTGTCGTTGCCATCGCTGCCCCGGAGGATGTCATTGCCGTTGCCTCCATCGAAGAAATCGTCTCCCGCATTGCCGATTAACGAATCGTTACCATCATTGCCGTTAATCGTGTCATTGCTGGATGTGCCGTTGATGATGTCGTCGTCGTTACCACCACTGAGTGTCAGAGACACCTTGCCAAGACTCGCCCCGGTACCAGTAATCGTGTCGTTACCATCTTCACCGTCGATACTCAGAATCAGCGCCCGCACGTCGCTGATCGTATTAATCGTAACAGTATCGTTACCGGCGCCACCGAATACGCTGACTTGTCCCACAACATTGCTCGCCGTAATCGAAGCTGCCCCTTCGCTGATCGTCAACAGGCTCAGCGAACTGTCGACGACGAAATTGTTGGCACTCGAATCACCCTGCACGATCAGGGTGACGACTCCGGCGGTTTCCGTAATCGTGTCAACGCCATCACCCAATCCGTCCCACTGAACGATGTCGTTGTCACCACCACCGCCCAGTATGTCGTTTCCACTGCCGCCGTTCAGCGTATCATCGCCGCGTCCACCCCGCAGCGTGTCGTTGTCATTGCCACCCGTTATCGAGTCATTGCCATCACCGCCCAGAATACTGTCGGCCCCGGCTTCACCATTCAGAATGTCGTTGCCACCGCTGCCAATAATCGTATCACGGCCACTGCCACCAAATACCGTCACACTGTCCGTAAAGATGGCGACCGTATCGAAGGACAGATTGTCGATCGCGAATCGATCGCCACCGGCCACCGCATCTGACACGGTGAAGTCCAGTGCCATGCTGCCAATCGGAACGGCGTTATTAAGCGTCACGACAGCCTCTGTAAACAGGACCTGCGGTCTCATGTCAACATTGGTAATACCCAGCGAGACCCCATTGACATCAAACAATTCGACGGCCAATCCATTCGTGACATCGACAACCTGCGACCGGGCGACACCAAACTGGATGCTTGACACCGGCGTCGCGAAGCTGACAGTCAGAACACCGGCCGCGTCGCCTTCCAGAAAGGGTGGCTGCAGGAAGTTCACAATTCCGGGACCAGTAAGCGTTCCATAGAGTGCGTCCGTGGAATCAACGCCGCCGACTTTAAAGTCGAAGGTCACACCGTTGACAGTCAGATCATCAGTCTGCTGTTCCGGAACCTCGTCGAATGTCAAGGTCTGCACGATGTTGGCGTTTTGCAATGGTGGCGTCGACGAAATATTGACGGTGTTGCCACCAGCGTTCCACAGTTCCAGTGGGGTGATTGGCATCACGGAAATCTCACCGATTGACGCTGTTGCACCACCGGTGATCGGAAATGTGTCTGCCACGTTCAGATCAACGACGTAACCAAGGTCAGCCAGGCTCGCGATCGTCATTCGACTGACTGGATTCGGTACGCCACCGTTGAGTTGGGGAGTCATCAACTCGTTGGTAAAGACCGATTCCCTCCAGTGCGAGTCACGCGAGCCCGGTCCGCCCTGGTTGGCCACCGGAACATCCGGCTCGGTATTCGAGAAGGATGCATTGTATTCGGCGGTTGCCATTGCACCTGTGAAGCGTGGATCAGCACCGCCGGCACCAGTAACTAGACCAAGCTGCTGCCAGATTGTGCCGACCCCAATGACATGCATCATCTCATGCAGAATGGTTTCAGCGAACTGCCCACTCGCTTCGAGTAACGGGATGTCAGCGATATCAAACTGCATGATACCGGACGAGGGAATAAATGTGCCGGGGCGGAAGCTTCGTGGCCCCGCCTGTCCGAGAATCCCAAACGGTCCATCGATAGGTACTATTTGGGCATCAATGACCACGTCGTCAACAAGTCCAAGGCCGGTGACCATGATGTCTGGAACATCTCCAATGATGATCTCCTCAAGCCGAGATTCAGCGGCCTGAAACGCGGCCATCTGTGCGGGGGTGAACGTACCAGTAAAATTAATAACTACGTCGTAATCGGAGACAGGCACTACCATATCGTCGTTGACGATAGTCACGTCGACCGACTGGTTGGCCCCTAGAATCGCCTGCGTTGGTTGACTCAACTGGACAGTAAAGACTTCGTCTCCCTCCTGGACGTCGTCGGAAACGATTGGAATTATAAGCTGCTTCAGCGTTTCGCCCGGTGCGAATGTGATCGTGGTGTCGACTGCTGTGAAGTCCTGACCAGGCGTGGCCGTGCCGGCGACTGTTGTCGCCCGAACCGTGACGGTTTCGGCCGGACTCGAGGACAGAACAACCGTCACGACAGCGTTAACGGTGTCGCCGGGATTTCCTTCGCCCACTGTCACACTGGTCAGCAGCGAAACATTGATCGTAACCGTGGCAATAAGGTCGTTCCCAGACCCTCCGAGCAGTGAGTCGAAGCCGCCACCACCTAAGATCGTGTCATCGCCACCCTGGCCTTGAACAGTATCATTTCCACTACCACCGTCGAGGGAGTCGTTTCCGCCACCACCGAAGACGCGATCATCGCCATCGTTTCCTTCGGCCGTGTCACGGCCAGTGCCGCTGTTAATGAAGTCGTTGCCGTCACCACCCACCAGTGAATCGTTACGCTGTCCACCCTGCAGAGTATCATCGCCTGCATCACCGAACAGCGTGTCGTTTCCACCTTGTCCATCGAGCTGATCGGAATCGTCGCCGCCCGACACAGTATCGTTGCCCGTGCCGGCAAACACGGTGTCCAGACCGGCGCCACCCAGAACGAAATCGTTACCTGACATGCTGTTGATCAGGTCGTCGCCGCGGCCGCCATCGATGAAGTCTCCGCCATTTCCGCCGTCGATCGTGTCATTAGCGAGGCCTCCGAAAATCGTATCGGCACCATCACCCCCCGTAATGCTGTCGACACCGGCTTCGCCATCAATACTGTCGCCGCCGTCATCTCCGTCGATGATGTCATCGCCGTCGCCACCCAGAACGAAATCGTTTCCGTTTCCAGCGTCGATTGTGTCGTTGCCGTCGTTGCCGTCGATTGTGTCATTGCCGTCGTTGCCGCGCAGGTTCTCAGCGAATTCAGAACTTCCGAGGATTGAATCGTCACCGTCTCCGGCTTCCACATTGACCGCAGTCAGGACGCCGAATTCAGACACCGTTAACGGTCGCAGGTCGATGTCGTTGTTATCGCTGCCAGTGAAGACATTCAACGTCGTGATTGCACTAGTCTGGACGGCCGGAATCGTATCGGCACTCACGCCTGTGTTCGTTATTACGACTTCCACATTACCGGTGGCTGCGTCGCGTTGAATCCGAATGTCGTCGCCCTGATCCGCGAAGACCGACAGTTCGCTTCCGACGAGCACTCCCGAGACTGCCAGTAGTGTCTTGTCCTCCAGAGTCTCTGCTCTCGTCGGCAGCTGCCATGTTGCTGGCTGATCCGCCGGGCGGCGAACGTTGGTGATACGGCGTGAGCGACGAACACTTTTGAGCCAGTTTGTCAGAATCACAGTACTGCTCCTGTCGGTTGACGGCCGTGAGGTTCGGCTGCGGTGCGTCATGCGGAACTCGCGGCAGACGCATGTTTCGTTTGTTCCCGTTGTCAGCAGGCACCCGGTGGTGTACTTCGGCCTCAGTCTTCGGCCAATGAAAGTCAGCTGGCGCCGATCAGTTCCGGACGTCACCCACAGACAACACTTCGGGAGACATCCTGGACTGACATTCGTGGCACTGCTGGCGGACGTGCCAGATTCATGTGGAAATCACGGCGTGTCACGGACTGTGGGTGTCACAGGGCAGACGGTGTGCATCACCTGACATGCCCCGACGTGACACGTGCCTCAAGCCCGTCTGAACTGACAGTTGCGTGCAGCTCGCAGCTCGCGGCATACGACGACGGGACGTCCTGTCAGCGATCCGATTTGTGACAAACCGGAAGCTGGTGACAGGGCGGAGTCAGCTGGCGGATCTCGAGCAAAACAGCAGTTTGCTCGTGCAGCGAGCAGTCATTTGGAGCTCAGTGTTTGATCAGGCACTGCGGCCGAGCCTTCTGAAACCGTTCAATCCCGGCCGCGGTCACGGCCGTGTCACGCAGGTTGATGTGCCTCAACGGCAGGCGAGCCGGTTCTTCCAGACCCCGGTCTGTCACGTTCACACCCACCAGACGAATAGACCGCAGCTTATTCAGGTTTGTCAGGTGCTTCAGGCCAGCATCCGTCACACGCGTGTTGCCGATATCGAGCGTCTGCAATTCGGACAGTTCAGCGAGCTGCGGCATCGCTGCGTCCGTCAATCCAGTCAGCGAAAGATTCAGCGATTCCAGACGCTCCAACCGAGCGAGTGATCGGAATCCCTCGTCCGTCACCTGCCGACAGAACCACAGATTCAGAAAACGCAGTTCACGCAGTCCAAGCAGTTGTTCGACGCCCGCGTCTGTCACCAACGGACAAACCCCCAGATTGAGCGATCTCAGCTGCCGTAGCGAACGCTCACTGCGCAGATCGTCGTCCTTCACAAGGGTCTCGTAGAGATTCAGTGATTCGAGAGCCGGCAGTCCTGCCAAGTCAGTCAGAATTTCCGAATTGACAGGTCGCCGGGACAACGAAACCTGAGTGACCTGGCCCGAATCGTTTCGCACGAGCTTCGCGCCGGCGTCGTGCAGCCGCTTTGCGGCGTTCGCATCGCTAAGCGGCTTCTGTCCCAGAGCCCGGCGATTCGCTCGAGTGTCCCGTTCAATCTGTTCTGCAGACTCATACGGCAAATACGCCGCCCGCATGACCATCTGGTAACGCTGTCCCACTTTGTAATCCGGAATGAAGAACTGGAAATCCCAGGCCGGATTTCCCTGACCGCCACCAGACGGAGACTGAGTCAGTCGCACATCGTCACCGGGTCGAAACATCTGCACGAATGCCATTCCATGACTCACGCCAAAGTACCATGGCTCGAGGAAGCGGAACTTCGATCGATTAAAGGCAAGTGTCAGCGGAAAGTCTTCGTCATGCTTGAACGATCGAGTGTCACCCACACCGGGATGAGTCGAGAGGACTCCGTGTTTCGGAGTTACTCCACGTATCCAGGCTGATGAATCCTCAGTCGCATCCGGTCGACCAATGAAGTGGATGTCCAGAGACTCGGGCTGATGGATATAGCTGGCCCAGAACAAACCGACATAACCGTTCCGAAATGTCCTGGCATGCGGGATGCACTCCAGTGTCATTTCGAGAGTCCCGTCATCCAGCATCTGATAACGCAGCACACTCTCCAGCTTCCAGGTCGGAGTCGGCGCCTGATACAGCTCAACAGTGTGCTGGTCGATGACGCGCAACTGCATTGGTGCGCGACGTGGTTCGAACAGCACATCGCGCGGCTGAGTCGTGCCGTCGTGGATGTGTTCGTAATTCAGCCCGGCGTAGGGCGGCACGAACAGGCTCGCATCCTGCTTCGCGTGTGTCAGCGACGCGACCCCGCTATACCCAGCTCGGTGTCCGGGCAGGATGTGATCATCGACAGCCCCGTTATCAACGATGACCGCCCGCACATCTCCGCGTTTCAGGACGTGGTAACCATTATCAGGAACGGTCCATTTCAGGTCCGGGCGAGAGAGTGAAGTAATCCCCTCTGGTTCTCGCGAGTCGTCGTCGCAGAATCCGGAATGACATGCCACAGCCACAAAAAAAAGCGATAGCGCGACTCGAATCATGAGGACTCCCGTGCCAATGTTTTGAGAACACTGTCTCGGCGCTTGGTGTCTGGTCAATGGTCACCGTTACGATAACAAATCTGCGGTAACTCGCCTGAGCGAGACGACTTATTCCAGCTTGAAAACAACGGACGATGAATTCATGGAACGCGGACCATTCGAGGAGCTGCGTGGCGCGGCGGAGAAAGCGTCGGCGAACGCCTGGTGCCCCTACAGCCAGTTCTCCGTCGGAGCGGCGCTGGAGACGGACGATGGAACGATCTTTTCCGGCTGCAATGTCGAGAATGCGTCCAGCGGCCTGACGATCTGCGCCGAACGCAACGCCATATTTCAGGCGGTTGCGCAGGGACACCGATCTATCAGGCGGATTCTGGTCTACACACCAACCCCCGAGCCAACCACACCTTGCGGTGCCTGCCGCCAGGTCCTGTCTGAATTCGGAGCGGATGCGGAAATCGTCTGCGTGTGCGATGGACCCGATCGCATCCGCAGTACGCTGACCGCTCTGCTGCCGATGAGTTTCGGAGCTGGTCACCTGGCACCTCCGAGTGATCCGTAGCGATCACTCAAGATCATGTCCCTCCCCCCAATCAGTCATCCCAGCAGGTCGTTCCCCACGGAGAGCGTGAAGCCCATGCAGACTCGTTTGACTCGCCCCGCCCGTTCTCACCACCGCCGCGGACTGACACTGATCGAACTACTGGTCGTGCTGGTCATCGGGCTGATCCTGGTGGGCTTCCTATCAGTTCGGTGATCAAAGCGCGACAGCGGGGTCTGGTTGCGGCCCTGCATCAGGATGGTGCTCGTTCGACATACAGCGATGACCGTTCCGTCCACATGCTCGATATCTCCACGCTTCCGCCGGACAAACTGGGTGACAACCTCGATCGCATGGCCAGGCTTAAGAATCTGTACGCGCTCAACCTTGATCATGCAGCCATCACAGCCGACGAGCTGGAGCCGTTGCTGGCCGACATGGACCTTGTGCAGCTTCACCTCGTAGGAACAGAAATCACAGACAATGCTGCCGAGATCATCACACGCCAGAATCGGCTGGAGGTCCTGGACGTCAGAGCCACATTCATTGGCGACAAAAACGTTCAGCCACTGACGGATCTAACCGGATTGCACAATCTTCGTCTGTCGGAAACGTGGATCACAGACACGGCTCTCGAACATCTTGTGTCTCTGCCGCAGTTACGGATTCTGGACCTGCGCGGAACGGACGTTTCGAATGCCGGGCTTAAGTCTCTTCGTCAGTTTCCGGTCCTGAAGACGGTTCGCCTGACGGGCACCCGCGTAACGAGGGACGCGGCCGCAGCATTGAAACGTGATCGACCGAACCTGCGAATTGAATTTCGCGATTCGTGGCCAAATGGTGAACGCGTGGAATTTCGGTTTCTGGTGCAGCCTGCCCAACTCGAAGCAGAAACGTTGCTGACTGGAACACTCACAACTGAGAATCTCAGACGGCTCTCTCGAATCCGAACGTACAACTGCAATCTGGACACGCATCTTTCCATTGATGTCGTGGAGCACCTGGGCCGAATCAGGAATCTGTCGCGTCTGAAGCTGGAAGGAATATGGGTCACTGACGTATGTAGCGGTTCAGTTGGAACTGGAATCGGTGTCTGGTCGGGTTAGCATGACCTGACTGGAGAATGATGCCATGACTCAACGAACACGTCTTCACTTTTCTGCCGAACAGAAAGCTCAGATCGTCAGACGACACCTGCAGGGAAAAGAACCCGTCTCGGAACTGGCCGAGGA
>CAYSJO010000026.1:0-10611 GCA_964431285.1 uncultured Planctomycetaceae bacterium
GATCGAACGAGAAACTGAATCCCCCCGGCATGCCAACGGCGATATTGCGAGCGTCGTGGTCCGTGACGCATCGTTGAACGACGGCTCGGTCTTTGACCACGATGTCGAATTCGCCAGCGTGTGCAGCGCAGGCCACGACCAGGCAGAGCAGCAAAGTGGGCATCGCTACAAGCCTCGGTTTGAGAAGCCCGGCTTTTTCAAAAAGCCGGGCTTCTGGAGCCCACGTGCCGGTTTCAAAACGATTACTCATGGACGCATATCCAATCATCGCACGAGTGCTTCGTCAAAGTTGTTTTTGGGGTAGTGGGATTCGCCCGAATTCCCCAGCGTGGAGATTCTGGCGAGTTTCACTACGGGCCAATCCGATCGTTCATCTTTGACGACGCACAAGCTCATTCAGAGTGTAGAACGCGAAGTTGTTTTCTAATTCGATTCCATCCGCGGAGTGCACCACCCCGAGGTCGATTTCGTAGATGTTGTTCTTTGCGACCGGAACACGGACGGAAAGCCTCCGGCGATCGCTGGACAAGGTCAGGCCTTCGACCGGCAATCTGACAACGTCCTGCCGGTCCGAGCCATATTCGGCCCAGTACAGATAGTGGAACTTCCGCACCGTGATTTGTTCGACAGGCATGGACTCGGCCAGCGGTTTTGTGAAATGGATATCGAAACCGTTAGACGTGAGTTCGATGCGTTGCATCTCGAACGGAGCATCCGAGTCGTCATAGGAAATGACTTCAATCATTGGGGCACCCGGCGTCCAACCTCGTCCTACCGAACCGACCCACAGCCGTCCCTGAGGATCAAAGCGTGTCGAATACGACGAACTTTCAAGGGGACGGATAAACGGGAAGACGGCTCCCTGGTAAACGCCGTTCACTTTCTCCAAAGCGACTCGCACGATGGCTCGGTGTGAGATATCCGCAATAAACGCCTGCCCTGCGAACGGGCCGAACCCCTGCGGCGGACAGAAGGACGGATTGCCTGGCGAGTTGGTCAGATCTCCATGGATCAGCCATACGGCCGGACGTTTGCGCTCCGCCCGGAACTTCGCTTCATCCAGCGGTGGAAGAGTTTCGACCCATGTGTTGACGGTCTTGTAATCCAGCAACCGCGGAGTGATTCCATATTCTTCACGGTCCCACAGCGCCGCCGGATGCCCCAGAAAATCGCCGGTCTCCACGTGCCCCAGGTAGGACGATGCGACCCAGTCTCCCTGATTGTCCGTGATGAAGAGTTCGTCGCGGTTGTTCATACCGATACCGGCCGGAGACCGCAGGCCGCTGGCGAACGGAGTCAATTTGCCTTTCGCATCGACCTTCATGACCCAGCCACGGTATCCGAGTGGTGTGGCCATCTGCCCGGTCCCGGTCTTTTTCGCTTCGTGACCGAATCCACCCAGTCCCGTCGAGAAGAACAGGTCGCCCGCAGAATTACGGACCGGCCCGTAAGCGAATTCGTGGTAGTTGCCCGAGAACCGGAAACGACTTTCAATGGATGAATACACATCAGCCACGCCGTCGGCATCCGAGTCGCGGAGCAGCGTGAGTTCCGGCTTTTGCATGACGTAGACGTCGCGGCCATTCGGCGCGACCAGCACTCCAAGTGCCTCGTGCAGTCCGTCCGCAAACAGATTCCAGTCGCCGTTGCGGTAACGCCAGACTCCACCGGTACGGGTCGTGACAAACCCGGTCCCGTCGGGAGCGAAGCTGAAAGCCGTTGGTTCAAACAGGTACGGAGGGTCGGGCTTCGGACCAGCCAGCCTGCTGACGGAATAGCCGCGCGGAATCGTTCGGCCACTTTTTCGCCGTGACAGTTGGAGAATGAATTCGGTCTGTCCGGGCTTAAGGAATTCGAGCTGATCGCGCTGCGCCTGTTGGCCGTTGGTGGCAACGTTGCGGAAATTGGTTTGCCGCAGCCAGTAGGTCAGTACCTCGTTCGAATCGTCGGGATGCGTGATGCGGAACCGAAGCCGCTGCTGCAACAGCGAGGGGATCTCGATCAACTCTTCCACCGACCAGACACGGCCCTGCTCCTGATCCTTGAGTGTGTAACGAAGAACAAGGCCCGCCTCGCGTACTTCATGCCCAACCCATTCGAAGTCGAACCGTATCCGTGCAACATCGATCATCCACGGCTTGTCTCGAATGTGGAATGACTCGGCCGCTGTTCGATTCAGCGTGAATCGGCCGTCTTCCTGTTCCCATCCCAGCGGACCTTTCCAGATCGAGTCGAACCGGAAGACATTGGGGTCATACACAAAGCAAATTCCATCGGGCTGAGCCACCGCCAGCAATGCGTGTCGCCCTTCACCGGCAGGCATCTTTCTCACAAGGAATTCGCCGGTTGAAACGACCGGCGTCCCGGTCGCGGATGTTTTTTGCTCAGTGAGATATCGAATCAGGTCATAGAACTCCTGACGGCTGGCGAGTTGATCGACCAGTCCATCCGGCATGGCCGAGCGTGCCTTCTGCATGGAATCAATGTTGGCTCGTGCAATCGTCGTCGAGTTTGTCTTCTCCGGATCGGCCAGCACGATTTCGTTCTTCGACTGAGCGACCAGCACGCCTTTGTGAATCCTGCCCTCGTCCGTCACAACAACGAACGCGTCATATCCTTTGGCAATCGTTTTGTTCGGGAACAGCAGCGATTCGACAATCTGCTCAGGCCGCAACCGATCGCCAACGTCGCGCTGATCCGGTCCGATCGAGCGAAGTCCTTTCTCAATCGCCGCCGGCGACGCCACGTGGCACTTCACGCACCCAAGCTTCTCACGATGAAAGATCACCTTGCCGCGACTCGCATCGCCGTCCCGCACGGCTGTTCTTGCATGCTCCTTCGCAGATGCCTGCTTCAAAGCATCGCCCAGCGACGGCTTATTCTCTGCGGCCGCAACACGATCGTGCTGAACGGCTGCTGTGACGGCGAAGATCGAATAGAGCATCGCCAATGGCCAGGAGTTCTTCATCATTGCTCACATCCTGTGATGAGCGGGTCAGGCTTGCCTGAAACATACCAGGGATGACGGGCGATGACGCACACTTCGCCATGCTTTCCAGCACGTACCAACCAGAGTGCCATAGCAGTTGATTTCCTGTGTCGAGGACTGATCAGCCGTTGCGTTTGTTAAACAAAGGCAGCCGACGGTGATGTCTTGCAAATTCCCAGAGGAGCTTCTGCTCGGCATACCTCAGGAACGCGGCTTCGGCGGCGTCGACCTCAAACCACTCTGCGATGTCCCAAAGCGCAACGTACAACTCTGTTAGACGATGGTCACCGAACTCACCTTTGTATTCTTTGATCTTGTTGTGAGCCCTAATTGGTCGGCCCCGAACGTTCTTCGCTTTGCCTATGTACACGACTTCCGACTGTGCAGGCTCTGCTCGCGCCGTTCCGTAACGCGGTGCATTCTTTCACTCGGTCGTGTTGGCGTCAGAATCACCAGGTTGCCGGCAGATATCAAGCGTGCACTGCTGTCGTACCCGAGGCAGCCATTGGCCAGTTTGCCGAGGTGGTTTTTGGCGCAAGAATTCCAGATGGCCTACCTACATTCACAGGACGGTCCAAAGGGGACGGGCCACCCCAAACCGCCAAACAACTTGAACTCGGATCAACCCTGCGGAAGCCCGGCAGGCCCAGAAAACAATCACTTGAGCCGTAAAACTGGACCTGTCCCCGTTTCGTTCCTCCCCGGCTCGGTTGAGGCCGCGTTTCCAGTCCCCGAGCCGTCGACCAGTTTGCTGCTGGTCCTGGGTGTCCTGGGTGTGGTACGCCACACTCGACGTCGTAGTCGTAGGGATTGACCTCGTCCATTTGACTTGCAATTTCGCAACAAACAAAGCTATCGATCGAGACTTTCTGCTATGAAACACTGGACACTCTCTAGAATCATCTTGGTAACCATCCTGGTCGTGATCTTTGGGGCACCGGTCGGTGTTATCGCGGTGGACGACTCCAAAGGCCCACTTCGAATTTCACTTGACGAAGACGATTCGCATGTAGTCGTTACGAGTGACGCAGAAATCAAGGACGGTCTGTACGGAAACGGACGCCGGATCGCCCGCGCTGGCCGCCCTCTGGCTGTCGCTTTGCCGGAAGGTTTTCTGAATACGACACAGGGGAGCATTTCCGTTTGGTGGCGACCGGAATGGACGAGAGAACAAACGCATGGTCGTTTTGGTCTGGCGGGTTCGACTCAGCAAGGGTTTTTTGGTCAGCCGCTCGACCGACCGTTTCATGAGGGCGACTGGCATCAACTCGTGACCACCTGGAACAAGAACAATGTGGTGCGTCACTATGTGGATGGCGAACTGGTCACAAGGCAGACACGAAGAGCGGGCGCATGGCCTGAAAAACCGTGGCTGTGGCTTGGCGGTAGCACCGTCTGGCAGGTCGGCCCCAGCGGAAGCGGCCCGCCCAAGGGTCCCGCCTGGTCTGTGACCATCGACGAACTGCGAATCTATCGTCGTCCCCTTTCTATCGATGAAATTCAGGCCGATTATCTCGCGGGAGTCATCGCCGCGGGGCAGGTGCAGCCTGAGCAGGCTCTGGCTAATCGAGTGATCGATGTGCATCTGGTCCAGAAGCAAATCATCGGCAGCCGGCACAAGCCGATGTATGGGTTTCCATCGATCGGCAAGGACGCCCGAGGAAATCTTTATCTGAAGGCCAAGCTGGGCGGTGAATACAACCAGGGCAATCGCTGGAATCGCTCGACCGATGGAGGGAAGACTTGGACTTCGGTCAAAGAGTCGTCGGTAACCAAAACCATGCGAGGCGTGAAATCAGAAAACGACACCTGGATCGCGCCAGACTTCCCCGATACCGTCGTCAAAGGTGGCATGCTCAAAGGGTTTCTACGTGTCACGGCTGCCGACGGAAGCGATCTGCCTGCTGTTCCAATCACGATGCAGGCTCCTTTCAAGTTAGGCAAGTTCTACGACGCCACCTGGATGGTCTCGCCCACGGTACTCCGTTCACACGACGGGGGAATGCTGGTCCTGATGACACACCACACAGCCGAGGACCATTCGTCAACGCTCTGGCTGGTGAAATCTTCTGACGAAGGACGCAGTTGGAAACCGCTTTCCGAAGTGGTCAAGCGGTCACCACTGTTTCGTGAAGGCATCAACGAAGCGACACTGCTGCGCGGTGCCGATGGATCGCTGATCTGTCTTGCCCGCACGGGCTGGCCGATGGTGGTAGCACGCTCGACCGACGATGGACATACCTGGCAGCCGTGGAAGTTTCTAGGTGTCGATGGGGTCAAGCCCGATGCGATTACATTGGCCGGTGGACTGTCGGTTTGTGCCTATGGTCGTCCTGACGTCAATCTGCTCGTCAGTCTCGACTCAAATGCACGGCAGTGGGATGCACCGTTTCAGCTTCTCAATGCCAACCGCACACCGCACAATTTCTTGGGGGACTGGCACCAAAACGGGACCTTCTACGCCGACCTGGTCGAAGTCCAACCGGGCCGCGTGCTGGTCGTTTATGACACAGCCGGAGACGCGGCACGATGGCCGCGCCAGCTACCGCAATGTCGGCTTTGGTTGCAGGAAGTTTTCATCGATTCGGTTGCCAATTTCGATGCAATTCGCAGTGAGCGGTTGACGCCGGCGAGCAAACGTCTGGAATTTCGAGGTCCTTGGCGTGTCGCAGACTCCGCGCCCTATGCCGCTACACACGAAGACGGGGTGGATGTCCGTTTTGCTTTCGAAGGGACAGGACTGGTCGCGCAGGTCGCGCTGCTCCCTGACGGAGCAAATCTCGAGGTGTGGATTGATGGTAAGCGTGACCGAGTACTCAAGACAGCTGCATCGCACACTCACTGGCTCGCGCGGCGTGTCTTGGCCCGCGATCTGAAGCCGGGTCGTCATACCGCGAGACTGGTCACACGTTGTCCGCAACTGCCTCGTCCGCTGCTGCCATCGATTCAGGAATTGATGCGAACCAACCATGTCGAAACAATCCGCGACGGACAAGGGCAAACCCGAGTTGTGCTGCACGCCGTGGAAGTGATCAACGAGAAAGACCGGTCAGGCAAGTCGGTTTTCGCTCTGCGAAATAGACGTCCAGATCGCGGAGCGGAGTACGACAAGATGTCAGAGAAGCCTTCACCGACGGATCGCACCGTCCAGCTTTCCGGTCTATCACTCTCTCGCGACGACGTGTTGCTCCACGCGAACTTCGACGGCCAGACCGAACCCACGATTGCTCCTCCCACCGAACTCACCCACCAATTCCGTCGCACGGGCTCTGCAACCACGGCCGACGGTAAAGTCGCCCAGCGCGATCAACCGGTGTTCACCAGTGGCGTTCGAGGACAGTCTCTGTCGCTCTGAAAAAGCGAATGTGCAACCGACACGCTCCATTGGGCACTGCCCAAGACTCCTGTGCCTGAGGAAGGCACGTTGTTCTTCTGGTTTCGCCCCCAATGGCCGAGCCACGAAATTGGTAGAAAGCAAGCTCGTCAGTTGTTGAAATTTACGCCTTTCCCGGCAATACGAATGTGGGACCGACTGCACTTCGCGGCATTCGACACTTCCGCGTATCACGTTCGCGGACGTCACTCCGTTCCCTGGGGACGCTTCTGGAAGTCGGACTCATGGCATCAGCTAGCCGTGTCGTGGTCGGCAGTCCACATCCAGCGAATCTACTTTGACGGCGAATTGGTTGCCTTGGCCGAAGGCAAACCTCCGCGGCATCCCGAAGGCTTTGCGTTCTCACTGACAGGCGAATCCGAAATGGATATCGATGAACTGACTCTGATTTCGCGACCGTTGACTCAGGCAGAAGTCGAAACCAGTTACGTTTCCGGACTGCAGGCACAGAAGCGACTCATCGGCCAGACACCGGCCATTCGTGTCGAGGTTGGCGAGGCTGTCGAAGCCGTCGGTCAGCAGGCGCGTGGCTTCAACCAGCTCATCCGCTTTCCGGAACTTTTCCGCCAAGACGACGGCAGTGTATTACTTCGAAGTGATAACCGTGCAATCTCGCTCCATTTCTACGACACCCGAGATGCCTTCACTCCCGCCGGCAAACAGCTGCGCTGGTTCAAATCCGATGGCGGCAGTGCCGCTTGGAAGGAAATCGCGGCACCAGAACACGTGGCCAGGAATCAGTATCAGAACACGAACGGCGAATCATTACTTGTGGGGGAAACCGCCCAGCACAAAGGCGCCGGTGTTTATGAAACCACCTTGCGCCGTGGCAGAGTCAACCCTACATCCATCATGGCCGACGAACTGCTCAAGGCCACCTTTCACGCTGGCATCGAACCTACGGCAACCGCGGACAACCGACTCTACCTCAACCGATCGAGCATCCTTACCCGTGATGGCAAAGTCCTCATCTCCGGATTCCTTCGACCCAAAGACGCATGGAAGTGCCATCTGCTTATCTTCACAACCGGAGACGGTGGCCGCACCTGGCGTCGAATCTCAGATGTGTGGCAAGACAACCGATTCGGTGACCGACTCTGGACGCCCGTCAACGGCGCACCACCAATGTTTGGCCCGACTCAGGCCAGTCTGCTGCGAACTTCGTCCAAACGCATCCTCTGCGTGTTCCGGACCGATGCTTCTCTGCTTGCCTGTGACTCCACCAACGAAGGCCTCACGTGGTCTGAACCTTGGATGGTTGGGCAAGACGGCGTCAATCCGACCCTAGTTCAGTCCGGAGAGCTCATCGCATTGTCCTACGGTCGGCCCGATGTGAACATCACCTTCAGCGCCGATCAGGGCAGGACCTGGTTCGGTTTCACCGATCTGCTGCCTTCGGACCGCTCGCTCGTCGAGGCCAGCAATGTGGTCGGACCGTTGGGCTATAACTTCAAGCCCAGCACTGGACACGTTGCCCTGCTGCCCGACGGGCCTGGGCGTTTTCTGATGGCGCATGACACCAACTGGATTTCCAACCCGAAATTCGAATTGCCGCGCGCCTCGTTATGGGTGACACCCGTTTCGGTCACTCACCAAGCAACACCGGAGGACGCTCGCTTCGTCTCGGTCACTGACGCGTCCGTCCAGCGAAACGGTGACTGGTGCGGCGGAGAGTCGGCACCTTACCTAGCCACCGATGACGGTCGGGCGTGGTTGCGTTTCGAGTTCGAGGGAACCGCAGTCACGCTGGTGCATCCCACCTGCTTCGACGGAGGTCGACTACGAGTCTTGGTCGACAGCAATGACGTGAACCCCGTGAATCTGCGCACCCCGCAGAACTGGTGGGGGCGTCGCACGTTGCTGGCCAGCGGGCTCCCACGCGGAAAGCATGTTGTCGAAGTGGTTGCCGAACTCCAAACCAAAACTCGCACCCCCGTGATGCCCGACCGCTGGCCATCCTACGAACCACACTATCCTGCCCTGTTCGAGGCTGCCGGTCGCACCCGTGCCGTGGTGCATGGGTTTGAAGTCTGGTGAGCGCGGATGGCTGTTAGCCCAGGTTCGACTGTTAGATGCGTGAGCCCCTGGTTTTCAAGGGTGGGTGGGCTTGGGTCTTCACTACATTTCGTTTCAAGGGCTCAGTTGCCAGGGTAAAGCCAAGCCGAGTCGCTCCCGTAGAATTGCTTGGTGATCGGTCGGGCGACGGATGCAGCGGCGGCGAATCTCCACGCCGTCACGGGTCGGCAAGACAACGTCGACCACGCTGATCTTGCCGAACTCACCAAAGATCCGCAGAGGTTCGTCGCCAAGGCCGGCCACTTGGGTCATCTGATACTAACGAAATTACGGGCTTTAGAGAGACGCCGCATGGGTGCGGTGCGTGGCCCCAAGTATGGACCTTGCGAAAAAGCCAATGGACCGCTTCGGTCGCCGCGCCTGGTCCGGCCTACTCGAACTTAAAGTGCTCGACGATGACTCGATCTTCTCAAGCGGCGATATAACGAAACGCGAGGTGGCGACCGGCGGCGATGGATGTCTATTCGCCCACGCGTCGGCTTACCTGTCTCGTGTCACAAACAAAGCATCGTTATTTGCTTTTGATCGCAGTTGCGACGATCTCACAGAACGCCTGACGGAATTCAGGTTCGAAGGGAACCGGACGGCGGAGCAGGATGATTTCTTCGTGGCCTAGCTGGCGGGTCATGTCGCGGAAGCCGAGACCGTGATAGGGACTGTCCGGAGAATCTGCCTGAGACAGAATCTGTGGGCTGACCGACAGCAGCGAGATGCCGAACCCGTCCTGAATGTAGCCGGCCAGCACGCCGATGTAGCTCGCTTCGAGCGTGAGGTGGACGCGGTCCAGTAATTCATGTCGAGCAAACGCTGCGTTGACGGCGCGGCGGGAATTCGCTCCTTCGACCGGCAACACCAGCGGTTCGCGGACGACGTCCTTCATCGAAACACGCTGCCGCGTTAACAGCGGATGGCCCTGTGGAGCGACCAGCATGAAGGGGTATTTCGTCAGAGGCGATATTGAAAAGCCTTCGCACGGCAGATCGTCGTCGCGCAGCCGCCCGATCACGGCCAGTTCGACGCTGCCGTCCAGCAACAGATCGCGGGCCGCCGCCGAAGGACGGTCGAGGAAGCACAGTTCAACGCCGGCGAATTGCCGGCGGAACTCACGTAGCGGCCCATGCAACTCGTTGACCAGCAGCGTTCCGGTAGTCGCGACTGTCAGGCGGCGAGGCAACGATTCCGCGCGGTTGCGAAATTGCTGGATCACGAGATCGAAATCCTGCACGATGCCTGACGCCATGTTGGCCAGCAGCAGCCCTGCTTCCGTGAGAGTCGCACCGCGACCCGTGGACGACACCAGCGACGTGGCGAATGTTTGTTCGAGTGCCCGGATCTGCTGCCACACTGACGGGACGGAGATCTCCTGTTCCTCTGCGACGGCGGAAAACGAACCGAGACGCTTCAGATTCACCAGTGATCGTAACTGGCGAAAACGGATCTCTTTGAAGTATCGGCGTTTGTCGGGCATGAGGCGTGGAGTGGATGCCGGAGTAGTTTAGTCTATTCCTAAAACAGATTAGGTGTTTTGTGCAGATTGATCAAGGAGCGGATTGCAAGTACCATCACTAGCAACGCTCACGAAATAACTTCCTCGTTTAACGGCAATTTCGAAGTCGCCTTCGGCTTGCCGTTAAACGAGTTGAAGTCAAATCGGGAAGTTATTTCGTCAGCATCACTACGAAATGCAGATCCAAAATCGGCTATTAATTCCTGCGAGGACTCCACTCATGATCGCATCGACCCGTCGCCTTCTCTTCTCTGTACTCGCCACCGTGCTTGGCGCCGGGCTCGTCCAGGCCGCTGAGCACAGTGTGATTGTGGTCGAGGGCGAGTCGTTCGAACCCGCAGCCGCCGACGGCTGGCAGGTGATTCATCAGCAGCAGAGTTACGCCAGCCACACGTACGGCGGCATGTGGACGTCTCAGGGCGGGCTGCTCAGTGCCGAGGCCGCGAGTGATGGCGCCGTGGCGACACGTACGATCACGGTGCCCGCTGCCGGCAAGTACCGGGGCTGGAGCAAGTACCAGTCGCCACCGTACTTCAACTACAGCCATCGCATCGAGGTCCGGCAGCAGGGCAAGCTCGTCTTCAGTCAGGACTACGGCGCCGCGGGCACCGATCGTATGTGGAGTTTCAGCGCCGGCAGCGATGA
>CAYSJO010000027.1:0-15117 GCA_964431285.1 uncultured Planctomycetaceae bacterium
GTCCATTCCCAAACTGCGTGATGCGCCCGAAGCCGCCGTTCGCAATCGTGAGCACCGTGCGTACAGCGCCTGCCAGATTCAGGGGCAATCACTCCACCAGTTTCGGCAACAGGTCCGCGGTGAAGCACTTGTCGCCGCCGGGCAATTCACATCTCGCATTCTGGGACGAGATTGTGATGCTTCCGGTTCAGGGCCATTGATTGCGACCGGTCATCAGCCAGACCTGTTTCATCCCGGCGTGTGGGTCAAGCAGTTTGCGGTGTCAGAACTTGCCAGGCGGAGCGACGGTGTCGGTCTGAACCTGACTGTCGACTCAGACATGATGCGCAGTCACCGGATCCGAGTGCCGGTCGGTACGCGGAATCGGCCGGGCACGGAATGGTTTCCGTTCGACGCTCCCCACGCTGCGAGACCCTGGCAGGATGCCCGGATTGTCGATCTGGAGACTTTCGAATCGTTCGGGCGTCGCGTCACACAGGCAATGTCGTGCTGGAATGTCACTCCGTTGATTGCCGAACTCTGGCCGCACGCGGTCGCTCATTCACGCGTTGAACCGGGATTGGCAGAGTGCCTTTCGGCTGCCCGGATCCACACCGAATGGAACTGGGGTGAAGGCAATCTGGAATTGCCATTGAACGATCTGTGCTCAACGGAGTCGTTCCTGTGGTTCGCAGTCGATTTGCTCGACCGAGCCGACGAGTTTCGCGAAACCTATAACGCAGCTCTGAACGAGTACCGCGTGGTCAATCGCATCCGTAGTGAGTCACATCCTGTCCCGGAACTTGACCACACCGCCGGTTGGACGGAAGTGCCGTTTCTGGTCTGGCAATCCGGAGATACACGCCGCTCGCATGTCTTTGTGCAGCGTGCCGGACATCACCTGCTGCTGGCGAGCCGTGGAGACGACGCGGCGATCTTTGGTCGCCTGCCGCTGGGGACCGACGGAGACCCAAGTGACGCCGTCGCAGCAATGCACGATATCCAGTCCGCCGGATACCGGTTCCGCACGCGGGCACTCACAACAACACTGTTCACACGACTGTGCCTGACGGACCTGTTCGTGCATGGAATTGGTGGAGCCAAATACGACGAAATCACCGACCGCATCATTGCCCGGTTCTACGGCATCGACCCGCGGGAATACCTCACGCTGTCGGCGACAGCATGGTTGCCGCTGGCGAAACCATTTGTAGAAACGACCGACGACGTTCGACGCATCAGCAGCATGCTGCGTGAACTGCAGCACAATCCACAGCGTTTCCTGCCGCCTGGAACGTGTGAATCAGTCAGATCATTGGTTGAAGAGAAGCAGCGACTGATTGTTGAACAACACAATGCGGGGCAGTCGAGACATGTAGACAATCCGGCATCCGATCAATCAGGCCTGAAACGCTATCGGCGTTTCCCTGAAATCAACCGGGAATTGTCGCAGCACACGGCAGAGCAGCGGAAACAACTGATCGACGAACTGTCAGACATCGAGCAGCGTTTGCAGGCCAACGCCATCCTGACCGGCCGTGAGTACTCGTTCTGCCTTTACCCGGCCGATCGAATGCGCAGAATGATCGACGACCTGCACGCAGCCTTCGATGCATGACGAATCGAGTCACGTCGATGGCCACAGTTTCCTTATTGACACAATGAGATCACACCATGCTGCTGCACACCTTGATCCACCCGAAGATCAACGAGATTCTGGGCCGCGCCGGACACCATTCCAAGGTGCTGATCGCCGATGGCAACTATCCCGCGTCCAGCACATTGGGGCCGAATGCGGAACTTGTCAGTCTGAACCTGATGCCGGGGGTCATCAGTTGCACTCAGGCACTCACAGCCCTGCTGTCGGCTGTTCCGATTGAAGCCGCCAACACGATGGGCATCCCAGCTGACGACCCATACACCCTCGAAGGCGATCCGCCCGGCTGGAACGAGTACCGTGACATTCTGAAAGCCGCCGATCTGGACATCGAACTGCAGCCGATCCAGAAGTGGGACTTCTACGACGCCGTGGCCTCGCGCGATCATGTGCTGACGATTCACACCGCAGATCAGGCCCTGTGGGCCAATCTGTTACTCACAATCGGCGTCCGCAAACCTGGCTAGACTGAGAATCAGGGCGTTTTCAAAGTTGGTCTTCAGTAGATCCATCCGACTCTAAACCCGTCTCTGACCCTCTCCCCAGCGGGGAGAGTGAACTTGTCAGACTGGTTCCCTCTCCCCGCTGGGGAGAGGGTCAGAGAGGGGTTTCGAGTGTTCCACGCCCCAGTTGCATTTCCGGAGTACCCACCATGTCGAGCGTCGATACCAGGCTTCAGGAACTGGGAATCGAACTGCCGGAGGCTCCGGCAGCCGTCGGTTCGTATGTTCCAGTGATTCAGTTCAGGAACATGGTCGTCACCAGTGGCCAACTGCCAATGGTGGTGGGAGAACTCGCGTTCAAAGGCAAGATTGGATCTGACCTCACCGCAGAGGATGGAGCTGAAGCGGCAAAGGTCGCGACTGTGAACTGTCTGGCTCAGATCAAAGCGGTCCTGGGTGACCTGAGTCGAGTCCAGCAGATCGTTCGGGTCGAGGGATTCGTGAACTCGGCTGACGGATTCACGGCTCAGCCAGCAGTCATGAACGGCGCCTCGAATCTACTCAGCGAAATCTTCGGTGAATTGGGTCGCCACACGCGCATCGCAGTCGGCACGAATGAACTGCCACTCGATGCTGCCGTCGAAGTCGTAGTGTGGGCAACGGTCACCGAATCTGGCAACCACTGACGCGACTTCACGATCCAGGCGGCTCAGCGACTCTCCAGACAGTCATCCGCGAATCGGGTCTGGCTGGCTCCATGGTGGCGGGCAGACCGCGTCGAGCCTGGCCAGGTGCTCGTCCGGGATCGCCACGCTGGCACTGGCGCCTGCGTCTTCCACCTGATCGATTCGCGTTGCTCCAACGATCATGGATGTCATCGCCTTCTGACGTAGTGCCCACGCGAGCGCGTATTGAGCTGTCGGCACGTTCACTTCGGTCGCCAGTGCATCGATCGATTCGAGTCGATCGAACAAGGCGTCGTCCATATCCCACAACCAGTCAGGTTTGCGAGCGGCGCGTGACGCATCCGGTGGCTGTTGACCACGATGGTACTTCCCGGTCAGGAGTCCGCCCTGCAGTGGTTGATACGGGGTGACACCGATGGAATGACGCTCGCAGAATTCCAGGTCGTGGTGAAATTCGCGGCGAAGCAGGCTGAATGGGATCTGCGACGAGACAACCGGCGATGCTCCCGTCTGATCCGCGAGCCAGAGCAATTCGCACAACTGCGCTGCGTTGTGGTTCGACGCTCCGATGTACCGCACTTTGCCCTGTTGAACGGTCTTCTCCATTGCCGCCAGAGCGGTGTCCAACGGAATGAATCGATCTGGCCAATGCATGATGTAGAGATCGATGTAATCGGTCTTCAGTCGCTGCAGGCTGCGATCGACTTCCCGCAGAACATGGCTGGTCGAGAGCCCGCGATCCTGCGGACCAGGTCCAACCGGGGCACACACCTTTGTCGCAAGCACAACTTTGTCACGGCGATCCTGCAGAGCGTTGCCCACAATCTCCTCGGCAACGCCGCCGGGACTGCCGAGGAACCGCCGGTACCCTTCGTAGACGTTCGCCGTGTCCACGAAGTTGATGCCCATGTCGATCGCGGCATGCACCATGCGGATGGCATCTGGCTCAGCCACGGGCTCGCCGAACGTCATTGTTCCAAGACAGATCGGTGAGACTCGCAGACCGCTGCTGCCGAGAGTTCTGAGTTCCATCCGTAATTCTCCACTGTCTTCTGCCTCTGGTCCTGGAGTGCCAGCGTCGGCTATTTGACCTTCTGAGCTCGTGGAAGAGCTGGACCGGGACCAACACCTTGCTGCAGCTTCTTGAGCTGTTCCCGCACCTGTTCCAGCAGTTTGAGCGACTTAGCAATCTCATCAGCCGGGCTGTCTGATTCGGCCGCTTTCCCCAGCCGTTCGATGGCGTCTTTCACTTTGCCATCCAGGTCCTCGATCTGGCGATTGGGAATCCGGCGGAACGGAAATCGAATCTGTCCCGGGATACCAAACTGGATCACGTTGATGCCGCCACCCTTCGAGTATTTCTCATAGAGCTTGTGCGCCTCGGGGTGTTTTTTCTTCAGGTCGTCTGCATTCTTTGCTTCATAGGACTTTGTTTCCTCTTTGCCGTCAGCGTTCTTCTCAGTGACCTTAACCTTGATGCCATTCTGCGGATCGTCCGTGATATGAACTTTCTGCCCGTTTTCCTCAGCGTCAATTTCCTTGACTCCATTGACCGTTTTCACAGACACCTTGCGACCACCACCAACCTGAACCTGAATCGCACCGATGCCGCGTTGTCGCGGCGGCTTTGGCGGGTTGAGCAACAGTTCGGCCTGTCGCGAGATCGCCGGGTCGTCCTTTTCGACAATCTGCTCCAATGCCTCTTTCGCTACGGCCTTTGTCTCGGCATCTTCGCTCTGGAACAGCTTGCGGAGGATGCCAAAGGCTCTGCCGCTTGATTCTCGATTTTTTCCCAGGGCTGCTGCCTGCAGTGCGGGAACTGCTGCCTTCCTCAACTCCGTCAGCTTTTTGGTCGCCGATTCCCGAGTTGCAAAATCTCTGGATTCCAAATCCTGGATCAACTTGTTGATCGATGCCGCGCCCGCCTTGACTTCGGCTGTGTCAGCGTCCTGATCCCATGCGTGTGTGCTGGAACTGAGAAGCACCACACATGCCAGCGTCAGGCAGGTCTTTGTCAAATCCAACATCTCACTCCCTCCGATTGTTGCTGCGGAGAAACCCGGAACACACACTGAGCGTAATCGTATCAACAGCGGCCGTCTATTCGCTTACTTCGCCACAAGTCGCGATGGAAAGCTCCCATTCTGATGAAACACTCAATCCTCGCCACAACCTCACTCATCGTTTTGTCTTCTGCGCTGAACGCCGAGGAAACTCGCATCCCACCCAAGGTTGAAGTCGGAAAGGGAGCATGTGTCAATGCCGGATTGATCTATGAAGTGGACGATCGTCCGACGCCGCAATGTCATGCCTCGACGATCGTGGAGACGACAGCGGGGCTGGTGGCCGCGTGGTTTGCCGGGACTCACGAGCGGAACCCGGACGTCGGCATCCGTGTGGCCCGGCACGACGGCACAAACTGGAGCGAATCGGTTGAAGTCGCCAACGGAATTGAGTCCGCGGACAAACGCTATCCGACCTGGAATCCCGTGCTCTTTCAGCCGAAGGATGGTCCGCTGCTGCTGTTTTACAAGCAGGGACCAAATCCCAGGCAATGGTGGGGCATGCTGACGAAGTCAGACGATGGCGGAGTCACCTGGGCAGAACCGCGAAAGCTCGGAACCGATAAGGCGCTGGGGAAAGACAATCCGAATCTGATTGGACCGGTCAAGAACAAGCCCATCCAGTTGGATGATGGATCGATCCTGTGCGCGTCGAGCACTGAACACAAAGGCTGGCGCGTCCACTTCGAACGTACGCGAGACTTCGGCAAGACATGGGAAGTCATCGGCCCAATTCATGATGCCAGTGAATTCGACGCTATCCAGCCGAGTATTCTGCGATATCCCGATGGCCGAATGCAGGTGATGTGCCGATCCAGACAGAACGTCGTGACTCAGAGCTGGTCCGAAGATGGTGGCGCTACCTGGAGTGGAATGGCCGCCACTGATCTCCCCAATCCAAACGCGGGGACTGACGCAGTCACACTTAAAGACGGTCGACAGTTAATTGTTTACAACCACACCGTCCGGACCGCGGCACTCAATGGTCGTGAGATGTTGAACGTCGCGCTGTCAACGGATGGAAAAACCTGGAAGCCGACGCTGACACTGGAACGTGAGACCACGCGGAGCGAGTTTTCGTATCCGGCCGTCATTCAGGCCGCGGACGGCAAGGTGCACATCACCTACACGTGGCGGCGTGTGTCGGTGAAGCACGTTGTGCTCGATCCCACAAAGCTGTGATCAGATCAATTCGGGAATCGGCCGGCCGCCTTCCGTGACGATCGGGATCGGACGACCACGCTGATTGACCCAGTGAGCGTTCAGGTCGATGCCCAGATGACGGAACGTGGTCGCCGCAAGATCCTGGGGACGAACGGCGCCACTCTTGATCGTGCCACCTCGCGAATCGCTGCTGCCGATTACCTGTCCAGTCGGCATGCCACCGCCTGCGGTGATCATCGACATGATGTTCGTCCAGTGATGGCGACCGGCTTTTTCGTTGATGACCGGTGTCCGACCAAATTCGCCCATCATCATGACGAAGGTGTCATCCAGCAGACCGCGATCTTCCAAATCTTTGATCAGTGCATACATTGCCTGGTCAACTCGCGGAGACAGTGGCTTCAGACCTTTTTCGATGCCGCCCCAGCGGACGTCGTCACCGTGATGGTCAAAGTAGCCCCACGCTCCACTGACAAGCACGAACGTCACGCCCGATTCCACGAGCCGACGCGCGAGCAGAGCCTTCTCACCGACGCTGGCGCGGCCGTACGCATCACGAGTCGCGTCAGTTTCGTCGCCAAGATCAAACGCCTTCTGCACGCTTCCCGAGAGAACCATGTCGTAGGCCTGCTGAGTGTATTGGTCAGTGCGGGCAAGCGACTGCCCCTGATCCAGATCACGACGGACGCGGTCAAACTGCTGGCGCAGTTCGTTGCGGTCACTCAGTCGGGGCGCTTCAACACCAGTGGGAAGATTGAATTTGCCGGCCAGTTCAAGGCCCTTCACCGGGGCAAATGTGGAACCCATGTTTCCGGCTTCGTAGACGTCTGACCTCCAGGACTTTGCCAGTCCCACAAACGCCGGCATGGCGGGATCGTTGGCGCCACGGAATTTTGCTGCGACGGATCCCATCGACGGATACCCGGCTCCGTCTTTGCCATCACCAGTGCGGCGCGCCAGTGGATTGCCAGCCTGCATCGTGATCGGTGTGTGATTGCTCGCCCGACAATCGACAGACCGAATGATCGACAGCTTGTCGGCAATCGATGCCTGCAGGGGGAGGTGTTCCGAGAACTGCACTCCCGGCAACGTTGTGCTGATCGGTGAAAATGGTCCACGGACTTCCAGCGGCGCATCCGGTTTTGGATCCCACATGTCCAGCTGGGAAGGGCCCCCAGACAGCCAGAACAGGATCACAGACTTTGGCCGGCCGCTCCGGCCTTCAGCGGATGCTGCCTCACGTGCCTGTAGCAGTTGTGGCAGGGACAGGCCGCCAACACCGCCCAGTCCGGTCTGTAGAAACCAGCGTCGTGAGCCCACGCGAATGAGGTCGCGGGCTGCAGACGTCATTCCAGAAGTCGTTGTGCTGGCGATATGTTCGGACAAGTGAGACGACAGCTTTGGCATTTCGAATTCCCTGACGTGAAGCAACTCTGTTCACAGACCGTGCGACTTGCATCAACGCACGATGATATCATCTCGACGGTTGATGACCGACAGCACAAGCTGTTTTGCTCGTAGAAGAGGATTCCTGCGCCGGCCAAGAGCCGTAACCATCGGGCTGTCCACCTTTTGCATTGCCCTCGCGGCAAAGGCGTTGAAGTTCCAGGCAGTGCGATTACAGTCGGATAGCAGTCATTCGTAAACCGCGTAGTCTTGGTTCAATCTTACAGGAGTGTGACGATGCTGCGAGGTAACTGGTTGCCATGTCCACTGTTGAGCCTTGCCGTCCTGGTAGTCAATACGACGCTCGTTCTGGCCGACGAGAAGGCCGAAAGCGGGCCCGATGCTAACGTGCTCACAATCGTCGAATTTGACCGCCTCCAGCAGAAGCTGACCAGGATGACCAACGAAAGGGTCTGGTCGATTCCATGGCAGTTGTCTGTCCGTGAGGCTCGTGAACTTGCCGCGAAGGAGAACAAGCCCGTTTTCTGTGGATATCGAGTAACGGTGGTACTCACCCACTGGGGCCGTGTTGAGGCTCTGCCAGTGTAGGCCGCGTGACGGTCTTTAATGACGCAGAAATTGTCGACGTTCTCAGTACGCAAGTCGTGCCGGTCGCGACGCACGTTCGTGACACAAAACGGAAGGATGTCGACGGGGAGTTTTTCAGAAACATCTGCAAGCACATCCGCTACTGGCAGTCCGGGGCGTGTCTCTTCACACCGAATGGGCGGGTGCTCGGTCAATGCTCGGCGACCAGCCGGAAGGAAGTGCTGGATTTGCTTAACTCGGCCCTGCCGAAATACCAGCCGCCAAGTGAACCGTACGTGATTGAACCGCCGGGCAAGGTCGATGAAGAAAACCGGTACTTCGTCGAAGCCCCGGAAGGGACGGTGGTTGTGGCTACGATGATGTCACATCTCAGCGAGCGAGGAAGCGGCCGCGTACCCTGGTTCGATTAACTCCTGCCAGAAACTGTCGCAGTGGACCGACTCTGGATCCTCAAAGACGAGGCCAGCGCACTCGCAAACGGGACTTTTCCAGAGAGCCTGAAATCGCGAATCGCTACATGGCATCTGGTGGACAGCATCACGTTCGACCAGAACCGGGCCGGCACGGTCCGTAAGTTTGATTTCAAACTGAAGAACGGTCGACTGACGGGATCCATGCACATGGCCACGGAAAAGAGCCATTCGATGAAGTTGGACATCCTGGGGTTCATCGAGTCGAAGGGGGGACAGGTCACACGGTTTGATTTTGTTGCCCGTGGCACTCGCAGGGCTCACAAAGGTGAGCCGTATCCGATCGCGTTCGCCTTTTCGCTTGCTGACGAGAAGCACGTCGCGTTCAGGGTTCCTCCGTATCCGGTGTTGGGCTACAGCAAGAAGGTCTACTTTAGAAATTGAAGTACTTGCTTTTTCATGGCATGTATTAGACGCGATTTGACCAGTCCAGCTTCGCCAATCAGCAGGACGACCTGTCCCATCACTTGGTCCGTCTGGAAGTCGTGTAGGTTAGTGAAGTCAACTCGTTGGCGGCCGTATCAAATCCCGGCGCACTCCATGTTGGAATCAGAACTCAACCACCAGCGTGACTGGCGAGTTCGTCCCAGGTCATTCGCGAAGCCGCCGCGTAGATCAGCCGGTCTCCGAGCTGCGCGTCTAGGCCGCTCCAGAATGTCAGACTTGCTTCTCCTCGATTCACGCACATCAGATTCACGTCGGCATCCAGCAGCGCGCGGGCGAAGTCGTTGTAGTTCGTACCAAGGGCCGATGCCGGAGCTTCCGTGCAAAACAGCGTCGTGCCGCGAACGTTGCTGGTGATGACGTCGATCAGCTGTGCAATGCCCGGATCCTGAGCTTCCTGAACCAGCAGGTTGGCCGTGATGCCCATACTGAAGACGACGGAATCGCAGCGGACCGAGTCGAACAGATGTTTGTGCATTTCATTGACACACTCAGCCACGATGTGCAGTTCGGGCCGCACGTTGTCGATCACAGCAACGGCCGACGCGACAATCGCATCGCTGGAGGGATCGTCGTATGACGTCGCCAGCACAATCGCTATGGCAGCGTCCATCGCATCAGCACGCTCATACGTTCCACGTTCGAGCACCGAGCCGCGAATGAACAGGACACTCGAATCATCGACGGGCAGCTCTTCCAGCCGGTCGCTGATGACGACGATGTCGCGTCCACAATAGTTTGGATCCGACTTCAGCTCGCGCAGGACTTGCGTCAGACGTGCCTCGGACGGCACGTTGACAATCAGAATGTGGTCGCTCATCAGAGCCTTGGACATGCCTCTTCTCCTGCGGCTTGCGAAACCAGTCAGTCCGTCAATTGTCATTCCCAGCAGAAACGAAAAAGAGCCAAGTCCGACGATCACGATAAAGAAGATCGTGCCAATCCTCGCTCCCGTGCTGGACGCCGACAGATCACCGTAGCCAATGGTCGTGATGGAAATCAGGCTGTACCAGACGGCATCCCCGAATGTAATCGCAGACCCGGCGGCCTCGTGTGCCGGACCGTCAAACACGTAAAAACACAGTGCATTGCCAACCACAGCCGTCATCAGCAGTGCCAGAACGACACCAAGACCCACGTGCCGCCGAGCCTGAATGCGGCGGTAAAAACGCACGAGGTGAATGAGGTGCATGGCTCGACTTCCAGTCGACGCGGAAACAACGAATCAGTGCGGATTCAATTGCTCGATCGATCTCCGGTCAAGTGACTGCCAGCGTGCGACTGCTTGTCCGACACATGTCCTGGCCAGACAATCCCCACGTAATCGAGCTATTCACGTCATCCCATACGCGAACGACACCCCGATGTGGGACGGGGCCAGCACAATGTTTTACGCTGACCTGCATGTTTATTCGAAGTTTTCGCGTGCCACGAGCCCCAACGCTGACTTGGAACACATGGCGATGAGGGCCCAGCGGAAAGAAATCTCGGTGATCGGTACGGGTGACTTCACGCATCCCGCGTGGATGCAGGAAATCCGCGACAAGCTCGTGCCGGCAGAACCAAGGCTGTTTCGGTTACGGGACGACATTCAACGGGCAGTTGATGAACAGGTCGAAGGAGCCTGTCATGCCCCCGTGCGGTTCATGCTCGAAGTCGAGATTTCGACGATTTACAAGAAGGGTGAGAAAGCTCGCAAAGTCCATCATCTGATCTATGCACCCGACCTTAAGAGGGCTGATCGCATCGTTGAGAGCCTCGGGAAGATTGGGAATCTGAAATCAGACGGGCGACCGATTCTCGGACTCGATTCGCGTGATCTGCTGGAAATCACGCTGGATGGTGGCGACGGATGCTATCTGGTTCCCGCGCATATTTGGACGCCATGGTTCGCTGCAATGGGTTCGAAGTCCGGATTCGACAGCATTGAAGAATGCTATGGCGATCTGGCACCGCACGTTTTCGCCGTTGAAACCGGACTGTCGTCCGACCCGCCAATGAACTGGCGACTGTCGATTCTCGATCGGTTCACGCTGGTCTCTAATTCTGATGCGCATTCACCGCCGAAACTGGGCCGTGAAGCCTGCGCTTTCGAGACCGACATGGATTACTTCGCGATTAAGGGGGCGCTCGAAACGCGCAAAGGCTACGCGGGTACGGTTGAGTTCTTTCCCGAAGAGGGAAAGTACCACATGGACGGGCACCGCAAGTGTTGAGTCCGGCAGACACCGGACACAACACGCGTCACGGGAAACAACTGCCCGGTCTGCGGCAAGGCCGTGACGGTGGGCGTGCTGAATCGTCTGGACTCTCTGGCTGACCGTCCGGTCGGGTTCGTCCCCGACAATCCGATGACATATCGCAGCCTGATTCCACTGCCGGAAGTGATCTCGGAGATCCGTCGTGTCGGCGTGAAGAGTCAACGTGTCCAGCGCGCATGGCACGAATTGATCGGGAAGGTCGGCAACGAAATGTTCATCCTCAACGAAGCCGAACCACATGACCTTTGTCGTGCCGGAGAACCGCTCGTCGCGGAAGCTGTACAACGCATTCGGAATGGTGAAGTCGTCTGCGACTCCGGTTACGACGGCGAATACGGTGTCATTCACGCCTTCCATTCCGACGAGTTAAACGGCGACAGGCTGTCCACACGCCAACGGAAGATCGTGTAGGACAGCATCACGTTTGGAATCGGTATCCGACACCGCGAATGGTCTCGATCAACCTGGCTTTGCCTTTGAGTTTCTGTCGGAGGGCCCGAACATGTACGTCGATCGTTCTCTCAAGCGCATTCGCGTCTTCGCCTCGACTTCGATCAATCAACTCCAGTCGCGAATAGGTGCGACCAGGGTTTTGAGCGAGGGTCCACAACAGCCGAAACTCCGTCGGTGTGAGAATCAGCTCAGTATCTTCGCATATGGCGGTATGCCGTGTGCGGTCCATCGTGAGACCGTGTATCGACACCGTGTCGCGACTGGACTCCGTTGCTGACTGGCGTCTCAACAGAGCCTTGATGCGGTGAATGAGCGCCTTCACCTTGAAAGGTTTCGTGACGTAATCGTCGGCGCCCATATTGAAGCCGACGATCTCATCCACTTCTTCGCTGCGGGCGGTCAGCATGAGGATGCGAACGTCCTGAGTTTTCGAGCCGGCCCGCAACTGCTGACAGACCTGCAGACCATCCATGCCAGGCAGCATCAGATCCAGTACGACGAGGTCCGGGATCAGTTCCTGAGCGCGGCGCAGGCCGGTCTGACCATCGTTCGACGTCAGGACTTCAAAGCCCTCGTTGCTCAGGTTGTAGCTCAGCACTTCAACGAGAGCTGGTTCATCTTCGATGATCAGAACCGTCGGTTTCGTCATATCTGCTCAGATACCGATACAGTGCGGTGACGAATGATCTCACCTTCAATCAGATAAACCACGTCT
The DNA here is from genome assembly GCA_964431285.1 of uncultured Planctomycetaceae bacterium. Classification (GTDB taxonomy): domain Bacteria; phylum Planctomycetota; class Planctomycetia; order Planctomycetales; family Planctomycetaceae; genus CAUZFZ01. The sequence goes on from CAYSJO010000027.1 coordinate 12,331, forward strand.
TCGGCGATGTTTGTCGCGTGGTCTGCAACTCGTTCGATATGCCGTGATGCGGAGAATAGATGCAACGCGGCCTCAACATGATCGGGGGACTCTCGCATTGCAGCCTGCATTTCCTGAATGATCTCTCGATTCAGTGCGTCGACGGCCTCGTCATCCTGGCAAACGTCTCGAGCACCGGTGCTGTCGAGTTCTACATAGCAGTCGATGCTGCGGTGAAGCATTTCCAGAGCCAGTTTGGACATATTCAGCAATCGGTCCGACACAACGATTTCGCGGTGTCCAACCAGACCTGCTCCTCGTTCGGCAATGTTGACGGCCAGGTCGGCCACGCGTTCGAGTTCGCCAGAGATTTTCAGAACGGTCGTGATGCGTCGCAGATCGGTTGCCACCGGCTGATAGAGCGCCAGGATTTTGAGGCAGTCATTTTCGATCTGCACATCCAGGCGATCCATCTCATCGTCAGCTTCTCTCAGTTCATCCGCCAGATCGATTGCCGGCGCGCGTAGACCACTCACAGCCCGATGAATCATGGCTTCGGCCATCGAGCACATGTGTAGGATGTCACGGTGTAGCCGTTCGAGATCTCTATTCTGGTGGATCGACATTGCTTCGCAGGTCTTCCGTCAAGCAGTCACATAACCCGTGTTGAATACGCCGCGACTACCCGAATCGTCCGGTAATGTAGTCCTCAGTCTGCTGTTCCGTCGGATTCGTAAACAGCTTCCGGGTGTCACCGGTTTCGACTAGGACGCCCTGGAAAAAGAACGCTGTCTGCTGACTGACGCGCGCTGCCTGCTGCATGTTGTGTGTCACGATGACGATTGTGTAGTTCTGCCGAAGCTCGTAGATCAGGTCTTCGACTCGGGCTGTTGACGCCGGATCAAGGGCGGATGCCGGCTCATCCATCAGGATCACGTCTGGATTCGTGGCCAGCGTGCGTGCGATACATAGTCGCTGCTGCTGCCCACCGGAAAGCGCCATCGCCGAATCGTTCAGACGATCTTTAACCTCGTCCCACAGCGCGGCACGTTTCAGTGACCGTTCAACAATTTCGGCAAGTCGCGATCGACTTCGAAGACCGGCCACTTTCGGGCCGTAGGCTACGTTGTCAAAAATGGACTTGGGAAAAGGTGTGGACTTCTGGAAAACCATGCCCACACTTTTTCGCAGTAGCACGACATCGATTTCCGGTGCATAGACGTCCGTCTGTTCCAACAGCACTTCACCGGTGTGACGCGTCCCTTCGATGATGTCGTTCATCCGGTTGAGAGTTCGCAGGTAGGTACTCTTACCGCAACCGGACGGCCCGATCAGTGCGGTCACTGACTTTTCAGGAATGTCGAGTGAGACATCAAACAGAACCTGATTGTGACCATAAAAGAAGTTCAGGTTCTTCGTGCGAATCTTTACTGCCGATCCAGCCGCGATTGCGGACTCGTCCCCGACGGCCGGCTGTGAAACCCGCACAGCTGTATTGGCGAACGAATTCTCCGTCTTCAACACGGAGTTGTAATGGGCTTCGGAAGCGGAGACGTCCGGCTTCGCGTTTTTGAGTGTCGCGTTCATAAGCGGGCCTACCACGTCATTCGTTTTTGAGAGCGATTACGAATCACAATTGCGGTCGCGTTGAAAACAACCAGCAGCCCAATCAGAACCAGGCTGCCTGCCGCCGCAACATGCTGGAAGTCAGCTTTCGGCTGTCCGACCCAGTTGAAGACCTGAATCGGAATCGACGTGAACATGTCAAAAGGAGCATCCAGAACTCGCTGCGGATCGCTGAAGGCATCTCCAGGCGTATCCAGGTCGCCCGGAGCGAACGCGAGATACGTCAATGCGCCAATCATGATGAGCGGCGCTGTTTCACCCATGGCTCGCGAAAGAGCGAGGATGATCCCTGTCGCAATGCCAGGCGTCGCCGCGGGCAGAACCTGATGACGAATAGTCTGCCATTCCGTAGCACCGAGGGCATATGACGCATGTCGAATCGACGGCGGCACGGCTCGCAGCGCTTCCTGTGCTGCGATGATGACTACGGGAAGAATGAGCAGGCTGAGCGTACACGAACCGGCCAGCAGACAACGTCCCAGCGGCATCGGAATTTCCAGCGTCCCGACTCCAAGTGAGATGAGGAGGGACCACTCGTCGGCGGCAGAGAACCAGCCGAACATTCGCACGAAGGCCGTAACACCCAGCATGCCGTAAACAATCGACGGCACTCCGGCCAGGTTGGCAAGATTCACTTTGATGATGCGAGTGAACCAGTTGTCGCGAGAGGATTCTTCAAGATACACCGCTGCGCCAACTCCGACGGGAACTGTGACGATGCTCGTAAACAGGATCAGCCAGAACGTTCCCCACAATCCCGCGAGCAATCCCGCATTTTCCGGTCGCCGCGAATCGAAACTTGTCAGGTAATTCCAGTCGAGCCAGCCCCAGGCCTGCCAGACGAGCCCCGCCAGCAGTACGGACAGAAACAGCAATGCGGAAAACGTCGCAATGCGACAACCCCACTCGAAACATGTCGAAATGCGATGTCGCTTGCGCAACAGTGATGCGTATTCTGGTTCCTGATCAGTCATTGATAGACCTCGCGGAAACGACGCAGCACAAACTGCGATACGATGTTCATGCCAAGCGTCATGACGAACAAAGTCAATCCGACGGCGTAAATGCTTTTCTCTTCGATGCTTCCAATCTCGGTGTACCCAATAAAAAAAATAACAAAGTACGACGTCATCGTGGCAACGCTTCGAAATGGATTGGCAGTCACCGGCGCCGTTTGAACGG
>CAYSJO010000028.1:0-4328 GCA_964431285.1 uncultured Planctomycetaceae bacterium
TTCGACCTGTTACAGCTCCTCTTCCGTGAGCGTGATGATGTACTTGACCGCCATGTGATCATCCTTGATCAGGTACGGGACCACAGCCTACAGAAAATTGTGACATGACGGTCCACTAGAGTGTATTACGCTGATCCATGATCGCGACAAACGCGTCAGAGCCTTTGAAACAAGACTCCCACGCCCCGAAAGTCACTACGGATTTCGAAAACTGCTTTAATCAAACAGTCTCTTCTGGTGCGGCTTGCGACTGGTCTGCGGGATTCCCAGCGTTGACCTCATGCGATCGACATCGGCAGTCGTTGCGTGCGACTCGTCCGTCCTGACCCTCGACCACCAGCGATTTACGGCGGCGCAGATTTCGCTGTCTGTCGCGTCGGGATTGTTCCGCAGCACCGCCGCAATCTCGTCGAACAGCGGGGATTCCGACCCACAGGGGGTGCTCTTCTTTTTCACTTCGATTGCCCCATGCCCCGTCGACGTCACGGATTGCAGCCCATCAGGAATCAGCCAGCTCGCGCAGCTCCTGCAGCACAGGCCCGTGCAGAGCATCGTCCTGTTCCTGCAGCAGCCTCGCAACGGTCATGCCGTCCATCAGCCGGTGGTCATACGCAACCGTAACCAGGCTCTGGTGATTCTCATTCATCGGGCCGTATGTGATCGCTGAGGTGTTGGGCGTTGGTGGCATCTGAATGGTGGCACCAGATCCCGAAATCGTCGTCAGGCCAAATGTTCCAAGCCGCTTCAGTCGCCGGTTACCCGACAGATTCATTTTTCCCCAGAACACCAGCCGACGAATGAATCGCGGGTACAGGCTGAATCTTGCCTGAGTCCGAAAGGCGATTTCAACCGGATGATTCTGGTACTGATCCAGCCGCCTCTGCAACTCGTCGAGCGCGCGCTGGTCAGCCTTATCGAAGCGTCCGAAGAACAGCCAATCCTCGTCGCAATACTGTCGGGTCACCGCAACCATCGCGACGACATCCGGTGACTCGCCCAGATGTGGCCAGGGAAAGCTCTGGTGCCACTGCCGCAAGACGGGGTTGGCAGCACACACGAGAGAATACGCCTTCATGAAGATCACCGGCCACGAAATCCTCACGGCAGAATTCCGACGGACTTCGACCAGTTCGGACAGATCGACCAATCGGTCATGCGCGCAAATCGGCATGGCCTGGTGATAACTCAGCAGCAGCGACACGATGTGCCGGCTGCGGGGAATTCTCAATCGTCGTGGGTGGAATACTCGTGGCATGGCGGAGCCTGGTGCATCATTCTGGACCCGTCCAGATCGCTTCCCTACGTCATTTCGGACGGGCAGTTCCGGTTTTCGTCCAGTGCTGGATACCCGCACGCGCCCTGTCCACGGGTGAATCTGTTCGACGTGCGTGCCAGACTTCGCCCTCGCCGATAGCATTACGCATCACAACAGTTTTTCGTCTGGCGACTTCCGTTTCTCATGTCAAAAGGCATCCTGTGATGAAATTTCGCCGGTGTTTTCAGCTCAGTGATCAGTCCGTTCTTCGATCTCGTTCCAGTTCCTTTGTGTTGACTACCCTGGCGGTCACGCTTCTGCATGGGCTGGCCGGGATGGCGTCGGCGGATGTGAAACTGCCGACGGTGATTGACAGTCATATGGTGCTGCAGCGGGATGTGCCGCTGGCGATCTGGGGTTGGGCCGATGCGGGTGAGAAAGTCACCGTAACGCTGGACGCGGCTTCCGCCGAAGCCACGGCGAATGACGATGGCAAGTGGCAGGTCAAGCTGCCGGCGATGAAAGCCGATGGCAAGCCGCACACGATGAAGATCGCTGGCAACAACACCGTTGAACTGGAAGACATTCTGATTGGTGAGGTGTGGGTTGGCTCCGGGCAGTCCAACATGGAATGGCCGATGACGCGAACTACCGGAGCCACTGCGGCCATTGAGGCAGCGGATCATCCGCACATTCGGCTGTTTCATGTGCCGAAAGTCCAGATCCCGCAGCCGGCGGATGATGTGGTCGCGGACTGGAAAGTCTGCACTCCGAAAAATGCGCCCGCCTTTTCGGCCGTGCTGTACTACTACGGAAAAAAGCTGCACGAAGAACTGAATGTTCCCGTTGGTCTGATCAACAGCTCCTGGGGCGGATCCCCGATCGAGCCGTGGACGATCGCGGACGGCAAGTCGGGCGGCATGTACAACGGCATGATCGCTCCTTTGCAGCCCTTCGCGATTCAGGGTGCCATCTGGTACCAGGGCGAAACGAACGTGATCCGGAAGAATGGACTGGCCTACTTCGATCGCATGAAGGCACTGATCGAAGGCTGGCGTAAGGCGTGGCAGCCAGACCTGCCCTTTTACTTCGTGCAGATCGCGCCGTGGAGCGGTGGTCAATACGAACCCGGACAATTGCCGGCTTTGTGGGAAGGTCAGGTGGCCAGTCTGAAAATCCCGGAGACAGGCATGGCTGTCGTCACCGACTTGGTCGACAACGTCGGGGACATTCATCCGCAGAACAAACTGGATGTGGGAAATCGCCTGGCTGCATGGGCTCTGGCAAAAACGTACGAAAAAGACGTTGTCTATTCCGGTCCGCTGTACAAGTCGATGAGCGTTGACGGCGGACAAGTCCGTCTGACGTTTGCTCATGCAGACGGACTGAAATCGCGCGACGGTAAACCGCTGAGCGAATTCCAGGTCGTCGGTGAGGGTGGCGAGTTCGTCGATGCAATCGCTGAAATCGATGGCGCATCGATTATCGTCAGTGCCGAGAGTGTCACCGCACCAAAGCACGTGCGTTTCGGCTGGCACAAGCTGGCCAACCCGAATCTGGTCAATGGTGCCGGACTCCCGGCGTCACCATTCCAGACAAATGACTGGCAGGGCGGAACGGGCGAGTGATTTTCTGCAAAGGCGCAGAATCTCTGACGCCTGTGCGGTTAAGCTGGGCGACTCGGGAAGAATTCCGTTATCTGCATCAAGCTAGGACGTGAGGAATGTCGCTCGTTCATCAACATACAGTGGGTCTGAGTCGCCGTGAGGTGCTGCAGGTTGGCTATTCCGGCCTGCTTGGCGTCGGCCTGCCGGCGGCACTTTCCGGAAAAGCACAGGCGTACCCCGCAGCGCCGCGAAGCACTCCTAAGTCGATTGTGATCGTATTTCTGACGGGGGCTGCCAGTCATCATGACACATTTGATATGAAGCCGGATGCTCCCGCAGAGATTCGCGGTGAGTTCAAACCGGTGAGTACTTCGGTGGCCGGATTGCAGATGTGCGAGCACTTGCCGCAACTGGCCACCCGTGCTGATCGCTATGCCATCGTCCGGACGCTGTCGCACAGTGACAACAACCACTTGATGTCGACGCATCATGTCCTGACAGGCGAGAAACAGCCGGGGGGGTTTTTTGACAAAGTCGCATCACGAGACGACTGGCCCAGCTACTCATCCGCATTGTCGTTTCTGAAGCCACGCCGCGACGGGATACCGAGCGGTGTCAACCTGCCGACATTTTTGCTTCAGGGGCCTCTGACCTGGCCCGGCCAGCATGCCGGATTTCTGGGTACGAATTTCGACCCGTGGCAGATCAGCGATGATCCGAACAAGGCGGATTTCAAAGTCGACGCACTCTCGCTCTCGGCAGGAATCGACGTCGAACGACTGAGCAGGCGGCAGGAATTGCTCGGCGAGGTGAACCGTCAGCAGCACCGTCTGGGCGAGGTGGCTCAATCACGTCGGCTGTCAAGCGATCAGGATCTGGCCTTCTCGATGTTGACCTCCAGCCGGCTGGCTCAAGCCTTTGAACTGAACCGCGAGGACGACGCGGTGCGCGATCGGTATGGCAGACACATGACGGGCCAGTCGTTACTGCTCGCTCGCCGTCTGATTCAATCCGGCGTTCCGGTCGTGCAGGCGAACATCGGACGCGTCCAGAACTGGGACAGTCACGGGAAAATCTTTCCCCGACTGAAAGACACTCTGCTGCCGCCACTGGACCAGGGCGTGTCGGCGTTGCTGGACGATCTGGCCGAAGAAGGGCGACTGGACGACACACTCGTCATTATGCTTGGCGAATTCGGGCGGACGCCGAAGATCAACAAGGGCGCCGGTCGCGACCACTGGGGACCGTGTTTCTTTGGTCTGTTCGCCGGCGCCGGAGTTCAGGGCGGGCAGGTGATTGGCAAGTCGGACGCGACTGCGGCTTATCCGGCCACTCGAGCTTACTCACCCAATGATGTCGGCGCGACCGTGTATCACCTGCTGGGCATCCCGGGCGAAGCCGAAGTCCATGATCGCCTGAATCGACCCGTGCGGCTGAATCGAGGAAGCGTGATCGAACCGCTGTTC
>CAYSJO010000029.1:0-2047 GCA_964431285.1 uncultured Planctomycetaceae bacterium
TGGCTACGCCTTCTTGCCGCGCCGGCTCGCGCAGCACTACGGTCTTCCGTTGAAGCAAAACGAACATCTCTGGGCAACATTCGACCAACGAGGGGATCCGCAACGACTGGTCACTGCGCCCAGGATTTCGCTCGCCGGAACAAGTCGCCAGGGCGTGCTGGGATGGGGAGCCATGTTGACCGCGACTTCGCATCCATTGCGGACCAGTCCAGTGCTACGGGGCAACTGGATATTGGACGACTTACTCGGCATCCCCACTCCGCCACCGCCCAATTCCGTGCCTGAACTACCGGAAGACGAAAAGAACGCACAAGGGCAGTCAATCGCTCAATTGCTCGCGAAGCATCGCCAGGACAAGTCTTGCTCCGTCTGCCACGACCGAATTGATCCGTTCGGCCTGGCACTGGAAAACTTCGACCCGATCGGGCGCTTTCGCCAGCGCGATCTGAATGGAACTCTCATCGAAGTCAATACCAGGCTACATGACGATACGGTCTTGCAAGGCGTGGTAGGGCTGACCAGCTACTTGCAGCAGGACAAGCAACGGACGTTGTTTACCAAAAGGTTGAGTCGCAAAACGTTGGGGTACGCGTTGGGACGTGAAATCTTGCCTGGCGACACCCCGCTGCTCGATGCAATCCATACGAAACTGGAGTCAAACAACTATCGCATCTCAGTGGTTATTGAATCGATTGTCACGAGTTCTCAATTCCGAAACTCCAGACATGAACGTCATACGAATCCGCATGTCAAAAGGAAACTACGATGAACACTCTCGCAACTCGCCGTAGATTTCTCCAAGGCGCGGGCGTGACGCTCGCCTTGCCGTGGCTCGAAACACCAAAGTTGCGAGCTGACGATGCGAAGGCGGGACCGCAGTTCAACGTGCCACCACGACGCTTCGCGTGTTTGTTCATGGCCAACGGAGTCAATCCGAACGACTGGGGAGCCACTGGAAGCGGAACCGACATGGTTCTGAAGAATTCGCTGCAGCCGCTCGAATCGCTCAAGGATCATCTGCTGGTCCTCAAGGGTCTCTACAATCCAAACGCGGCACACGGCAACATCCACATTGCAGCCGCTCCCAACGTGCTCTCAGGCGGGCGAGTGCAAGCAAGCACGACCGACTTGAAAGTCGCGACGAGTTTCGACCAGGTTCTCGCCCAAAAGATCGGCACGGACACCGAATTCCCCAGTCTCGCCCTGGGGGTCGAACCACCGTACCTGGGGACTCACAAGGGCTATTCATGCATTTACTGTAGTCACATTTCCTGGAGCAGCCCAAACACGCCCGTACCGCGCGAGAACAACCCGCGATCACTTTATGATCGACTGGTGGGAGACCCTCGCGGAAAGCGACATGCCAGGAGCGTGCTGGATCTCGTCCTGGAAGATGCCAGGTCCGTACTTCCTCGTTTGAGCACGTGGGATCGTCAACGCTTCAACGACTACCTGGCCTCAGTTCGCGAAGTGGAACAACGGTTGGACCGTGTGCCGAAACAGGCCGACACCCATCGTCCCAATGTCCAGGAATTGATCAACGCGCCGAAGCCCAGTCCGCCGCCAGCCGTGGCCGATCACATGAGCTTAATGCTCGACTTGCTGGCAATCGCGTTTGCGACCGATTCGACTCGCATCGCAACGCTGATGTTCAACAACGATTTGTCGAAGATGGATTTCGGCTTTTTGAACTCCAGCAGTACTACACTGACGAACATGCACACCATGTCGCACGCGAGCGGGAAAGACTATTCGTTGATGAACCGATTTCACGTGGAACTGTATGCTCGGTTCCTTAAGCGATTGCACGAACTCTCCGAAGGAGGGTCGTCCGTGCTTGACAATTCGTGCATCATGTTTTGTTCGAGCCTGATGTCGGGCGGAGCCCATGACCGCAAGCAGATGCCCATGCTCCTCGCAGGCAAACTGGGTGGCAAACTCGATGCCGGCCGCACGCTGGACTACGTGAACCAGAACGCTGATCGCCGCCGACTTTGCAACATGTACGTGAAATTGGGCGAGCATTTCGGTCTCGATTGGGACCGCT
>CAYSJO010000030.1:0-9807 GCA_964431285.1 uncultured Planctomycetaceae bacterium
GCGCGAGCGCGTCACGGCCGATTACATCGCGAAACAGACGGGTTACGCGGATGTCGAAATGAGCGTCGCTTCGTTTCGGCCGACACCCGACAGCGTGCAGAGTCTGGAGGTTGTGCAGTATCTGACGCAGTCCGGTGAACCCAGCGATCAGTCCACCAACCGGCCTGGCAATTCGCACATCTGCTTCCTCGTCGACGACTTCATGAGCTGCTATGCAGACCTGAATGCAAGGGGAGTCCGCTTCAAATCCGATCCCGTCCAAATCACAGCCGGACCCAACGCCGGCGGGTTGGTCATTTACTTTCTCGACCCGGACGACCACCCGTTGGAAATGTTCCAGCCGCCAAAGTAGCTGTGCGTGGAGTCCTGCACCCGTATCGCACCGCCATCGGCAACTCACCACGGCTCGGTCATTGGCTTTGCGGCCTTCATGTCTCCGTAGCTGCCTCCGTTCGATCCCCGTGGATGCGAGCCGAAGTAGCGATCGTCGTCGCAGGGGTCGGCGGCCGGTTGAAACCGCACATCGCACGAAAGTCGCACACGGCCGATCATCGATACGTTGTCCAGTGAGCCGTGCAACGTGAACCCGTCGAAGATCATCAGGTCGCCCGCCCGGAATTCCGTCGACAGCAACCGCGTATCACGCTGTTCAGCAAGTGTGATCGGATGCACCGCGTTCGGTTTTTCGTAGGCTGCCTGCTGCACGGCCTGGTTGGAGTGATCGGATGCATAATCGTGACTGCGAATCGGCTCGATGAGATCCGCGAACCGGTTCGATCCCGCAACGATGACCAGCGGTCCGTCGCCGATCGGAATGTCGCCGAAGGGAATCCAGGTCGTGTGGATGCGTCTCGATCGTGCGGCGAAAAACGGGAAATCGTAATGTAGTTTTGTGGATCGTCCCGGTGGGGTGGGACGCAGATACAGCATGTCGTGCGCCCGTGCCGGCTCGTCGAAGACCAATGCCATAAGTTCGTGGAGCCGTTCTCCGTGGGTGACGGATCGCAGCCGCGGGTCTTCACTGACACTTTGCCAGAACGCATTCGCATCCGGATGGTGATCACGACGCATGCTGTCTCCCGTAGCGATCGCCTGTTCGGCCGGTGGTCGGATTTCGCCAACCGACTCAAGCCGGACAAACACCTCCCGACGGGCGTCGAGGACAGCGTCGCGATCGATCGCATTCCGCAGCAGACAATAGCCGTGTTCAGCAAGTTGTTTCTGCACCGCGGCTCCGTCGCCGTGGTCGCCAGTGAACTCGACCAGCGGGCCAAACCGATCCGGAGGGATCGCACGTTGCTGAATCGTCGGGGTTGACATGTTTACTCTTCAGAAATCGCGATCACATTCGCCGCGCCGCCGTCGATGGGGATTGTGTGGCCGGTGATGTACAGCGAAGCATCGCTCGCCAGGAACACAGCGGCTCCGGCGACATCACCGGCTTCTCCCCAGCGTTTCAACGGCACACGTTCCAGAACCTTCGCTGACCTGGCCGCATTGTTCTGCAAAGCAAGCGTCATCGGCGTGCGGATCCAGCCCGGTGCCAGTGCATTCACGCGAATGCCATGCTTGCCCCACTCAGCAGCCAGGTCCCGCGTCAGCGAGACGATGCCTCCTTTTGTCATCCCGTAGATCGAACCGCCGCGACCCAGACCGACGATGCCACCGCCCAGCGCCGATATGTTGATGATGCTTCCGGACTGCTGCTCGATCATGACCTCGCCAACGGCACCGGCCATCTGAAAACAGCCGAGTAAATTGACGGACAATATGTCGTCAATGTCCCTGCGATCGAAGTCAGCCGGCGAACCTCGACGGTGGATACCAGCATTGTTGATCAGCACGTCGATGCGACCGAATTCGCTTTTCACCGCCGCGACTGTCTGCTTCACCTGTTCGGCGTCTCGAACATCACAGGGCAGCGCACGGACGACGGTGTCTTCTTCCTGACCGGCAATCCGTCGAGCGGTCGCATTAACGGCTTCAGAATCAACGTCGCAGATCACCACGGATGCGCCGTGGCTGACCAGTGCTGCGGCCATCGCTTCACCCAGACCCTGAGCCCCGCCAGTGACCAGAGCGACCTTGCCCGACAGATCAAATGCTCCGGTCGTTCCAACGCCCATCGTGTTGCCCCCCAATAGCACGTTCGCCTGGCTGCTCCAGTGGCTGTGACCTCAGCCACGCGAGCCAGAACTTCAGTCGATCAGACCGGAACCGGGTCTACTCTTCGGATGAATCGCCGATGCTGTAGAGATGCTTCGACGACCGAATGTAGAAGTGCCCTTGCGAGACGGCCATCGATGCCAGGCATGTTTCGTTGATACTGTTGCGTGCGATTTCGTCGTACTCAGGTCCCGGTCGTAAGACCAGTGTGACACCGTCTTCCGACATCACGTAGATCCTTCCATCGGCAAAGACGGGAGACGCGGAGTGCACTCCTTCGAGTCGCTCAAGCCACACGATCTTGCCGGTCGAAGCCTCCATGCAATGAAGGATGTTGTCCCTTGAAATCGTGTAGAGATAAGGGGCCACATACAGGAGCGAGGCAAGCGCCGAGACGCCCTTCTTTTGCTCCCAGGCGATGTGCGTCTTCGTGACATCGCCTTTTCCACCAGGCCGAATGGCTCGGAGTGTGGGCGCTTCGAATCCAGATGACGTGTAGATCAATCCGCCCCCGACAACAGGCGACGGGGTGACTCCTTCACCCTGACTGTAGATGGACCATGTCCGCTCGCCGGTATGGGCATCGAATCCCTGAACACGGTCTCCACCGGCGCTCATAAGTTGTTTTCCGTCGTCGATCAGGATCGGAGTCACATGCCCAACCCGGGAATCGCCCCTTTTTCCCTTCCACCGCACAGAGCCACTGGCAGTGTCCAGCGACAGGATGACGGCGTTCTTCCAGGGAATCTTCCAGCCCACGCGACCCTCTTCTTTACTGCTTCCGTCGTAGGGCATGATGAGCTGGCCATGCGCCAGGACGGGAGACGCTCCAAGACCATGCAGGCTGAAGAACTTCACATCCTGGTTCGTCCAGGCCAGTTTGCCGGAGAAATCGACAGCAGCCACGGTGCCATCGTAAAAGACCGCATACACCCGTTTGCCATCGGTCACGGGCGTCGGTGTGGCATAGGAGTTCTGCCTCCTCATTGGCCCTTGTTTCTGACGATGGACTTCGGTGTTCCAGGCAACTGTCCCGTCAACTCGATTGACGCAGATGATGCGGCACGAGATGCCGTCTTCGGTCGCCGTCGTCAGGAACACACGCTGGTCGTAGACAATCGGAGAGGACCAGCCTTTGCCAGGAATACTGGTCTTCCAGACGACCTTGTCGTCTGCTGACCACGTCGTTGGCAGATCCTTTTCGCTGGAGATACCCTGACCATTCGGCCCTCGAAAACGCGTCCAGTTTTCAGCATTAGTCAGTCCGCAGATCGTGAGGGAGATTGCCATGCAGAGCAGAAATCGAATAGTCGAGTTCATCAACACGTTCTCCAGTCGGGGGTTTCCTGATTTTGACAGGGGCGGGATCTTACTCAAAACAACGCGCTGCAAGGAGCGTGTGATGCGTGGTCCCGAGGCGAGCTGATCGAGCAACTGCGTCGACTCGCTTTAAATCGAGTCCAGAGTGGACGATCATCGAACTGGGCGAAGTCCCTCATACATTCGAATCTGGTACGTTGCCCTGGGGCTGGAGTCGTGGTGAGCGAAAAAACATTCGCGTTGTTTCAATCGACTGCAAAGCAGCTGGTGGGCAAGCACCTTCCGAAGATGCTGGGGCAGCCCGAAACCGTTCTGGGCGATCCGGACCTCTACAAAAAAGTGGTGGTCGAAGCTGCCTGGCTGGAACTGCCGCCTGAGTGCCGCGACCTCGGCCGTGACACGCTCGGATGGGACGCCCTGTTTGCTGAGTTGTACCCGAAGACATATCACGGCAAGGACGGCGCTGCGGCCGAATGCATCGAGTGAGATCAATCAGGTCTTTCGAGCGGCGATGAAGGGGGCGCAACAGCATCTCAGCAAGTCGGCGCCAGCGGCCGCCCCGCCTCAACCGGCCACCACGAGTCAACCGACGAATGCCATTCCGCCGTTGGGGATTGATCTTGGCACGACCTATTCGGCACTCGGCTATGTCGATTCGCAGGGGCGGCCCGTCAGTATCCGCAATGCCGATGGTGACCTGCTGACACCCAGCGTTGTGCTGTTTGATGAAGGCGGAGTTGTGGTCGGCAAGGAGGCGGTCGCGTCGGTGGTGTTCGAACCCGACAGCGTGGCGATTTGTGCCAAGCGCGAGATGGGACAAAAGGTCTTCAGCAAGCCAGTGAACGGAGAACAGCTTCCGCCGCAGGTCATTTCCTCAATCATACTGCGCGCACTTAAGGCCGACGCCGAACGTCAACTGGATCAGCCGCTCAAGGAGGCCGTGATCACCGTACCGGCCTACTTCGACGAGCGGCGGCGACAGGCGACCGTCGACGCCGGACGCATGGCCGGACTGGATGTGCTGGACATCATCAACGAACCGACGGCCGCTGCTGTGGCGTTTGGTCATCAGGTCGGGTTTCTTGACGGCGATCTGGCGACGGCCTCCGGTGAGAAAATGCGCGTGCTGGTGTATGACCTGGGTGGTGGGACATTTGATGTCACGATTCTGGAGATCGGCGGGAACTCGTTCCAGGCCATTGCCACCGACGGTGACGTTCTGCTCGGAGGCAAGGACTGGGATCAGGCCCTCGTCGACCTGGCGGCCGAACGCTTCGAAGATGAACACGACGTCGATCCACGTGACGATCCAGCTACGAAGGTAGAGATGGAGGCGGCGGCTGAAAGTGCCAAGCGGTCACTGACCGAGCGGGCCAAGGCCGCGATGCACATCAACTACCAGGGCTCACGGATGAAGATTGATGTGACTCGTGAGGATTTCGAAGAAGCTACGTTGCCCATGCTGAGTCGCACGCGGCAAACGACAGAACTGGCGATGCGCGAAGCCGGACTGGAGTGGTCAGACATCTCGCGAGTGCTGTTGATCGGCGGTTCGACGCGAATGCCGATGGTGGGCGAAATGCTGGAGAAAATCAGCGACCGCCCCGTTGATCGATCGATGTCACCAGACGAAGCCGTGGCTCACGGAGCGGCTTTGTACGCGGACATGATCGTCAGGCGTGAACGAAACCAGGATGAACCCGCCCGGTTTAATCTGACGGATGTGAACTCCCACAGCATCGGAATCGTGGGCGTGGACGGAAAGACAAAGCGTAAGGTCAATCACATCCTGATTCCGAAGAATACGCCTCTGCCGCACGCTGTCGAGCAGAAATTCACGACCGCGAAACAGGGGCAGCCGAGCGTCAAAGTTGAGGTGCTGGAGGGCGAGAATCCGGCGCCCGAATACTGTACGCAAGTGGGCGTTTCATCGATTCGGGATTTGCCCGCGAACCTGCCAGCGAAAACTCCGGTATATGTTCGCTACGAGATGCAGAAAAGCGGCCGGCTTCAGGTCACTGCTCGAGTGAACGACACGGAAGCGAAAACGACGTTTGCCCGGGACAACAGTCTGAACGCCGACGAGATGGAATCCTGGACGTCGTTCGTTGGGCGAGAAACCCGCAGCATGGATGCAAAGTAACGCTCCTTACTTTGTGAAACGTTCTCCTGCGGCAGTCGAGCATCGTGATCTGGTCGGATGCACCTTGTGGCCCGGCTCGCGAATTGACCCACGACCTTTTTGTGGGCTGCAGTTCGGGTGGCTACACTTAAGTCCCTCCCCAACGTACCTCCTCCCGCATGCTATTCCCCACCATGGCTGATTCATCCCCTGATCCGGACGCCGAATCCGCTGCATTTGATCCCTATCACAAGTGGCTGGGGATCCCTCCCGAAGAGCAGCCCCCCAACCATTACCGGTTGCTGGGTATCCCGGTGTTCGAGGATGACGAGGAAGTCATCGAATCCGCGGCCAATCGGCAGGCCGCGTTTCTGCGCCAGCTCGCGCTCGGCCCGAATATGGCGGCGTCACAGAAGTTGCTGAACGAGGTGGCCAAGGCACAGGTGTGCCTGCTGAGGACGAAAAAGAAAGAAGTCTACGACGAAAAGCTGCGTGCAAAGCTGGAAGCCGAGGCCCCCGCCGTCGCAGCGGCTGAGTCCGCCAAACCGTCTTTGCGGGACCAGTTGGGGGAATCGAGCCGGAAGGCAGTCGACTACGTCAAGGGGCTGCCTCGCAATTACCTGATTGGCGGCACGTCCGCCGTTGTGTTGTTCGTGCTCTTCATGCTGTTCGGGCCGGAAACGATTGACCCGGACGGGCCGGCGCAGTTTCGTGTCGAAGTGGATGACACATTCACGAAACAGTACGAGCAGCAGTTTGTCTATTACGAGCTTGACGAGAAATACGTCCCGATTGATCAGCTTGCCAGCGGTGTCGAGCTGGAAAGTGGTGATCACACACTGGTCGTCAAAATCGCCAATAAGCCTCAGGAAGACGAATCCGATGACGTGCCGAGCGAAGACGAGTTGCGAGACGACCTGCGCAAGAGGGCCAACGCCATCCTGACGCGAAAGTTTCCCGTCGTCGCCACCGAGCCGCCGACGTTGCAACTGTCGTTCGAAGAGGGCGCGGTCAAAAACGCACTGCTGCTTTCGCTGTCAGATGACGAATACGAATTGCCCGGCGGATTCGGCGACGAGGCTCTGGTTCTGGAGGGCGACGAAAAAGAATACTTCACGAAGATCCGAACGTTCGCATCGGGTCGCTACCTGATGACCGCCAGTGGATACGGTCACTTGCGGCTTTGGAATCTGGAGGCAGGAAAGTCCATTCGTCGTTTTCGACCCGGGCAGAACATGTACGCGTTCGCGGTCGCTCCGGACGGTCATTCTGTTCTGGCGAATGGCAATGGATATGAGCTGCAGCACGTCAGTCTGGACGACGGAAAGACCATTCGTTCGCTGGAGGGTCACACGGCATATCCAGCGTCCGTGGCGTTTTCGCCAGACGGAAAACTTGCCGCTTCCGCTGGCGGATAGGGCGACGGCAGTTTGCGAATGTGGGACCTCGAAACGGGCCAGGAGCGATGGAATTACGTACGGACAGGACGTGGGGCTCGTGACATTCGGTTTTCGTCGGACGGGGCTTGGGTGTTTGCCGTTGTCGATGACATCCTTTTGCGTATGTCCGCGGAGTCGGGCGATCAGATCACGATGTTTGATGTCAACCCGCCGTACGCACCAACGGGCGACGGTCGTGGCGTGCTCGCGCGGGGCATCAATTCCAATAATCAGATCTGGAGTGCCGACACCGGATTGCAGGTCCACGAATTCGAATTGAAGTCGTCCGGAGCCCTGGCGATGTCCCCGAACGGCCAATACGCCGCCTCAGTTGTGGCCGAGCGCAAAGGGTCGTTCATTCAGGTCTGGAACACGACCAGCGGTGAAGAGGTGGCAAAGTTCGAAGGGCATAAGAACGACATTTACGACGTCAGTTTCTTTCCATCCGGCAAGTTCCTTGCTTCAAGTGGCCGGGACGGTACGGGCCGTATCTGGCGTCTGCCGGAACTCGATCCACCAGCCGTCGGCGAACCGGTGGCCACACCAGCATCGTCTGCCTCGGAGAGTGGCGATCGGATGGCCCGCTTTCGCTACGCGTCTGTGATGGCGGCAGCTTCACGCTCCGGACATCGAATCGTGTCCCTCTACTACGGTGGTGCAAAAGTCTGGGACACAGCGACCGGGAAGTTGATCTTCAAGACGGTCAATCACAATGCCGAACATGTTGCCATCTCGCAGGACGGTAGCTACGTGGTTTCCGCGAGCGCGGCAGCCGTTCACGTATGGGACGTTGCCGATGGGAGTGAATTGAAACACATCGCATTGCCTGGCACGACTCTGCGCAGCATCTCGCTGTCCGCGGATAATCGGTTGGCGCTGATCTCACTGCGAATGGAAGCTGTCGGGCCGATGACTCCCGTGCTGATTGATCTGGTGACTGGCGGTGAAGTCGGCCGCTTCCCCACGACTGAACAACCGGCCGTGCTGACTGGCGACGGCAGTCATGTCGTCGCCGTCGACAGAACGGAACTGAAAGTCTACGAGAGTGATTCCGGCCAGCTTGTCCAGACTCTGGAAGGCCATGAACCATGGGACCGCGGCGCTGCCATCACTGTTCCACTGGCCGTTTCCGCGAACGGGCAGGTGATTGCGTCAGTTGGTAACGCGGACAGAAAACTTCGCGTCTGGGGCGTCGATGGTCGCGCGATGGCAGCGGTGCCGATCGAAGGCTCTCTGTCGAGAGTCGCGCTCAGTCCGGACGGGGCCTTTGCCTACGGCAACAACAACGGACTGACAATCTTCGACGTCGCTGGCGGAGCAACCAGGCCACATGGCGACAAGGTAGCACAACTTGGCTGGCTGGCTGCTGTGAGTACGCCACATGAATCCGTGCGCAGATTACTCACGATGGAAGGTGGCGATGTAACACTCTGGCGATTGCCGGACGAAGCCAGCGGTGAACTGACTGAGTCTGACTCCATTCCCGAACCATCTGTTCTGGACTTCGAAGGCTCCAGCGAAGCAATCCAGCAGTTCACGGCACATGAGCAGGGTGTGAGGCAGATCACATTCAGCGGCGACGGCGCCACACTGCTGACAGCATCCGGCAATGACAAAGAGGTTCGATTCTGGGATGCGTCCACACTCGAGGAAAAACTCACCGTCGATGCAGGTGAAGGCGCTGTGTATGCCTTTGCACTGACGAAGGGTGAGAAGTCGATTATCACCGTGCACTCCAACGGGGCGGTGGTTGAGACAGACATCGATACGAAGAAGACGTCACGCTGGCCACAGAAGCACGATCTTTACGTAACATCCGTCGAAGTGTCGCCCGACGATACGGAGTTGGTATCGACGGCAGCGGACGGACGAAGTGGTGTGGGCAACGTCCGGCTATGGGACATGAAAAACGGAATTCAGAAGTGGCAGTACTCGCTAAGTAACACGGCTGCGACATCCGCAGGGTTCTCGCCAGATGGCGAACATATTCTGGCCGCCGTCGATGGAATTGTCCGTATCTTCGATCGGGCCGCCGGGCAACCTCTAAGCGTCTTCGATGGAGCAACAACGCCCATCGCGAGATTTGCTCCGCAACCCGCTGATCGGTTACTCACAACCGATACCGGAACGATGCGACTGTGGAACACGGCCACCGGTCTGGAATTGCGACGTTTCCGCGGCTACTCGACTCAAGTGCCGATGAAAGATGCCCTGTTCTCACCCGACGGCCGGTTTGTTGCTTCGTTGACAACCGGAACACCGGCGGTACGCGTCTGGGATGCGTCGACCGGCCGTCACGTCACTCAGTTTGGCACCCAGGAAGACGCCCTCAGTTGCATGGAGTTTTCGCCGGACGGAATGTCGCTTGCTTTCGGCCACGCTAATGGGAGCGTCAGCGTCTGGAAGCTGCCCGACCGAGCACTGGATCTGGCAGCGTTTGGCATGCCAGCTGAAACAGATGGAGTGCCAAACGATTCACTCGACGCCAGTAAGTCGGTCGGAGAAGTTGGCCGGATTCTGTTATCAGGGTCTTACGCGGGAGTTCCTCACTGCACGAGCAATGGCGAGCTTCTCAGTGCGGCTCACGCCGGCTGTGCCAAGGTATGGAATACTCGGACCGGACAATTGGTGTTCAGGTCCAACTATACCGGTGCCTCGCGAACTGTCATTTCCGCGGATGGGAACACGCTCGTGTCCCGAAACCGATATGGCATCAACCACTGGGACGTTGTGTCCGGCGAAAATCTTGGGTCGTTCAAG
>CAYSJO010000031.1:0-14192 GCA_964431285.1 uncultured Planctomycetaceae bacterium
GGCGGATTCTTTTCGCCTCTGAACGACCAGACTGAGCGCATCGTCCTGCCTCGATCCCGTGTTGTGAGGCCCGAAACAGATGTTAATCGCCGGAGCGGCGATCAATGCATCTCCGAGTTCTCCCTGCCATCGCGTCCCCGCTCCCAGTTCGCACTCGTCGATCCAGGTCTTGATGCCATTGGCATCAAGCAGTTGTCGCAAGCGTCACGGCCGGTTTGTCTTTGCTGTTGTGACACAGAAACACTCGGCCCGAATCGAGCGGCATCGCACGTCCTTCTATCAACCAGATGTCAGTCTGAAACGCGGCGCGTCCGGCCAGCGAACTGTGGCCCTCACGAGTCCGCGATTCATTCCATCCGTCGTCGTCATCCTTGACGACTCACTTTTTCGCGCATTTCCCTCTCTTCGGCGGGGCAGGTTGGTTTGTTTCGTGAGCGGACGGAATTCCGAAGCGACAAGCTCTCGCGTGTGCGGAAGTGCGGGGACCACTCACGCCAGGATCTCTTTGATGACATGGCCATGCACGTCCGTCAGACGAAAGTCCCGGCCAGCCTGATGAAACGTCAGACGTTCATGGTCGAGACCAAGGCAGTGCAGAATCGTGGCCTGGATATCGTGTACGTGAACCGGTCTTTCGACGACGTGGAATCCGAAGTCATCCGTCTGACCGAGTGACATGCCGGCCCGGATGCCGCCGCCGGCCATCCACATTGTGTAGGCCTGCGGATGATGATCGCGTCCTCGCGAACGCCCCAGCGCCGGATTCGTTTCGACCATCGGCGTACGCCCGAATTCACCACCCCAGATGACCAGCGTGTCGTCCAGCATGCCTCGGCGTTTCAAATCGAGAATCAGCGCAGCACTGGCCTGGTCAGTGGCTTTGCAGTTGTTGCGCACGTTGCCTTCGACATTGCTGTGGGCATCCCAGCCGTTCTGGTAGACGTTGACGAAACGCACTCCACGCTCGATCAGTCGGCGCGCCAGCAGGCACGATCGCGCAAACGAAGGCTTAGCTGGGTCGCAGCCGTAGAGACTCAACGTGTCGCGAGTTTCACTGCCGAAGTCCATCAATTCCGGTGCTGATGACTGCAGTCGAGCGGCCATCTCGAACGAGGCGATGCGCGTCGCAATCTCCGGATCACCGACGGCAGCCAGTCGTTGCTTATTGAGTCCATTGATCAGCGAGAACGTATCCCGCTGAAGCTGAGTATCAACGCCGGTCGGGCTGCTGACATTCAGTATTGGATCACCCTGGCCGCGGAAGCGAACTCCCGAGTACAGCGTCGGCAGTAAACCGCTCGACCAGAGCGACGACCCGCCGCTGAGGCCGTCGGCCCTCAAGATGACAAATGAGGGAAGGTTCTCGGTTTCGGAACCGAGCCCATACAGCACCCACGATCCAAGGCTGGGGCGACCAGGCTGACCGAAGCCCGTGTTGAAGAATAGTTGAGCTGGCGCATGGTTGAATTGATCCGTGTGAACGGAACGGATCAGCGCTATCTCATCAACGATCTTTGCGAGATGAGGCAGGGCGTCGGATATGTTCTCGCCCGTTTCGCCATGGCATTGAAATTGGAAGCGTGGCCCCAGCACGCCGGCGTTCGACTGGATGAACGCGTACCGCTGGTCGCCGATGACCGACGGAGGCAACGGCTTGCCTTCCAGCTTTCTGAGTGTCGGTTTTTCGTCGAACAGCTCCAGTTGACTTGGAGCGCCGGCCATGAAGAGGTGGATGACTCGTTTGGCTCTGGCCGGAAAGTGAGACGATTGCAGATGGGTGGTGTCGCGCGGAGTTGCCGATTGAGCCACTCGATTCACGTTCCCGGCCAGCAAGCTGCCCAGGGCAATCTTGCCGAGACCGACACCGCAGTCGCCCAGAAAATGACGGCGAGTCGCGGAAAGAGGAGAGAATTGCTGAGTGCTCATGGATGGATCAGTTTCGAGTGATGGCTTCGTCGACGGACAGCAACGCACGTACGAGTAGCGTCCAGACGGCGTGTTCCCTGTTGTCAGTTTCAGATTGGGAGATGGCCTTCGCATCAAGTTCACCTGACATCACTCGCTCACGCTGCGTCGTCACAAACTGTGTCAGAAGCTTCAGTTCATCAGACGATGGAGGGCGCGTCAGAATTCGACGGAACGCATCGCCCACAAGTTCGCTGTCCGAACCAGTCGCGTCGGCAAGCCGGCGCCCGAACTGACGTGCCGTGTCGATAAACATGACATCGTTGAGCAACGTGAGTGCCTGCAGCGATGTGTTTGAAACATCGCGACGTGCGATGCAGGCTTCTCCGGTGGGACCGTCGAACGTCGAGAACATGGCGAATGGGGCCGTGCGTTTCTGATACGTATAGAGGCTGCGGCGATAACGGTCCTCACCCGAACTCGCCTTCCATTTTGGCCTGCCGAATGCAGCTTCTGTGATTCCACCCGGTTGCAGTGGACGGACCGGTGGACCGCCCATTTTTTCCGACAGAATACCAGCGGCTCTCAGAGACGCATCGCGAATGATCTCGGCTTCCAGTCGGAAGCGAGGCGCTCGTGCCAGGAATCGGTTGTCGGGATCGAGTTTCCGGTGGCTGGGTGTGACATGCGACGATTGGCGATATGTGGCACTGGTGACAATCAGCCGATGCAGCTGCTTAAGTGACCATGGTGTTGTGATGAGATCGCCACCCTGACTGAACTCGACGGCGAGCCAGTCCAGCAGTTCCGGATGAGTCGGCGATTCTCCCTGGAGTCCGAAGTCTTCCAGGGTGCGAACGAGTCCGTTTCCGAAGAACGCTGCCCAGTGGCGATTGACGACAACACGCGCCGTCAGCGGGTTGTCTGGCGAGGTAATCCACTGGGCAAGCCCCAGACGATTACGCTCCAGATTTTCAGGGAATGCGTGGAGCGAACCCGGTGTAACCGATTCGACCCGTTCGCGCGTCTGCAGAAATTCGCCCCGATGATGACGGTATGTCGGACGCACGTTTTGCGGCGGGCGTTCGTGCATCACCAGTGACGTCGTGAGCGAAGGTGGTTTCAGAAGTTGCCGGATTCTGGCAGCCGGTTTCGCAAGTTCCGGGGCACGCAGCAGGAACTCGTTTCGCAGGCGAGTTCGCTGGGCCTTGCTGAGTTGTTGATCGGGCAATGTCAGTAGTTCTTCGATCTCGGCAGGCATGTCGTGGGCTGCGGCAATCTCTGCCTGAGTCGTCACGGACAGGCGGAAACGTCCCAGCGAACTGGAGAAGTGCCGACCGAAGTCCATTCGCAGTTCAAGCTTCTCCGCTGCCGCCAGTGGTTTTTCCAGATCAAAAACAGCGACGTGTCGCTCGCCGTTTCGGCCGTTCGTGGACCAGCCTGTCTGAACATCACCGTCGAGCGCAAGCTGCGCGGACACCGGATTGTTACCGAATTGATTCTTCGCGTAACTATGCGTGGCCCGCTTGATGCCCACCGGCTGGCCGTCAGCGGTGAGCTTGAATTCGGTCAGATAGAAGTCGCCCTTGCGGCCTTCATAAAAAGTCATGCCGGGCCCACGAGCAGGCAGTCGTGGATCAGGAAGAGCTTCGAGCCGGATGGCGGTCGCACCAGCGAAACCTGCATCGAACGTCAGCGAATAAACGTCGTGCTTTGTGGAATCGCCCGACGCAAACACGGCGTCGTCATCTTCCACGCTCAGAAGTGGCAGGTTTGAATTCGCTTCGACGGGACGCAGAGTCTTCCATTTGACAGTCCGTTTCCGTTCCGCCTTGAGCCAGTCGCTGAATGCCAGGTCCACTGTGAAGCTACGTTGGACAGCCAACTCGTCAGGCGTCAGTTCTTTCGAGGCTTTTGGTACGGGCCACTGTTGCGGAAGCAAATCCAGCAGCTTTTCTGCCCCGGCCAGATTGCGGGCATTTCGTGCATCAGTATCGGCATTCGGGATCTCCAGGTCTGGTTCGTCGGCATTGTTCAGGAACGCCATGAAGCCGTAGTACTCGGTGTGCGAGACCGGGTCGTACTTGTGGCTGTGGCATTGGGCACAACCGAGAGTCAGGCCTAGCCAGGTTGTTCCCGTAGTCGCGACGCGATCGGTCATGGCGTAGAAACGGAACTCCAGCGGATCAATGCCACCTTCTTCATTCAGCATGGTGTTGCGGTGGAATCCGGTCGCGATTCGCTGGCTGGTCGTGGCATCTGGCAGCATGTCTCCCGCAAGCTGCTCGATCGTGAACTGATCAAACGGCATGTCCGCGTTGAGCGCGTTCACGACCCAGTCGCGATACGGCCACATGCTGCGATCACGGTCTTTCTCATAGCCGTTGGTGTCAGCGTAACGAGCGAGATCAAGCCACCGACGCGCCCAACGTTCGCCGTACTGTTTCGAACTGAGCAACAAGTCAACCAGTTGCCGCCAGGCGTCTTCGTTAACGTAAACGCTGTGACTGTCTTCAACCGGACCACTCGTGATCTGAAACAGTCTCGCATACCATTCGTCTGCCACTTTCGGTGTCGGCGGTAGACCGATCAGGTCGAGATAGACGCGACGAACCAGCGTGTAAATCTCCGCCGGCGGCGAGAACTCCAGCCCTTCCCGTGTGAGACGCTGCCGGACGAACAGATCAATCGGGTTGACTCCCAACTCGACGCGCCCCGCGTCCGGAATTGTCGGACGCACCGGCACTACGAACGCCCAGTGCTGAGAGTATTCAGCCCCCTGCCTGATCCAGCGGATCAACAGCTGACGTTCATCTTCGGAGAGCACGCGGTTGGAATCCGGGGGCGGCATTTGCACATCCGCATCATGCGACAGAATTCGGCGAACAAGTTCACTTTTCTGCGGACTGTCGGGCACAACTGTCCTGGTTCCATCGCGATCGGCAACCGCGTCCTCTCGCCGATCGAGACGCAGTTCTGCCTGCCGTGCCTCGTCGTCGGGACCATGACACGAGAAACACCGGTCCGACAGAATCGGTCGGATGTCGCGGCTGAAGTCGATGGGTTCGTCTGCCCACCCGACTGCCGAAACACTCATCAGACACACCAATGTGTGTGAGATGATCAGGCGTGACATTCTCAATCCTTCCGATACTCGGTTGGTAGGTGACATGGGCCAACGGTCAGCGACCGACAGCTCAGGGTATTCTGCCGACGTCCAGCGGGTCAGAAAAGGCTGCGGCCAACGGAGCGCAGTTTCCGATTGAGTTCCTCATACGCGGCGGTCTTCATCGACTCGATGAGTCGGATTTCTTCAGACGTCGCATTCAGCTTCTGAAGATCGAGATCGCGCATCTGCTTCCGGTGTTCGACCCAGACTGACCAGGTATCGGACATTGCCGCCAGCGACGAATCCAGGCATGAGACGCTCTTGAAGATCAGGCGTCGATTTCTTTGAGCACGCCTGTGCTATCGCCGAAGCGAGGCATGTCGGCCCCCATACGGTGGAGCATTGCCAGGAACAGATTGTTCAACGGCGTTTCCTGGCCGAAGCGGATATGTCGGCCGGCCTTGATCGTGCCGGCTCCGTGTCCGGCGAAGACGATCGGTAACTCGCCGTGACGGTGTCGGTTGCCGTCACCGAGACCCGAGCCGTAAACGATCATCGAATTGTCCAGCAGGTTGCCGTCACCTTCGCGCGTTTCCTTCAGACGCTTCAGGAAGTAGGCGAACTGATCGATCTCGTACTGATCAATACGCTGCAGTTGATCGATCTTGTTCTTGTCCTCGCGATGGTGCGACAGCGAATGCCAGCCGCTGTTGACCTTGGCCATCGGATAGCTCCGATTGCTGCCTTCATAGTCCAGCATGAAGGTGGTAACGCGCGTGGTGTGTGTCTGAAAGGCCAGCACCATCAGGTCGTACATCAACCGAATGTGCTCGGTATGGTCGCTGGGAATTCCCTTCGGAATCGGGAAGTCGGGCTTTTCCAATTCGGCCTGTTTCTGGGCCCGTTCGATTCGCTGCTCGATTTCACGCACACTGGTGAAGTACTCGTCAATCTTCTGCCGATCGGTTTCACCCAGACGCTGTTTGAGTTTCTGAGCATCGGTGGCGACCACGTCCAGAATGCTGCGGCGGAACTTTGCCCGTTTGGCGCGCTCTTCGGGTGAGCCGTCTTTGCCTCCAAACAGACGTTCGAAGGCCAGTCTTGGATTCACCTCTTTCGCCATCGGAGTCTTCGGCGTTTTCCACGAGACAGCCGATGAGTACGCGCAGCTGTATCCCGAGTCGCAGCTGCCGGCCGTGCGTCCCACTTCGATGCCCAGTTCGAGCGACGGCAGACGCGTGCTTTCGCCAATTGCTTGCGCCGCAGCCTGATCGACTGAGATACCGACATGGATATCCGCGCCAGCCGTCTTGCGGGGATGAGCACCGGTCAGGAACGACGCCGCCGATCGCGCATGGTCGCCGGGACCGTCGCCCTTCGCGCGGCCGTTATCCTGAGCCAGCCTGGTCATCACATTGATGTCGGACTGGAACGGAGCGAGAGGCTTGAGCGTCTTTGACAGTTCGTACTTGTCGCCGTCGTCTTTTGGCGTCCAGGACGGCATGATCGCGCCATTGGGGAAGAACACGAACGCCATCCGGAGCGGTGCTTCGCTCGACGAGCCGGCGGCCAGTCCGTTATCGGACAGCATCGCATTTAGCAGCGGCAGCCCCATTAATGCGCCGGCGCCCTTAAGGACGGATCGGCGGGGCAATTCTCTGCTGGTGATGTTTTGGATTTGAAATGTCATGTCTGGTTCTCCGCTACGGCTTCGTCTTCGTTCGCCAAGGCCCCCTCATCCGGCCTTCAGCCACCTTCTCACCCACTGGGGAGAAGGACAGTCAAGTCCCCTCTCCCCTCAGGGGAGAGGGGCCGCTTAGGCAGACGGACAGCTTTATTCACGTTCTCCATCGCCGCGTCGAGTCAGAAACGGTTTGCTGAGGGCGACTCCAAGTATCAGCTCGGAAAATCGGTATTCATTGGACTCCAGCCGCTTCAGGATTTCATCCACGGCACAGCGGTCATAATACTCAAGCCCGCGACCCAGAGCATATGTCAGCATCTTTTCGGTAAACGATCGGCTGAACTCGCGGCTGCGGCCTTTCAGGATCTTCACGAGCTCGACGGGTCCGCTGAATGCTTCTCCGCCCGGCAGCTCACCGCTGGAATCGATGTCATAATCACCGTCCCGATCTCTCCATCGACCGGTCGCATCGAAGTTCTCGAATCCAAATCCCAGAGCATCCATGGTCCGGTGACACGAGTTGCAGCCGGGGTCAGCCCTGTGCTTCTCCAACTGTTCGCGTAACGACGCGTCCGGTGATGTCTTCTGCGTTTCTTCCAGTTCGGGGACTCCGGGCGGTGGCGGCGGAGGCTCTTTGCCCAGGATGTTTACGAGGATCCACTTGCCGCGTTTGACCGGTGACGTGCGTTCTGGATTGGATGTCAGTGTCAGGATGCTCGCATGTGTTAGCACACCAGCTCGTTGCTGCGGGTCGAGTGAGACCTTCTGAAACTCGTTGCCCTTGATACCGTCCATGCTGTAATGCCGAGCCAGTTGCTCGTTGACGAACGTAAAGTTGGCGTCCAGCAAGTCCAGCAGACTGCGGTCTTCATGCATGACCGCTTCGAACAGCATCAGCGTTTCGCGTTTCATCGCGTCCCGCAGCGACGGTTCGAAGTCTGGAAACATGTTTGGGTCCGGGGACATTTCGTCGAGCAGACGCAGGTTGAGCCACTGCTCCGCGAAGTTGTCGACCAGTGTCTGTGACTTTGGATCATCAAGCATTCGACGGACCTGTTCGTTCAGGACGTCAGGCCGACGCAGTTCGCCCCGTGACGCGAGGTCAAACAGCGTGTCGTCGGGCATACTACTCCACAGGAAGTACGACAATCGCGACGCGACTTCGTAGTCCGTGACCGGACGTTCGGCCATGGGATCATCCGGCTTCGCGTCCGTTTCGATGCGAAACAGAAACGACGGCGAAATCAGAATGGCCTGGATCGCGTACTGAATGCTGTGCTCGTAGGACTCGCCTTCATTCAGCGCCATGCGGGCGACTCCCGCATACGTCTGTACTTCATCGTCCGTTGCAGGACGGCGGAAGGCTTTGCCAATGAACGGTCGCATGACCCGGGCGACAGCTTCATCTTCGCTCAGTCCGTCTCCGGGGAATGCCGTAATGACCTGTTCGAGCCGCTCGCGCGAAATCGGTGGCTGGATGTGAAAACGTCCGATGTACAGGTTTCGGTCGCCCTTCTTCGGCTCATAGAAGTCATTGATGAACGCTGCCGAGACGCGGTGTCGGCCGGCTTTCAGAGTCATTTTGTGGACGTAGTCCGCGTCGCGCATCTGGCCAGTGACATCGAATGTTCGGACGGCATTGCGGTCGATGGCGATCTGCATGCGGGCGGGGTCTCGCCCATGCTGCTGGGCTTTCGCCCGGAATGTGAGTTCGTATTCGCCATTCACGGGAGCGTCATAGTCAAGCGTCACGGCCCCATTGCTCGACAGCGCGTAAAAGTCGCCTGTACGTCGGATTCGGCCGTCAGCCCGCAGCCGGCTGACATCGAAACGGTACTGCTCATCGCGTGGATTGACGATCGGTATTGCCTTGGCCGTGATCTGCTCGGCCGCGTCCAGATACTTTTCCATGAGCAATGGAGACAGCGACAACACGTCGCCAATGTTGTCGAACCCATAACCAACATCGTCGGACGGGAAATCGTCGGCGGGATTGAAGTCGACGCCCAGCAGGTCGCGGATGGTGTTGTTGTACTCAGCGCGGTTCAGCCGCCGAACGGTGACGCGACCGGGATCGTCGATCATGTCGCAGTCGAGATTGAACAGCTTGTCTTCCAGCCAGGCGACCAGTTCGAGCCGGTCGGCGTCCGAGGGCTGTTCCATGTCCGGCGGCGGCATGGCTCCGGTTTCCAGCATGGCCAGCACTTTTTCCCAGGTCTGGCGGGGCTTACCTTTGATCAACTCGTCTTCGTTGTCGTACTTTGTGAAATCGATCCCGGCCTGCGGGTCGTCGCTACTGTGGCATTCGTGACAGTACTGCTTCACAAAGGGCTGAAGAGTGTCGTGAAAGACGTCCGGCGGCGGTTCCGCGGGAGCGGCCGCGGCCGACGCCTGTGGCAAGGGGCCCGAGGTTGCGTTTGGCGTTCCGTTGGGAGCCATCAGCACGCCCAGGACACCCAGCAACAATCCAGAAACTCCCAGCGCGGACACCACTCGCTGCCGTGTAAATCGAGTGCGGGGCGATATCCCGCCCTGATCAGGCGAGCGGTGGGCGTCCCCCCGCGGTTTTTTTCTCACCGGTCTCGTGCCTGTGGGCTGATCCCCACCGCTCACCTGTGTGGCGGGTTTCCGGTGAGTCCGCTCGCGGTTTGAGACGTCAGGTTTGCTGGACGTGTGCCGTTTAATGGATGCCCCTGACACGACCGGTGCTGCGGATGTTGCCTTATCTGTCGCTTCGATCCTTTGTGCGGATGGGACACGAAACCGGCCCGCACAATCAGGCTGCGGACAGCGCGCGGCTTTCCCGGCGAACTTTCGATCGACTTTGAATCGAAAGCTGCAATGTGGACAGCGAATCGAAAGCAACTGAGCCATCGACTTGTACTGTTGGAGGTGGGAGTTGGAGTTCCGCGGTCAGTCGGGACTCCAGGAAGCACAACGCACGGAAACGGTAGATGAGAATCCACAGCCATCAGGTGGGAGTTCAGGGGCTTGCAAGTTTACCCGACAACCGAGGCCGCGGACCACGTTGGCGGACAATTTCCCGAGGTCACTGGCAGCGATCGTGACGGCAATCACGGTCGTGCATGTCGCGGGACGTTTGCTGCGTCACCCCCGCAGTTATAGTGACCCTCGCGTCGAGTGACCCCGCTGCATTCGAAGGACATCTCATGACCGCATCCTCCCTTGTCTGGCTGAGTCTGTTGATCGCTCAGACCGACGGCGAGCGCAGCACTCTTGATTCCGTCGACAGCACGCGCGGTGGACGGCACTGGATCGATCAGAAAACGAAGCCGCCCAAATCCGCTGAAGACTCACTGAAGTGCTTCCAGATCGAACCCGGTGCGAAGATCGAACTCGTTGCCGACGAGCCGCTGGTCATGGACCCGGTCGCCATCGCGTTTGATCAAAAGGGGCGGATGTTTGTTGTCGAGTACGGCGACTATCCGACCGGGCCTGAGAATCCAGACGATCCCCCGCTGTCGCGCGTCATCATGATCGAGAACGCGATCGACAATGGCATGCTGCCGAAGCGGCATGTGTTTGCAGACAACCTCAAGTTCTGCCACAGCCTGATGCCGCTGATGGGCGGAATTCTCGTTGGCGCTCAAACGCAGATTCTGTTTCTGAAGGACATCGACGGAGACAACAAAGCCGACGTTCGCGAGGTCTGGTTCGACGGCTTCACTCCCGCTCATCCACAGATGCAGATCGGCAACCCACGCTGGGGGTTCGACAACCGGATTTATCTGAACTACGGTCCTGGCAAGGTCCGCATGACACGTCCAGGTTTCAAACTAACTGAACCAGTGCAGATGCCACGTAAGGATTTCTGGTTCGATCCCCTGACAATGGAGTTCGGCGCGTGCAGCGGCCTGGGTCAGTTCGGCAACACGATTGATCATCGCGGTTACCGATTCTTCACGACGAATCGAAATCCGATCATGGTCGAGATGCTGCCACCCGAAGCGATCAAACGAAATCCGTTCGCGATCATTCCGAAGGCCTACACCGACGTCGGTCCATCCGGTGGAGACACGCGCGTCTACCCGCTGGTCGATATGAAGAGCAACTACCTGTCACACGCGGGCACACACACGTCGGCCTGCGGAGTCACGGCCTACCTCGGCGATCTGTTCGAAGGCGACTACCGCGACAGTGTCTTCGTATGCGAGCCAATCGGTCATCTGGTGACGCGCACGATTGTGATGCCGGACCCGAACAGCGTCGGACTGCTCGCGAAGCGGGCGAGAGAGAAAGCCGACTTCCTCGCCTCAACAGACACCTGGTTCCGCCCCGTAAGCCTTGCCACCGGTCCTGCCGGCGCGCTTTATCTGGCGGACATGTACCGACTGTGGGTCGAGCATCCCAAGTTCCTGCCGCCGGAAATCTCTGCCCGCATCAACTGGCGCGAGGGAGAAGATCGAGGTCGGATCTGGCGGATTGCGCCGGCGAGCGAATCAGTCCGACCTGCCGACCGTCGGGTTTTCCAGCCCCCCAAGACGACGGAAGACCTGACAACACTGATGACCGACTCCAACCGCTGGCGCCGGATGCTGGGGCAGAGACTCCTTGTTGAACGCCACGACGTTTCAGCCGTCTTAAAACTGCGATACATGACCAGAGACTACTATCTGGGATCGCAAGGCGGTTCGCGAGTTTTCGCACCGCGCGAGGAGACTCGCACTCGAGCGTTGTGGACACTCGATGGGCTGGGAGCACTCAGAACACAGGACCTTGAAAAGGTCTTCAATTCGATGAGCGAATCGAAAAACGAAAAGCTGCAATGGAACGCCGCCCGACTGCTGCCGTATTTCACGGATGAGGATGCAAACTGGACGAAAGATCATGAACGGCTCGCACGCTCCAAATCTCCTCGCGTCCGGTTACGTGTTGCGGTGTCGCTCGGGGAAATTCACACCTCTCACTCTAAAAGACTTCTGACGGAACTTGCTGTGCAGGACGGTGCGGACCCTTGGATGGCTCGGGCCATCGTGACCTCCAGCCGGAATCGCAGCACACTCGTTGCCCAGGCTCTAAAAGGACAGTCTTCAGAATACGCTGACCTGGTTCGACAATTGGCTGAAGTGACAGGAGCACGCGGCGACATCGACGAAGTGAGGAGTCTCGTGCATCAAATCGTGCGTGCGTTTACGGAAATGGATGTCAGGATCTGGTGGCCGTCCGCCGCCCTGTCAGGACTGGAGACAGGTTTGTCCCGTCACCGGGGCGGAAAAATACCCGGCAACCTGTTGTCGAATCCAAGAGTCGGACTCGTATTCGAAGTGGACACCGGAGCCCTGAGGAACGTGCTTGGGCAGGCAAAGCTGATCGCGCTCGATGCAGGCAGAAGTGTGTCCGATCGCACGGGGGCAATCGGCATGCTGACGCATCTGCCATTCGATGAAGTGCGCGACGCCTGCGAAATCCTGCTTAAGTCAGAACAGCCGATCGAAATTCAGCGGGCGGCCATTGGTGTTCTCCGGAACGTTGGCAGCGAGGAATCGGCCCGGATTGTGCTTGAACAATGGCCCGTGCTCGGGCCGGAACTGAAAGGGTCGGCGATTCAGCTTCTGATGGCGCGAACGTCCACAACGAGGCAGGTCCTGGTCGCGATGACTGAGGAGACGATTCCACCATCGATCGTTGACGTGGATCGTCGCGTGCGGTTGCTCCGCTCGGGCGATGAGTCGGTCCGAAAACTCGCGGAGAATCTGTTTGGGGGTGCGATCTCGGCGAATCGGCAGGAAGTGGCGAAGAAGTATGAAGATGCCGTTTCTGTGGCATTCGTCCGACTCGCATCCGCCGAGGCTGGGGCCAGGGTGTTTCAGAAGACGTGCATCAAGTGTCACAAACTTGACGGCAAAGGGGCGAATGTCGGGCCGGATATCAGTGATGTCCGTAATCGCTCTCGCGAGGCACTGCTGTACGACATCCTCGATCCGAACCGCAAAGTCGAGCCGCGTTTCATGGACTACTCCGTCGTGACAACCGACGGCCGCACCTTCAACGGACTCATGATTTCGGAAACAGCGGAAGCGGTTGTGTTGCGGCAGGCTGAGGGCAAGCAGCAGGTGATCCCGCGGAACGACATCGAGATCCTGAAAGCCTCCGGCCGGTCACTGATGCCCGAAGGGGTTGAGAAAGACGTGACCGTGCAGCAAATGGCGGACCTGCTGGAGTTCCTCAAGTCGCGCGACCGACCTGCTCTGCACTCATCAGCTACACCATGACGAGACAGGAAATCCGCAACTGATTGAAGTCCGCTTTGCTGAGTTCCTTATCGGTCCCGGACGCATTCTCTGATCGAATTCGGACGTGTGCCTCGCGAATCGGCGGACTCCTTCAGTCGGGCAGCAACTCTTTCAAATACGCGGTCGCGGCGTCTGCCAACAGATCTTCCTGGAGGCGGTGGCGGTCTCCAAAGAACATTGTTGATGCTCGCTGATCGATGATTTGTCGGGCCAGCAGGTCTTTGGCTCCGTGGGTGTCGAAAACACCCTCGGCATAGAGAACGCGGTCTTCGCCGTCCGCGTCCTCGCTTTCCACCTGGTGCAGGATGCGCTGGGAGTACTGTTTGCTGGCCTCGCGGTAACGCGGCTGGTGCGTGCCGCAGACGATGACGTACACGCTCTGCCATTTGGATTCGCCGAGCTGTTCGCGCCAGCTTGAGACGACTTGATGCAGACTGTCGAGCTGCAGGCGCGACACGTATGCAGCGTTCTTCATCAGCCAGGGGGCGACGTCGTGGGCAAAGGCTGTCACGGCCTGTTCGTCGACTTTGCCGGCGGACAGCGTTTGCTCCGTCGTCACCCGGCATCGCTTGAGGACTTCCCCAGGGGCTATCTGGATTTCTGTGGGCAGGTCTTCGTTCGGGAGATCATCCTCTGCAGTCTCGATCATCGTCAGTTTGCGGCGAAGACGGCCGGTGGTCGTGTCGGTCAGAGGGCCGTCGCCATTGGCCATCAGGGCCAGCTGCAGACCGAACGCGATATGGCTGAGCGCTTTGACCTTGTGGTAATTCCCGGGAATAAAAGTCTCGTGATGCTCGGTGCCGTTGTTCAGCAGTTTGATGCCATCGCCGGCTGCAATGATGACTGGTATCTCAGTGCCGAGATCTTGCTGGGTGTCGACCACCAGCGCGTTGTAGGTGTTGTGGAAATCCTGATTGACTTCGCCGAGCGGGCCGCTCTTTGGGGCGAAGTCGGGGACAGCCTTGAGTTTGGCGGCGGTGACCGGATTAGTCGTGCTCACGAGTGACACCTTGAGTCAGGGCTCTGAATCAGGCAACTGGCGTGCGCCACTGCTTCGCCGCACTCCGGATGTCGCCAGTAATGGGTGGGAATACTAGTAGACCGTCAGGTCTCAATTTTCGGGTAGAGGCGTTTGAGTTTTGTTCTGGCTTTGGCAGTCGTGAACTGCCAGTCCACTCCGGTCTGGGCTTTGTTGCGTTCTTCGGCCCAGGGCGTGGCGCGGGACTGGACTTTCGACTCG